>JARROF010000005.1:0-40435 GCA_037384205.1 Novosphingobium sp. | reverse complement strand
GAACCTCGGCACCCCCGCGCGTTGCCAGCCACAAGGCCTCTCGCGGATCGCACCTGTCCGCACCCTGCTGCACGCGCTGGAGCAGCAGCGACTGGCGCGCCTCGTTCAGCAGGTGTCCGCTGTCGTTGGAGGCGGAACCGTCCACCCCCAGCCCCACCGGCACGCCCGCATCCAGCATCGCGCGCACCGGTGCGATGCCCGAACCGAGGCGGCAGTTCGAGCAGGGGCAATGCGCCACGCCGGTGCGGGTGCGGGCGAACAGGCCGATCTCGGCGGCATCGAGCTGGACGCAGTGGGCGTGCCACACGTCCGGCCCGGTCCAGCCCAGCTCCTCGGCATATTGGCCGGGACGGCAGCCGAACCGTTCGAGCGAGAAGGCCACGTCATCCGCGTCTTCTGCCAGATGCGTGTGCATCATCACGCCCTTGTCGCGGGCGAGCAGCGCGGACTGGCGCATCAGGTCCGGGCTCACCGAAAAGGGCGAGCATGGCGCCACCGCCACGCGCAGCATCGCACCCTCGGCGGGATCGTGGAAAGCATCGATCAGGCGGATCGTATCGGCGAGGATCGCCTCTTCATCTTCCACCACGCTATCGGGCGGGAGGCCACCCTCGCTCTCGCCCACGCTCATCGAGCCCCGCGTGGCATGAAAACGCAGGCCCATATCCCGCGCGGCATGGATCGAATCGTCAAGCCGCACGCCTTCGGGAAACAGATAGTGATGGTCCGAACTCATCGTGCAACCGGACAGCGCCAGTTCGGCCAGGCCCAACTGCGTGGCGGCGAAGACGTCTTCGGGCCGGTACTGCGCCCAGATCGGATAGAGCCGCTTGAGCCAGCCGAACAGCGAGACGTTGATGGCCCCCGGCAGTGCCCGGGTCAGCGTCTGGAACAAGTGGTGATGCGTGTTGACGAGGCCCGGCGTGACCACACAGCCGCGCGCCTCGATCACCTTGTCCGCGTCATCCGCCAGCGGAGCCAGCTCCGCGCTGGTTCCCACCGCCACGATCACCCCATCCCGAAAGGCCATGGCCCCGTCGGCAAACTCGCGCCGTGCAACGTCCATCGCAACGAGGACAACGGCATGGCTGACGAGAGTGAGCCTCATTCACCGGCGCGCTTGATCAACAGCATAACGCCCGTTCGTGTCGAGCGAAGATGTTGAGCGTGGCACTTCCAGGCACTTCCCCTTTTCAAGGCGTCGCGTCCTCATACTTGTCCCAGTGATCGAGCAGTTCGTCGACCACCTTGGAGCCCACCGTATAGAGGTTCTCTACAGCCGCGTTGAGTCCGGCATAGCCCTCGTTCTCGCGCAGCAGATACGTCGCCGCATCGACGCCTGGCGGCGGCATCGTGTAGTTGGAGCCCGCGCGCATCACCAGCACGCGGTCCCGGTCCGCCCGGCCGATGTTGTCGAGATAAGTCAGCGAGGTCAGCACGCCGGTGTCTTCCATCGCGGAGGTGACGAAATCGCCCTTGCCGCCGGTCCAGTAGCGAACCCAGGAATTGGCCCAGTCGGTCATCAGCTTGCCGTGCCAGAACGTCATCGCCGAAAGCTGCTCGCCTTCGAGCACGAAAGGCGGCTCCTGCGCGGGCGGGGTCTCGGTGAACTTGGCGCGTTCCCCGGCGATCACTTCGGAATCGGGCAGTTCGATGCCCTTGGTCAGATTATAGGCCCACGTTTCCAGGCTGGGGTTGATCCGGAACATCTCCCCACCCGAAGGATCAGGCTTTCCAGACATGTCGTTCGGCCCCTTGGTCTGGCGGGGGAAATAGCCGAAGCCCCAGTCTGCCGGAATCTCGCGCGGATCGATTTCATGCGCCAGATCGCCGTCGACGACGTAGCGCGCCCAGGCGACCGAGCCAATCGAGGCGTTCTCGGGATCGATCCCGGCAATGCCCGCCACCAGCCAGTAGGCCTTCGACAGATCGAAACGCGGATCGAGCCCCAGCGCCATCGTCGCGGCGGTGGAGCGGGCCGTGCCGATGCCAGTCACCATGCCCAGAACCTGCGTCTCGGGATTGTAGTAGAGATCGTGGAAGCTCTGCGGAAACGGGATGCGCGTGGTCAGCCCCCGCCGCGCTTTCCAGAGCTGGAATTCGCCCGCCGTATCGCCCTCGTCCTGGCCGATCTCGAACAGCGAGACGATCACGACCTTGACCGGCAGCGGCGTCGCGCAAGGCGCACCCGGCTCGCAGGCGGAAATGTCCGGCACGGTTGCCGTTTCGGCAAGAGCGGTTACGCCCGGCAGACCGAGGGCGAAACAGGCCCCGGCAATCAGCGCGGCACGGTTCAGAAGGCGCATCGAATACCTCGAATAAAAAACAATGAAAAACAAGGGACGTCGGGTTACCTCGACGCCCCCTGCTGTTGGGAGAGCTTAGAACTTGTAGGAGATCGTGCCCTGGAAGCTGCGCGGCCGTTCCGGCAGCGCGATCGTGGAGCCGAACAGTTCAGTGAAGTTGGCACGGAAATACTTCGCATCCGTCGCATTCTTCACCACAGCACGGAACAGCCACGGACCGGTCGAGTACGACAAACCCAGATCGACCAGCGTGTAGGACGGCAGCTTCACCGCGCGCGACTGGCCCGAATAGACCGAATCCACCTGCACGATGCTGCCCGACAGCGCGATGCCGTTGTCGAAAGCATACGTCGCGGTCGCCGAGTAGAGGTTGGTCGGGATGCCCTGGCGGCGCGAGGCTTCCTTGTCCGGGATCGGCACGAAGCCGCCCGGCTGACCGCCCAGGATCAGCGAGGGATCGGTCACGTTCACCAGATCGTCGATACCGAAGAAGCTGAAGGTTCGGCCTGCGTTCAGGAACGTGAGGTTGTAGACCTTGGTCCGGGTATAGGCGGCGGTCAGCAGCAGGTGGCTGTCCACCGACCAGCGCATTTCAGCTTCCAGCCCCTTGGTCTCGACCGCCTGGTTCACCGTGCTCGACTGCACGCTGTAGTCGGTACGCTTCTGCTTGTAGACCGACACCGCGGCATAAAGGCGGTCATCGAGGAAGCTGCCCTTGAGGCCGCCTTCATAGAGCCGCGACGCCGAAATCCAGGTGCCGGCCGCCAGATTGCCGGTGCTGATCTCGGCGCCCTGCCCGGCCACCACGGTCGACTGCTGCGAGGCGGTAACATAAGGGATCAGGCCAAGCGGCAGCTTGTATGAGGCACTCGCCGTCCACGACCAGCCGCCGTCGGTATCGCTGGCGGATACTTGCGCCGGCGCCACGCGCAGCTTCGACGGGTCGTTCGTCGACTTGGCGTGGATGCTGTCGTAACGCGCGCCCAGGGTCAGATCGAGCCCGAAGTTGAAATCGAGATCGGCGAGACCGGCGAACCCGAAGTCATTGTAATAGCCAGAAAGATAGTTGGAATAATCGCAGTCGCACTCGGTCGACAGCAGGCGGTCCGATGCGGGCGTGTAACCTTGCGTCAAATCGACGCGATGGAAGTATTCGTAGTTGAAATCATCGCCATGCTTGAAATGCGTATGGCGGATCGACGGTGAAAGCTGGAACGAGAACTTGCCCGCCTCGGTCTCGTAGGATTTCGAGATCGTGATCTTGTCCTCGATCACCCAGGAATTGTGGAACTGCGAGAAGCCATAGGAATTCTCGTTGAAGTTCTTGTAGCCATCGTAGAACAGCTGGTTCTTGATCTCCAGCCCGCCATCCGACGTGAACGTGGTATCCCAATAGAGCGTCGTTGCCTTGTTGTTGAGCTTGTCGTTCTTGCCGGCAAGCACGTCCCTGCGGCTCAGCTTGGCCGTGCCGGGATTGACCAGCGGCAATACGGTTCCGATAAAGTCCGCGTTCGTGAACATCGAAGCCGAGGGACGGAACGGCGAGAAGGCGGCAGTGCCGCCCTTGGCATTGATCTCTTCCGGCGAAATCTGTCCGTCACCGTTGGTATCGAGCGGCTGCGCCGTCCCGGTGATATAAGTACCGTTGTCGACAAGGTCCTGCGTCAGGCGGTTCCAGCCACCGTTCTGCTGCCCGCGGAAATTCTGGTACATCCCCCCGAATTCCATGCGCACGTTCGAGCCGAGATCGGTATCGAACGAGGCCTGCAGAATCGTCTGCTTGGTGGACATGTTGCGGTAATAGCTGCCCGAATCCTCGATCTCGGCATAGAGGCTGTAGCCGATCGCCTGGCTGCCGAGCTGCAGCGGGCCGCGAATGTTGGCGGACAGATCGCTCTTGCTCCAGCTCCCGCCGACGTAGCTCACCTCGCCTTCCGGCTTGCTGAGCAGCGCGCCCCCTTTCACGCGCGCGCTCTTCGGCACGAAATTCATGTAGCCGCCAGTCTTCGACGGGCCGTAGATCGGCGAGGCCGGGCCGCGCACGATGTCGATGCGGTCGGACGCACCGATCGGGGTCGGGTAGTTGCCCGGGTTGTCGAGACGGCGCATGCCGCGGAAATAGACTTCACCCGGCGTGCCGCGAATGTCGAGCGCGCCGCCGACACCGAAGAACGAATTGGTGAACGTGCCCGGCGCCTGCGCGACCAGGTCATAGATATCGGTAATGCCGAAACGTTCCATCTGCTCCGAACTGATCGTCGAAGCCGAGCGCGGCGTTTCCACCAGCGTCTTCTCGAAACCGAACACCGAGCCGACGTCCGAAACCGGCAGAGCGTTCAGCGAGCCGGTAACGACGATTTCACCCGACGGTTCCTCGGCGGCATCGTCGGCGAAAGCTGGCGTAGTCAGTGCCGTGCAGCAAAAAAGACCGGTCGCGATTGCAAGGAACGGCTTGCGCCGCGCTGCAGTGGCAAACGGCGTATCAACGGAATGGTGCTTAGCCATCGTGTCTAACCCCCTGATGGCGGCGGATACGGGTTTTCCGCTCTTCCCGCCGCATATGTGTTTATGACCCACCTCTCCCTACAATCGTTATCTTGTGCAGTGCATCAATACATGAAAATTCGGATTGACGAATACGTAAAGACCGGCGCCTCCTAGGAACCTTGTGGATGAGTGAAGCGGCCGAGATCATGCTCGAACCGGTCGAAACGGCCTTCGAGATCGGCCTGAAGGCGGGCCTTCTCGCTCGATGCGAGGAAAGACTGGCAGCGTTCGCCCGTAAACGGAGCAGAACACGCCTCTACCGGGGTTCCCGGCTTGCCCGCCCGCCACAGGCTGGCGCCCGGCAGGAAGGCATATTCCAGACTCGCGCGGGCCAATTCCTTAAGATCGGCGTAGCCCAGCCCCTGCTCCATAACGGCGCGGCGGTATTCGTTGGTCATGTCCGAACGCAGCACTCCCTCGTCGTCAGTGGATAGTGCCACCGGCACGCCCATGCTGCGGTACAGCGCGATCGGATGTTCGCCGCCCTTCACGCCCAGAATCACGGCATTGCTTGTAAGGTTGACTTCCACGGCAATGCCTTCGCGCGCCATGCGGGCCAGTGTCTCGGGCGCCTTGTCCTCGTAAGCGATATCAGTTCCATGACCGATCCGCCGCGCACCGGATGCAACGGCGCGGGCAATATGATCGGCAATATCCTCGGGAGGGACCAGTCCCAGCGCCAGTTCACCCGCGTGCATCGTCACATTCACATCGGGATACTTCGCTTCCAGAAAGCGGAACATCGCCATGTGCAGGCCATAATCGCGCAGCGCCACAGGATCGTCCTCAGGCATGACGATGTTCACGCCCACGACGCGCGGATCGCGGTGTGCTACCGCAAAACTGGCCAGCAACGTGCGAAAGACCATGCGCGGCGGAAGGCCTCGCAAGGCGTATGTCAGATAATGCACGGCGACATCGCAAGCCGGATCGGCCTTTGTACTGCCGCATGCCAGTTGCGCGTTCGCCTTGCTCTCGATCCCGTCGATTTCCCGGGTGTAACTATCGAGCAGCGGCGCAAGCTCCGCTCTATCCGCCGCATAGAGCGCGGCGATCCCGGCTTCGTCCACCGGCCCCGCTCCGGCACCCTGCACGAATTTCACAAAACCGGGCGGATCGAGCATCAATTCCAGATAACTGACCTGGTTTCGCCGCGCGCTCTGCCGGGCCAACGCCAGCCAGCGCCCGTTCTCCCCCTCGGCGACGGGGCCGAACCGGCTGAAACTGCGGAAGAACTGGGTATGACCGGATACTTCGTCCGCGCCGACACCCCGCTGATAGCCGCGTGTGGACAGGGCATCGACCAACCGGGCATAGACAAAAGGCTGCCGTGCCGCCATGTTCGCGATCTTGAGATCGTCCTCGCAGGGGCCGGGTACGATGCGGGTAATCCCGATATCCGCGCACATGCCCTTCAGCGCTGCGACTTCAAGAAAATCCTCGGCATAGACACTGCCGCCCAGATGATTGTGCAGATCCCCGCCCTTGGGCATCGCCTGCAGGAACATGCGCAAACGCGCGGCATTGCCGGAAACCTTATCCAGCATCGCCGATGCCGCCGCTTCGCTGACGGCATCGGCCCGGGCCATCGTCGAAACGAACGGCGCCGAAACGAACGACAGCGCAACTCCGGCCATGCCGGCCAGCGCGCGCAGACGTGCCCCCGACGGGCGCTCGTTTCGACTCATCAACATTCCCCAGCCCCCGCAGCGCGGCGTGCAACAATACCGGTTCGGCAAACTCAAGTGGATTTGCGTCCCGCCCGAGCGCGTAGAAAACGGCCGGCATCCCTCGCCGCGAATGAGGCGGAAAACGGATGCCGGGCCGGCCGCACCTTTCGATGGTATCGCAAATCCTATGCACTTGACTTGGTGCGAGCAAACGCAATGAATCCCACGGTGCGTTGCAAAAATTAGAGCAGGTCGGTAAGACGCGCTCCATGCCTGCGTTTTCACGCTTCCTTCGCTACTTCATGGCTGTCGGACGACTGGGCTCGATCCGCAAGGCCGCGGACGAACTCAACGTCTCCGCCTCGGCCATCGCGCGCCAGATTCTCAATGTCGAAGCAGAAATCGGCACACCCTTGTTCGAGCGGCTGCCCAGCGGCCTTCGCCTCACGGCGGCGGGCGAGATCATGATGGCAGCGGGCAACCGCTGGAACAAGAACATGATCGACGTGCGCGCCCAGATCGAGGATTTGCTCGGGTTGAAACGAGGCCATGTGGAAATGGCGATTATCGATGCGCTGGCCAAAGGCCACATTCCCGCCGCGATCCAATCGATCCAGAGCCGCTATCCGGGTATCACCGTGGGCGTGAAGGTTCTGGAGAACGATGCCGTGCGCAAGGCCGTAGCCAACGGCGAAGTGGACTTCGGCATCCTGTTCGAGCCGCAATCCTACCGGGACTTGTCGGTACGCGCTTTCGTGGAAGTAGTGCTCGGCTTCGTAACGCTGCCTGGCCATGCCCTTGCCGAACTGCCGGAAGCGCGCTTTTCGGCCTGTACCGGATCGCCGCTGATCGTCCCGGCCGAGCCGCTGGCGGTGTGTCAGCAGGTTGCCGTACTGGAAGGCGCCACCGGCATGGAACTGGACCGCAAGGCCAGTTCCGACAATATCCAGATGATCACCTCGCTGGTTCTCCAGGGCAGCGGCATCGGCATCCTGACCTCGCTTGACGTGATCACTGAAGTGCAGGCGGGCCTGCTCTCCTTCACGCGCATATCCGATGCCCTGCTGCGGCCGATGACGCTGGCACTGTGCACCAATTCGGCGCGCACGCCCTCCTATGCGGCAGGGCTCGTCCTCAGCGAGATCGAGAACGGCTTCGCCCAGCTCAGCTATTCCGCCTCGATGAATCGCGCCGAGGAAAACCGCGCGTAAATCGCAGCACCGCGATTGCACCTGCGGCACGAACGCAATAGCTTTGTCGGTTCTCCCAATATTCAGCGCACAGGATTCGCGACGTATGAGCCCGACCGCCGAGCCCGAACTCCACTACCTCGAATATTACGAGGATTTCCTCGCCAAGGTGCGCGTGCAGTCCCGCAAGGTGCGTGAGGACGGCTGGCTGCCGGACTTTGTGATCGGCATCGGCCGCGGCGGGCTGGCGCCGGGCGTCTATATCTCGCACCAGCTCGAACTGCCGATGCTATCGATCGACCATTCCTCGAAAGTGCCCGGCTTTGCCGACGAACTGCTGGCCAAAGTCGCAGGGATGAGCGCGGAGGGCAAACGCATGCTCTTCGTCGACGACATCAACGACAGCGGCGGCACCATCCAGTACTTGCGCGGCAAGTTCACCGAGGCGGGCGGCGATACGGCCAACATGCGCTTTGCCGTCGTCATCAACAATCGCAGCTCCAGCGCCGAAGTCGATTTCTGGGCTGACACGATCGACCGGACCGAGGACAAGCGCTGGTTCGTGTTCCCATGGGAATCGCTGGGCACCAGGGACAGCATCGTCGAAGAGGCAATGTCGGTCCCCGAACGCCTTTCCTGATACACCAAACGAAAGAAGCTCCCCACTCATGCGCATTTGCGTCTACCTCGGCTCGTCTGCGGGCCGCAGCCCGGTCTATCGCGAAGCCGCCACGCAGTTCGGCACCCTGCTCGCCCAGCGCGGCATCGGCCTTGTCTATGGCGGCGGTGAAGTCGGCCTGATGGGCGTGATCGCCGATGCCGTGTGCGCGGCGGGCGGCGAAGTGATCGGCGTCATCCCCGAAGCCCTGCGCGCCCGCGAAAAGGACCACCACGGCATTACCGAACTGCACGTGGTGAAGACCATGCACGAACGCAAGGCGATGATGGCCAATCTGGCGGACGGCTTCGTCACCCTGCCCGGCGGCATCGGCACGTTCGAGGAAATGTTCGAGGCCTGGTGCTGGGCGCAGCTGGGCTATCACAAGAAGCCGGTGGGCCTGCTCAACGTGGGCGATTTCTACGACGGGCTCACCCAGTTCATCGACAAGATCGTGGAGGAAGGCTTCCTGCAGGACCGCCACCGCGCGATGCTGATGATCGAACGCGAACCCGAAGCGCTGCTCGACCGGATGATGCACTATATGGCACCGGAAACCGAGCACTGGCTGGACGCGAAGGATCTCTGACCAGCATGGCCCAACGCCTTGGCCTGACGGCATTGGTAGTCGCCGACTACGATGAGGCCATTGCGTTTTACGTCGGCAAGCTGGGGTTCGAACTGCGCGAGGACACGCAGCTTACCCCGGAAAAGCGCTGGGTCGTGGTGGCCCCCAAGGGCGGGGCCAGCGCTTTGCTGCTGGCCCGGGCCGCAAATGACCGGCAACGCGCGGCCATTGGCGAACAGAGCGGCGGACGCGTGTTCCTGTTTCTGGAAACCGACGATTTCGCCCGCGACTATGCCACCTATCGCGAACGCGGCGTGCGGTTCGTGCGCGCACCGTCGTATGAGGCTTATGGAACCGTTGCGGTATTCGAAGACCTCTATGGCAACTTGTGGGATCTGATCGAACCCGCTGCTGCGAAGTAGTTCGCAGCCCCTGCCGTGCAGCACAGGCAGGCCAGTTTCCCATCCTCCGCCGGCAGGAGAACCTTGAAACGGGCGTTTCGAAAACGCTGACATTGCCGACATAAGGCAGAAACACCGAAATCGTCACCCTGAACGTGTTTCAGGGTCCATCAGGCGGCTCGTCCTGCCGTTCCGATCATGCCATTCCGCTACCGGACAGACTTCCAGACGTGAATAAGACGCATCAATCCAAGTTCCGATTGTGCGGCACGATGGATGCTGAAACAAGTTCAGCATGACGAGTGAGGAGAAATCTGAACACTCGACTCGTCTGCCGGAGGCGCCGACTGCACCGCTTCAGTCCCCCCGCATCGCGCCTTCTGCCATGGCCTCCACCATCACCGCTTCCAGCCGTTTCGGATCGATAGCCCGCACCACGTGGGTCTTCTGTTCGTCAAGCCCTGGCTGGTAGTGCTCGCGCCAGCTCAGCGTATCGCCGTAGCCGGGGCCGAACTGGGTGTTGTAATCGACATAGAGGTCTTCCGCCTCGGTGACGATGCCGGGATCGAGCACATAGCCCGCAGCGATCTCGTCCCACAACGGGAAGCCGGGTTCCATTGTCGCAATGAACTTGCCGATATCGGGCGTGGCCGCTTTCGCCAGCCGCTTCAGCAGGCCCGGCGTAAGCTGGGTGGCGGTGGAGGGATCGGCGGGGATCACCGTCAGCTTTGGCCAGGGGCTGCGCGAGACGATGCTTGCCGCTTCAGGATCGAAGCGGGCGTTGAATTCTCGCCGGGGCGAATTGGCATATTCGCGCGCGAAATCCGCCGCCGATACGTTGTCCAGCACCTGATGCGGATTGAAGCTGCCGCCCATGTAGATCAGTTCGCCCACGAGCGACGCGAACTGCGGGTCCAGCCGCTGCGCCAGCGCCAGGTTGGTCAACGGACCGCAGGCGACGATGGTGATCTGCCCGGGATACTGGTGAACCATGCGGATCACGAAATTGGCCGCAATCTCGGGCGAGGCTTTCAGCGCGGGATTGCCCTGCGGCAGATCGACGGGATCGTTCGGGCCATGATAGACCGCATCGCTCTGCACGGTGGGCTCGGCCCACTTCTTCATCCACGCGCCTTTCCACGTGAGCTTGCCGTAGAGCGCTTCCCAGCGCTCGGTCAGCGCTTCGGAATTGAGCAGCGGGTAGGTGGCGCCCTGCACCACCGGCACATCCGGTCGGTGCGCGATTTCCAGGCCCCGCAGCGCCATGGCCGTTGCCCGGTTGGCCCATGTATTGCCGGAAACGCTGGTGATGCCGATGACGTCGATCCTGTCGCTTTCCAGCAGCATCAGGTGCATGAGGGTGAAGCCCTCGTCGTCGATGATGACTTTGCGCCTGGCGGCCTCGGCATGGGCCGGGCCGCACGAAAGCACCGCCACGAGCCACAGCGCGGCGAACAATCCGATAATCCGCCGCATTATGCGTACGCCGCCAGGTAAGTTTCGATCTTTTCGAGGTGCGCTGCAATCGCTTCGGGCGGCAGGAACGAGCCGGTGAAACTGTTGCGCGCCAACGTCACGATCTCTTCGCGGTCGAGCCCGCGCGCCTTGGCCACGGCTTTGAAATTGTCGCCGATATAGCCGCCAAAATAGGCCGGATCGTCCGAATTGACCGTGGCCTTGAGGCCCAGCGCCAGCATCCGGTCGATAGGGTGATCGCCCAGATCGTCCACCACGCAGAGCTTGAGGTTGGAAAGCGGGCAAACCGTCAGCGTCATGCCCGTCTCTGCCAGTCGATCGACCAGCACCGGGTCTTCCAGCGCGCGGTTGCCGTGATCGATCCGGTCGACATGCAGCACGTCGAGCGCCTGATAGACATATTCGGGCGGCCCCTCCTCTCCGGCGTGGGCGGTGAGTTTCAGCCCCCTGGCGCGCGCGGCCTCGAAGACCTGCGCGAATTTCACCGGGGGATGGCCGACTTCGGAACTGTCCAGCCCCACCGCCTCGATCCTGTCGAGCCAGGGCTCGGCCATGGCCAGAACTTCGAACGCGGCCTCTTCGGACAAGTGGCGCAGGAACGAGAGAATCAGCTTGCTGGTCATGCCATGCTGCGCCTCGGCCTCAGCCATGGCGGAGAGCAGGCCTTCGATCACTTCGGCGAAGAGAATGCCCCGGTCGGTGTGGGTCTGCGGATCGAACATGATCTCGGCATGGACCACGCCGTCCGCCGCCGCGCGCGCGAAATAAGCGGCGGCGAGATCGTGGAAATCCTGCCGGGTGCGCAGCACGTTCGCGCCCGCGTAATAGATGTCGAGGAAATCCTGCAGGTTCGAAAAGGCATAGGCCGCACGCACCTCCTCCACCGAAGCAAAGGGGATATCCACGCCGTTGCGCCGGGCCAGTTCGAACATCAGTTCCGGCTCCAGGCTGCCTTCGATATGCAGGTGCAGTTCGACCTTGGGCAGGCCAGCGATGAAAGTGTCGAGATCGGTCATAAATGGGCCCTTTGCCAGACGCATTGGCCCAGCACATACGTTCGTGCAACAGCGCGGTCGTCACCGAGAATCTGCAACGCGAAAAGACGTTCCGCAAGGTCCGCCCCGTGCGTGCGGCGGGCGAGCAGAGGCGTGGCGGACGTGTCGAGGACGGCGAAATCCGCCTCCTGCCCCGCTTCCAGCGCGCCGACTCTGTCCCCGATATGCAGCAGCGCAGCGCTGCCGGCCGTCGCCAGATAAAGCGCGCGGAAGGGATCCAGCCGCTCCTCTCGCGCCAGTGCGGCCTGATAGGCGAGCCCGGCGGTGTAGAGCATGGAGAACGACGTCCCCGCCCCCACGTCGGTGCCCAGCCCCAGCCGCAGCCTGTGCCGCTCCGCCTGCCCGAAATTGAAGAAGCCGGAGCCGAGGAACAGGTTCGAACTCGGGCACACTGCGATCCCCGCCCCGCTCTCATGCAGCCGCGAGCAGGCGCGGTCCGAAAGGTGGATGCCGTGTGCGAAGACCGAACGCGGCGTGACAAGCCCGAAGCGGTCATAGGCATCGAGGTAGTCTGCCGCTTCGGAAAAGCGTGCCGCCACCGCCGCGCATTCGTGCACGTTCTCAGCCAGATGCGTGTGCATCAGCACGTCGGGATGCTCGGCCAGCAGCGCCCCGGCATCGGCAAGCTGTGCATCGGTGGAAGCGAGCGCGAAACGCGGCGTCACGGCATAGCCCAGCCGCCCGCGCCCCCGCCAGCGGCGGATCAGCGCTTCGGTTCCGGCGCGGCCGGAGGCTACGGTATCCTTCAGCCTTTCGGGCCCCAGGTCCATCAGCACTTTGCCCGAGACGATGCGCATCCGCCGCTCCAGCGCGGCCTCGAACAGGGCATCGACCGACTGTTCATGCACCGTGGGATAGACCAGCGCGCTGGTGGTGCCGTTGCGCAGCAATTCATCGAGGAAGAATGCCGCCACCGCATCGGCGTGGGCCTTGTCCGCGAAGGCTTGCTCCGCCGGGAAGATGTGCCGGTCCAGCCAGTCCAGCAATTGCTCGCCGTGCGAGGCGATGCGGTCGGTCTGCGGGTAATGGACGTGCGCGTCCACGAAACCGGGCACGACAAGGCCGGGCAGCGTTTCGACCGGGATATCCGCATAGCGCTTCGCCAGATCGGCATAAGCGCCGCGGGCGATGACGATTCCATCCTCGACCACCAGCAGGCCGTCCGCCTCGTGACGTACCGCATCGGGAGCATCGCGGGGGTCTTCGGCGACGGACAGCAGTTCGGCGCGATAAGCGCGGATCATAGCCGGTCCTCCCTGTTCCCGCAGGAAATGGAGAGGTGGCATTCGCGCGGCGAATGACGGAGGGGTTTTGAACCCCCTCCACCACCCGCTGCGCCGGAGGTCCCCCTCCCCATCGCCACCCGAAGGGCGGCCCGTCCTGAACGGCTGGCCCGCCAACCAGCCGAAGGGCGACAGGGCGAATCGGTTCGGGCAGAGACCATCATTGCCCTCTCAATTGCAGCAGTTGCGCCAGCACGGCGATAGCGATCACATCGGGCTCCTTGCCCCGCACGCCCGGCACGCCAATCGGCGCGGTGAGGCGCGAAAGCGCTTCCTTGGAAATCCCGTCCGCCTTCAGCCGCGACTTGAACCGCGCGATCTTGGTGGACGAACCGATCAGCCCCACAAACGCCAGCGGATCGCGCCCGAGCGCCGTCAGCGTCAGATGATAGTCCAGCGGGTGATCGTGAGTGAGAATCACGATGGCCGCATCCGCAGGCGCTTCCTCGATGCAGCGCGCGATATCCTCTTCAGCCACCACGGTCACACCGTCGAGGATTTCCAGCTCAGGCCGGGTATCGAACCACGCCAGTTGCAACGGCAGGCCGGTCATGTGCCGGGCAACCGCTTGCCCGACATGACCCGCGCCGAACAGATAGACCGGGCGCGGACGCTCGCCCACCGGCTCGATCATGCGCGTGCCCACGCCGGGGCGCTCGCCCCGCGCGGACTGGCGGGTAACGGTCTCGCGTTCGAAGATGCGGCGGGTAACGGCGCCGTCCTCCAGCGCGGTTTCCAGCATCCGTCCCGGTTCGGCATCGTGCAGCCAGTCGAGACCCGCCGGGTCCACATGTTCCACCAGAAGGCGCACGCGTCCGCCGCAGCACTGGCCCAGCAAAGGACCCAGCGGATAGTCCTGCACGCGCCATGCGCCCCGGGGGTGATCGAGGATCGCGCGTGCCTGCTCGATAGCGCGGAATTCGAGTTGCCCGCCGCCGATCGTGCCCTGCTGCCCCTCGGCCATGACCAGCATCCGCGTGCCCGCCCCGCGCGGCGCGGAGCCTTCTGTCGCAAGCACCGAAACGAGCGCACACGGCTCCTGCGGCGGCAGCCGTAGCCATCCGATCCACTGCGTCATGACGCCCTGTGCCCGACAATGGCTTTCAGGATACGCTCTGACGTGGCCGGAGCATCGAGCGGCGGCAGGTCGCGCTTGCCCGGCGCCGTGGCGGCAATCGCGCGGTTCAGCGCCGAGAACACCGAGATCGCCAGCATGAACGGCGGCTCACCCACGGCCTTGGAGCGGTTGATCGTGGGCTCCACGTTCTCCCCGTCCCACAAGGTGACGGTAAAATGCTTTGCGCGGTCGGATGCGGTGGGGATCTTGTATGTCGCGGGGCTGTGGGTGAGCAGGCGGCCCTTGTCGTCCCAGACCAGTTCCTCCGTGGTCAGCCAGCCCTGCCCCTGCACGAAGCCGCCCTCGATCTGACCGGCATCGATCACCGGGTTCAGCGAACGGCCGACATCGTGGAGGATGTCCACCGCCAGCACCTTGTGCTCGCCGGTCAGGGTATCCACGGCCACTTCGCTCACCGCCGCGCCATAAGCGAAGTAGTAGAACGGACGGCCCTTGTGGGCGGCACGGTCATATTCGATGTCCGGCGTGGCGTAGAAGCCGGTGGAGGACATCGCCACGCGCCCGATATAGGCCTTGCGCGCTACGTCCGCAAAGCGGAGCGTCTCGCCGCCCGCGAGCACGCCGCCGGGGGTAAAATGCACGTCCGCCTCGGCGCAATTGTAGGTGCGGGCAAGGAAATTCACCAGCCGCTCACGGATCGCGGTGGCCGCGTTATAGGCCGCCATGCCGTTGAGATCGGCGCCCGAACTGGCCGCCGTAGCCGACGTGTTGGGCACCTTGTCCGTGCGGGTGGCGGTGATGCGCACCTGTTCGATCGGCACGGCGAAGACATCGGCGACCACTTGCGCCACTTTCACATAGACGCCCTGCCCCATCTCGGTGCCGCCGTGGTTGATCTGGATCGATCCGTCGGCATAGACATGCACCAGCGCGCCCGCCTGGTTGAGATGCGTGGTGGTAAAACTGATGCCGAACTTCACCGGGGTGAGCGCGATGCCCTTCTTGATGACCGGGCTGCGCGCGTTGAACGCCGCGACTTCGCGCACCCGGTCGTCATAGCGCGCGCTTTCGCGCAGGCGCGCAATCAACTGCGGCGCGATATTGTCGGCCACAGTCATGCCGTACTGCGTTTCCGTGCGATCGGGCCCGTAGAGATTTGCCAGCCGCACTTCGAGCGGGTCCTTGCCGAGCACCATGGCGACATGATCGGCGATCCGCTCGATCGCCAGCATCCCCTGCGGGCCGCCGAAACCCCGGAACGCAGTGGCGGAAACAGTGTTGGTCTTCAGCCGTTCGGAAACGATCTCGACATCGGGCAGGAAATAACAGTTGTCCGCATGGAACATCGCCCGGTCGTTGATCGCAGGCGACAGGTCCACCGTTGCGCCGCAGTTCGAAGAGAGGAACAGCGAGAGCGCCAGCAGGTGCCCCTCGTCATCGAAGCCCACTTCGTAAGAGACTTCGAAGGGATGGCGCTTGCCGGTCATCACCATGTCGTCATCGCGATCGCAGCGGAATTTGGCGGGACGGCCGGTCTTTTGCGCCACGAGCGCGGCGGCGGCGGCGAACAGCGCGGCCTGCGTTTCCTTGCCGCCGAAGGCCCCGCCCATACGGCGCACTTCCACCGTCACATCGGCGGAGGAGCGGCCGAGCATATGCGCGACAAGTTGCTGCACTTCGCTGGGGTGCTGGGTGGAGCTGAAGACATGGACCTGCCCGTCCTCCCCGGGCGTCGCCACGGCGATCTGCCCTTCGAGGTAGAAGTGGTCCTGCCCGCCCATTTCGAAGCGACCCGAAAGGCGGTGCGGGCTGGCTTCCAGCGCGGCAGCGGCATCGCCGCGCGCCATGCGCTGGGTAGGTTCGATCAGCGACTGTTCGCGGCGCGCATCGGCCATGGTGATCGTGGCGGGCAGCGGTTCGTATGAAACCTTGCCCAGCCGCGCCGCCTTGCGCGCGGCGCGCTGGCTGGTGGCAGCGACCAGGAACACCGGCTGGCCATGGCTCGTCACTTCGCCATCGGCCAGAAGCCGGTCATCGCCCGCGAAGGGGCTGACATCGTTGCTGCCGGGAATATCGGCGGCAGTGAACACGGCCACCACGCCTTCGTCCGCCAGCACGTCGGACAGATCGAGCGAGACGATCCGCGCATGGGCCTCGCTGCTCTGCCCGAAGGCGAGGTGGAGCATGTCCGCAGGCTCGGCCAGATCATCCGCATAGCGCGCTTCGCCGGTGACGTGCAGGAACGCGCTGTCATGCGGGTGGGAAGGTTTTTCCAGCACCTTCCAGGCGGAATCGCGCTCAGCCATTGAGCGCCTCCAGCACCGAAACCACCATGCCCTGCTCGCGCAGCCACAAGCGACGCAGCAGGTTGGCGGCGACATCCAGACGATAGGCGGACGAGCCGCGAACGTCGCTCAGGGGTTTGAAGTCCGCTTTCAGAGCTTCGGCAGCGCGCTCTATGGCCGCTTCGCCGAACGGCCGGCCCACCAGAGCCTTCTCGCAACCAGCCGCGCGCTTGGGCGTGGCCGCCATGCCGCCGAACGCCACGCGCGCGCCGGTGATCGTGCCCTGCTCGACAGTCAGGTTGAAAGCCCCGCAGACCGCCGAAATATCGCTATCGAACCGGCGAGAGAGCTTGGCGATGTGGATCACCGCGTTCGGGCCGGGACGCGGAATGCGGATCGATTCCACGAATTCGCCGGGCTGGCGGTCCTGCTTGCCGTAATCGAGGAAGTAGTCTTCCAGCGGCATCGTCCGGCGCCCCCCGGTGCTGCGCAGCGTAAGCTCCGCGCCAAGCGCAATCAATGCGGGCGGGCCGTCGCCAATGGGGGAGCCATTGGCGATGTTACCGCCCACCGTCCCGGCATTGCGCACCTGCAAGCCGCCGATGCGCCGCACCAGTTCGCCCAGATCGGGGTGCAGCCGCGCGAAATGGCCATGCGCATCGGCATAACGCACGCCCGCGCCGAGGATCAGCGCCTCCTCCGTCTCCTCGATAGTGGCAAGGTCCGCCACATCGCCGAGGAAGATCACGGTGCCGAGCGTGCGCAGCCCCTTCGTCACCCACAGGCCGACATCGGTGGCCCCGGCCACCATGCGGGCATCGGGATAGTCCGCCAGCAGCGCTGCCAGTTCCTCGCTCGTCCTGGGCGCGGACCAGCGACAGCCCTGCCATTCGCCGGACGCACTTTTCCCCGCGATTTCGGCAAGCTGCGCGGCCAGAGCGGCATCGTCGCGCGGCAGACTGTCCACGGCCTCGCCCGCCGCCAGGATCGGGCCATAGCCGGTGCAGCGGCACAAGTTGCCCGCCAGCACATCGGCCACTGGCATGTCCGATCCGCTCGCCCCGATGGCGCGGCCATAGAGCGACATCACGAAGCCCGGCGTGCAGAACCCGCACTGGGAGGAGCCATTGGCGGCCATGCAGGATTGGAGCGGCGTGCAGTTCTCAAGCCCCTCCCCTTCAGGAGAAGGGGTGGGGTGGGGGCTTTCCCCACGCACCGCACTATCCGGAGAGCCCCCGCCCCTGAAGGGGAGGGGAGAATTACGGGACAGACTCTCAACCGTCAGCAGCGCCTTGCCGTGCAGCATCGGCAGGAACTGGATGCAGGAATTGACCGCGCGCCATTGCACCGCCCCCTCCGCGCCATCGCCTTCCAGCGAACCAACCAGCACCGTGCAGGCGCCGCAGTCGCCTTCAGCGCAGCCTTCCTTGGTGCCGGTGCGGCCCATCCGGTAGCGCAGATGATCGAGCACGGTCGCAGTCGGATCGACCCCGGCCAGCTCTATCAACTCGCCATCGAGTATGAAGCGCACGCTCATTTGGGCGCTCCTTGTGCAATCCATGCGCCCAGCTCTTGCCGTTCGTCATCGGTCATGCCGGTCAGGTTGCCGAGCGGCATGACATCCGAATCCACAGCCACGCGCCTGATACGATCCGCAACGGCGTGGACATGGTCGTAGCTGTCCAGCGCGACGCCAAGCGGCGGTGCCGGAAACGCGGGGTTCGTCGGATGTTCACTGTGGCAGGTTTGGCAGCGTTTGGCAAAAATCGGCGCGACATTCGCGTAAGTCACCCGGGTGCCGGCCATCGCCGTGGTGGCGCCAGCCTTCTCGAACGAGACATACGTGACGCTCACCAGCGCCAGCGCCACGGCCAGGGCAATCGCCGGGCCGGTCTTCGCTCCGATATGACGCAAGTTGAAGACATGGCGCACCGCGACACCGGTCAGCCCCAGCAGCGCCAGCACCAGCCAGGGACGATCGGCCCCGTAAGTCATCGGGTAGTGATGGCTGATCATGATGAACAGCACCGGCAGCGTCATGTAGTTGTTGTGAAGCGAGCGCTGTTTGGCTTCCAGTCCCAGCTTCGGATCGGGTGCCTCGCCTGCCTTGAGCGCGGCGACGACCTTGCGCTGGTTGGGAATGATCACGAAAAAGACATTGCCCACCATCGCCGTACCGACGATCGCGCCGATGTGGAGATAGGCCCCGCGCGCATTGAAGATCGTGTTGAGGAATATGGCCATGCCAAGCAGGAAAGCGAACCATACCACGCCCAGCACGCGGTTGTCGCGCCCCAGCGGTGACTTGCAGGCGAGATGATAGAACAGCCAGCCGGCGATCAGCGCGCTCATGCCGATGATCGTGGCATCCTCGCCGGAAAGGGCCGCCTTGGCCGGATCGATCAGGAAATTCCTCGCGCCGACATAATAGACCAGCACCAGCAGCGAAAACCCGCTCAGCCAGGTGAAATAGGATTCCCATTTCGTCCAGTGCAGTTCTTCCGGCAGCGCTTCGGGGGCCGTCTGGTACTTCTGCGAATGGTAGAATCCGCCGCCGTGGACGGCCCAGTCCTCACCGGTTACACCTTCGGGCGCGGTGCCGGGCCTGGGCTTCTTCAGCCTCAGGTCCAGCCCGATGAAGTGGAAAGACCCGCCAATCCACGCGACAGCGGCCGTCACGTGCAGCCAGCGGATCGCAAGGTTCAGCCATTCGGTAAGATCGAAGTGCAAATCAACTGCCCCGGTATGTCGAATAGGAATAGGGCGAGACGAGCAGCGGCACGTGATAGTGTCCGCCGCCTTCCGCCATGCCGAAATCGACTGTCACAACGTCGAGAAACGGCGGATCGGGAAGGTTCGCGCCCGCCGCCCGGAAATAGTCCGCCACCATGAAGCGCAGCGCATAGCGCCCCGGTGCCAGCGGGCCGGATACGAGATCGGGACAGCGCCCGTCGGCATTGGTCTCGCCCCGCGCGATCTCGCCGTCCGGACCTGACAGCACAAGCTCCAAGCCTGCGGCGGGGCAACCGTGCATGGTGTCGAGAACATGGGTTGAAAACGTGTTCATGCGCCCTGATCCTCCAGACGAAGACGGACGATTTCGCCGATCTGCCCGATGGCCGTTGCCACTTCCGTCTCGCTGTCGTTGGCGAGGCGCGCTTGCATGGCGGCCAGAATGCCCGCCTTGTCGGTCAGGCGCACGCAGATGATGAAAGGAAAGCCGAACTTCTCGCGATAGGCGGCGTTCAGCGTGTGGAACTGTTCGAATTCCTGCGGCGTCAGGCGGTCCAGCCCGGCGCTCGCCTGTTCGGCGGCGCTGGCTTCGGTCAGCGTCTTGTCGACCGCCGCCTTGCCCGCCAGTTCCGGGTGGGCGCGGATCAGGGCAAGCTGTTCCTCAGGCGTGGCGCCGTGTACCACCGCCATCAGATCGGCGTGCCGGCTGCCGCTGGAAGGCCGCGCATCCGCGCGTTCCTCCACCCAGGGGCTGTGTTCGAACAAGGCCGTAGCTTTGGGCGACATCAGTGGGAGTTCCCCTCCAGGCTGACGTGCGCGGAGACGACCTTCCAACCGTCCGGAAACTTCACCCAGGCCTGCGTCTGCCGTCCGCGCCGGTCGGAACCCTCGCGGAAGAATTCGGCATCGGCAGTGGCGAAGGTGTCGCCGTAAACCGTGATCGAAACCTTGCCGAGCTTGCGCTGGGGAGAGCCGCCGCGTCCCTTGCGGAACTCGCGGATTTCCTCGATGCCATAGAGCACTTCGCCCACGCCGAAACGGTTGGTGGTGGGGGCATCGTGGAACAATGTGTCCATCGCCGGGATGTCGTCTTCCATCAGCGCGCGTTCGTATTCGTGGAACGCCTCGGTCATCTCGGCGTGGAGGACGGGATCGTCGATTTTCACGTTTGATCTCCTTTTGGGGGGTGAACCTCCATCCAGTGGCGGGCAATATCGATGCGGCGAGCCACCCAGGCGTCGCCGCTGGCGATAACGTGATCGAGGAAACGGGCGAGCCAGCGGGCGCGGCCGGGCTTGCCTGCGATGCGGGCGTGGAGCCCCACGGACATCATCCGGCCGCCTTCCTCGCGAAGCTGGTCGAAGGTGTCGCGCATGTGGCGGAAGAACTGCTCGCCCTCGGTAAAGCCGTTGAGCGCGACGATCTTCATGTCGTTCACGTCCAGCGTGTAGGGCACGATCAACTGGGGCTTGCCGTGCCTGGCGTCCCAATAGGGCAGATCGTCGGCATAGCTGTCCGCATCGTAAACGAACCCGCCCTCCTCGGCGACGAGGCGCGCGGTATGGGGTGAGGTGCGGCCCTGATACCAGCCGAGCGGGCGCGATCCGGTGAGCTTTTCGTGCAGCGCAATGGCCTCGGCGATGTGGGCGCGTTCCACCTCTTCGGGCACGGTCTGGTAATCGATCCAGCGCAGCCCGTGGCTGGCGATTTCCCAATCGGCCTTGAGCATGGCCTGAACCGCTTGCGGGTTCATCTCCATCGCCCTGGCGACGCCGAAGACCGTGACGGGAATCGCGCGCTCGGTAAAGATCCGGTGCAGCCGCCAGAACCCGGCCCGGCTACCGTATTCGTAGAGGCTTTCCATCGCCATGGCGCGGTCCGGGTGGCTGGCCGCGCCGACCATTTCGGAAAGGAACGCCTCGGAGCCCTTGTCGCCATTGAGGACGGAGTTTTCGGCGCCTTCCTCGTAATTGATGACGAACTGCACGGCCACGCGCGCGCCGTCCGGCCATTGCGGGTCGGGCGGGGTCGGGCCATAGCCGGTGAGGTCGCGGGGCATCGTCACTGCTCCCAGGCCTCCATCGCCGCCGGAACCGCCTCGCCCAGCGGCAGGACGAAACCCTGCATCCGCAGGCAGGCTTCCAGTGCCGCCAGCGTCAGCAGCACTTTGTGCTTCATCGCGTTGTAGCCCATCGCGCCGAGGCGCCAGATCTGGCCTTGCAGCGGGCCGAAGGCAGTGCCGATCTCGATCTCGAACAGTTCGCGCATGGCCTTGCGCACCGCCCCGCCGTCGACGCTTTCGGGGATGTACACACCAGTGACATTGGTCATGCGGTAGGCATCGTCGCCGAAGACCGTGAGGCCCATGGCGCGCAGGCCCGCCGTCATCGCCCGGCCCGCAGCGGCATGGCGGGCATAGCGTGCCTCCAGCCCCTCGCCCAGCGCGATACGCGCGCATTCGCGGGCGGCGTAGAGCATCGAGGTCGCCTCGGTATGGTGGTTGAGGCGCTTTTCGGACCAGTAGTCCATGATCATGGCGAGATCGAAATAGTTGGAGCCAATGCGCGGCCCCTGCCCGTCGGAGAGGCCGTCCATGCGGATGCCCGCCTCGACATGGCGGCGGGAAAAGATGTGATCGGCGGCACGGTCCGAAATCGTGATCGGGGCCGAGCCCGAGGGGCCGCCCAGACACTTCTGCAAGCCGCCCGTCACCACATCCACGCCCCAGCGGTCCGCCGCCAGTTTCATACCGCCAATGGTCGCGGTGGCATCGACATAGCTCAATGCGCCCGCCGCCTTGCACAGATCGCCGAAGCCTTCGAGCGGCTGGGCCATGGTGGTCGAGGTATCGCCGTGGATCGTCGCGACGAGATGCGGCGAGGTGCGGTGGATCGCCGCGGCAATCGCCTCCATCGGCACGACCTCGCCCCAGGGCGCGTCCACCGTCTCGATGCGGGCGCCGATGCGCGAGAGGATTTCGGTCAGCAGCAGGCCGAAACGGCCGAAATTGACGACCAGCACGGTGTCGCCCGGCGCCACCATCGAGACCAGCGCCGCCTCGATCCCGGCCCGCGCGGTACCGTCTACCAGCATGGTCCATTCGTTCGCAGTACCGAAGATCGGGCGGTAGAGCGCCATGACCTGGTTCATGAACGCGGTCATTTCCGGGTCAAACTGGCCCAGCAGGTCCGCGCTCATCGCGCGCAGCACGCGGGGGTGGGCATTGATCGGGCCCGGGCCCATCAGCAGGCGCTGGGGCGGATCGATCTCGCCGAAGAGCATGGGATCAAGTTCAGGCGGCATCGCGGTCTCCGGCGCGCGCTCCCAGGCGCTCTATGAAGCCGAGCATGACCCGGAGCGCGATATCCGCGTCCTCCGGTTCGACATGCTCGGCGGGATTGTGGCTGACGCCGCCCTTGCAGCGGATAAACAGCATCGCGGTGGGGCAGAGCGCGGCCATGTTCATGGCATCGTGCCCCGCGCCCGACACGAGCCGGCGCACCGGCTGCCCGGCGGCGGCGAGCGCTTCGTCCATCAGGTCCATCAGTGCGGGATCGCAAGGGCTGGCGGGCAAGTCGTGGATGCGTTCGACGGCAAGGTCCAGATCGCGGGCCCCGGCGATTTCGCCAAGGCGCGTCAGGATCGCCTCTGCCACTGCATTCCGCCTGCTTTCGACGCCCGAACGCACATCGATGGTGAAATGGACTTCGCCGGGGATGACATTGGCGGCGCCGGGCTGTGCCTCGATCGTCCCCACGGTGGCGACCGCATCGGAATTGTCCCCGCGCGCGATCTGCTCGACCGCGAGCACCATGGCAGCAGCCCCGGCGAGCGGATCGCGGCGCAAGCGCATCGCGGTGGTACCGGCGTGTCCAGCCATGCCCTTCACAGTGACGGCATAGCGCAATTGCGCGGCAATGCCGGTGACGGTGCCGACCGCAAGGCCGTCGGCTTCCAGCACCGGCCCCTGCTCGATATGGGCTTCGAGGTAGGCACACATGGATTCCGACGTACGGGCAGCAGTGAGATATGCCGCAATCCCATCTCCATGCGTGTCGAGCGCCTGATCGAGCGTAACGTCGTCGCTGTCCGCCATGTCCAGCGCGGCGGCATCGAGCGTGCCTGCCACTGCGCGGCTGGTCAGCATCGCAGCAGGAAAGCGCGAGCCTTCCTCGTCCCCGAAAGCATAGATTTCGATCGGGAACGGCAGGCGCCGCCCCTCGGCATGGAGCGCGGCCACGCATTCGATGCCAAGCATGATCCCCAGCGGCCCGTCATAGCGCCCGCCATCGCGCACACTGTCGAGGTGGCTGCCGATTACCAGCGCGGGCGCCTCGGGCACCGTGCCTTCATAGCGGCTCAGCAGATTGGCGGCGGCATCACGGCGCACCGTCATGCCTGCCTGTTCCATCCAGCCCGCAACGACCTCCTGCGCGGCGGTATAGGCGGGTGTCAGGTACGCACGGAAAAGCCCCCCCGCCATGTCGCTGTAAGGCGCCACCCCCAGCGTGTCGCAGCGCGCCACGGCGCGCGCACCACCGGGAGGCAGATCGGACGCAGTCATGCGGAATACCCCTTCCTTCTTGATGGGGGAAGGATAGCGCAGCTTGCGCCGTCAGGGGCTAGCGAAGCTTGGATGGGAGTGAAGGCGGAGTGCGCACGCCTGCTCCCCCCCGCCCGACTGCGGCCAGACCGCTGCGCGGCCAAGCCTTCGTATCCCTCCCCCATCAAGGGGGAGGAAGCTGTGGCTGTTGTCAGCATCCGGCCACGCCTCCGTCGCTGCGGGGATCGGTGGCGCCTTCGAAGGAACCGTCGGCCAGACGCACCACGGCGCCGGCATGGCCCATCGTCGCCGTCAAGGGCCCGACGCGCTCCACGTCATGCCCGGCTTCCGCCAGTTGCACATACAGCGCCTCATCGAAGCCATCTTCCAGCTTGAGCGTGGTGGACTGTTCGCCCCATGTCCGGCCCAGCAGCCAGCGGGGGGCGCTGATGGCCTCCTGCAAGTCCACGCCGAAGCGGGCATAGCGGCTGAACAGCGCGGCCTGCGTCTGCGGCTGGCCTTCGCCGCCCATGGTGCCGTAAGCCATCACCCGGCCATCCCCGAACACCGCCAGCGCCGGGTTGAGCGTATGGAAGGGCTTGCGGCCAGGCTTCAGGGCGTTCCAACCATCCCTCGCCAGACGGAACGAGCTGCCCCGGTTCTGCCAGGTGATCCCGGTTCGCGGCAGGACAAGGCCGGAGCCGAACTCGAAATAAGTGGACTGGATGCAGCTCACCACCCGGCCCGCATTGTCCGCCGCGCCGAACCAGCAGGTATCGCCCCACTGCGAAGGCTGCGGCCAGGACAGTGCCTTGGCCGGATCGACATGCTACGCCAGACTGTCGAGAGCCTGCGTATCGTCGAGCAGGAACTGGAAATCGAAATCGGTGTAAGCCGGATCGCCGACATGCGCATCGCGCAGCAGGAAAGCCTGCTTGGTCGCCTCCACCAGACCGTGGACATGATCGAAACCATCGGGCTTATCCGCCGCCAGCCGGTCGGACAAGGCAAGGATCAGCAGCGAGGCGAACCCTTGCGTCGGCGGCGCGCTGTTATAGAGCCGCGCGCCGGTGATCGGCACATGCAAAGGCATGGGGCGGCTGGAATGGTGCGCGGTCAGATCTTCGTGCGAGACGGGGCTGCCCAGTGCGGCCAGGTCCTCGCCGATCAGCGAAGCCAGTTCGCCCCGATAGAAATCGTCGAGGCCGTTCGCGGCCAGCTTGCGCAGCGTGTCGGCCAGTTGCGGCTGGCGCAGCACATCGCCTTCGGTCAGCGGACGGCCTTCGGGCTCGAAGATCGCGGCATAGGCGCCGGGCTGCCCGCGCAGTTCATCGCCCTTGGCCGCGGCGATACCTGCACCGCCCGCGGTGACGACCACGCCCTCATCGGCATGTCGGATGGCTTCGCGCAGCAGGCGGTCGAGCGGCAGCTTGCAGCTTTCATCCTCCAGTGCCGCCTGCCAGCCGGAGATCGTGCCCGCCACGGTATTGGCCGCGAGCGGCCCGCGATAGGGCACGGCCTCCAGCCCTTCGTAGAGCGCAAGATCCGCCTTGCCCGCCGCGCCGCCGCAGCCGTGGATGCCGTGCACGCGCCCGTCCGGCTCGCGGATCACCCAGAAGCCGTCACCGCCGATTCCGGTCATGTGCGGATAGGCCACCGCCAGCGTGGCCGCCACCGCGACGCAAGCTTCCACGGCAGTGCCGCCGTCCTTCAGCACATCGCATCCCACTTGCGCAGCAAGATGGTGCGGCGCCGTGACGATGCCGTTGTTGCCTGTGACCGTCTTCATCGTTTTGTCCCTCAGTCCGGCAGCGCGGCCAGGAATGCCCGCACCACATGGGCGGAATTCACCGAGGCGAGATGCTCGAAAGTGTCCTCCATGTTCTTCTCCTTGTCGCCGCCCGCCAGATCGGAGAGGCTGCGGAAGATGATCGTGGGCACTTCGTTGGCATAGGCCACTTGCGCGACGGCGCCGCTTTCCATGTCGAGCACGCGGGCGTGCCAGGCCGAATAGAGATATTCGCGAAACTGCGCGTTGTCCGCAAAGACGCCCGCGCTCACCCCGGTGCCGCCAACGACGACCTTGGGCGCCTTGTGCAGACACAGCTCGCTGTCCGGCAATTGCTGCGGCGATGGCGGCACGCAGCGTTCCATGGCGACTTTCGGCGCGATCTCGCGCGCGATGGCCAGAAGCTGCGGGTCCATCCTGAAGGTATAGTGCCGCTCAGGCGCCCGGTCCGCATTGCCGACGCGGATGCCGCGCGGATACATGAAGTTCCAGTTGGCAGGCGCCTTGGGATCGACCGGTTCGGGCGAGAGCCAGCCGTCCTTCGCCTTGCGCGCGAAGTTCACTTCCAGATACTGGCCCCAGTCCTCGGCCACGACCACGTCACCAATGGCCAGGTTGGGATCGACACCGCCCGCGATTCCCGAAAACACGATCCGCTTCACCGCAAAATGATCGAGCACAAGCTGCGTGTTCATCGCGGCGTTGACCATCGACACGCCGCTCTGCATCAGCAGCACCGGTTTGCCTTCCAGCGTGCCGGTGAGATAGGTGCCGCCGTTGAGCGTGTATTCCTTCGGATCGGAAACCGCATGAACGAGCGCGTTCCATTCGGGGCGGTAGGCCGTCATCACCAGCGTGCGCGGGGTGGCATCCAGCTCCTCGGCCAGCGCGGGCGTGACGGCAAACGCGAAGAACGCGGCAAGACCAAGAACGATACGGTGCATCAGGCAGCTCCCATCCAGACGAAGCGGACAACGAACAGCAGGGCCAGGATCAGCAGGAACCAGTCCTTCTTCGTCACGGTGCCGCGCACGATTTTCAACGCGGCGTGGGCCGTGATGCCGAAAGCCAGGCCATTGGCGATGGAGAACGTCAGCGGGATCATTGCCACCGTCAGGAAGGCGGGGATCGCGGAGAGCGGATCTTCCCATTCCACTTCGGTGAGCGGCAGCAGCATCAGCCCGCCGACGATGATCAGGGCCGGAGCGGTCGCCGCCAGCGGGATCAGCTGCGCGTAAGGCGCCACGAACATCATCGCCAGAAACAGCACGCCGGTGACGACCGCCGTCAGTCCGGTGCGCCCGCCCGCCTGCACGCCCGCCGCGCTCTCGACATAGCTGGTGACCGTGCTGGTGCCTGCCATCGAGCCGACGATCGTCGCGGTGGCATCGGTGATGAGAATGCGGTTGAGGCGCGGGATGCGGCCCGCGCTGTCCATCAGGCCGGCGCGCTTGGTAACGGCAACGAGAGTGCCGATATTGTCGAACAGATCGACGAACAGGAACACGAAGAGGATTTCCAGCAGGCCCAGCCCATGGCTGCCCGACAGGCCGAACACACCTGCGAGATCGAGCTGGAACGCGGTGCCGGTCAGCGCTGAAAGCGAAAAGGGTTCCGGGCTGACCGAAACCATGCCGAACACCCAGCCGGCCAGAGTCGTCACCACGATACCGATCAGCATCGCGCCGCGCACGTTCCATACGCTGAGTGCCCCGATCAGCAGCAGGCCGAAGATCGCC
This sequence comes from Novosphingobium sp., assembly GCA_037384205.1. GTDB lineage: Bacteria > Pseudomonadota > Alphaproteobacteria > Sphingomonadales > Sphingomonadaceae > Novosphingobium. The sequence goes on along the minus strand of JARROF010000005.1, from coordinate 13,114 downwards.
AGTGCCGCGTTCGGATCTTTCAGATTGCCCAGCGCCACGAACGTGGCCGGGTTGGATACGATGATCCCGGCATCCTTGAAGCCGATAAAGCCGATGAACAGGCCAATGCCGCCCGCGACCGCCGCGAAGAGGTAGTGCGGGATCGAATTGACGATGAGCTGGCGCACGCCGGTGAGCGTCAGGATCAGAAAGGCCACGCCCGAAATGAACACGCAGCCCAGCGCCACCTGCCAGGGCACGCCCATCTGCTGCACGACCGTGTAGCTGAAATAGGCGTTGAGCCCCATGCCCGGCGCCAGCGCCAGCGGCGTGTTGGAGACCACCCCCATCAGGATCGAGGCGAAAGCCGCGGCAAAGCAGGTCGCCGCTGCAACCGAGGCCACGGGAAGCCCCGCGCTGCCCAGGATCGCCGGGTTGACCAGCACGATGTAGGCCATGGTCAGGAACGTGGTGACACCGGCCAGCACTTCGGTGCGCGCGGTGGTGCCGCGTTCCCTGAGCGCGAATGTGCGCTCCAGCACGCCTGCCGCGGGTGCGGCCTCGGACGTCTGATCCATCGTCTCGGTCTGCGTCACGCTGCTGCCCCCTTAAGCCGCCCCCGGCGGCGGTATTGACCCGATTGTGCCCTGTTGTTCCAGGCCGGCGGCATAGCGGAACAGTTCCGCCTCGCCATGCGGCCGGCCGATCAGTTGCAAGCCGAGCGGCAGAGCGTCCGGACGGTAGAGCGGAACCGCCAGCGAGGGCAATCCGGTGAAACTGATTGGCTGGGTATGAATGCCCAGATCGGCGCGGGCGGGCACCAGCTTGCCATCGATGGTAATGCGCGGATCGTCCACCGGGGGCGCGACGCAAGGCGTTGCCGGGGCCAGCAGGACATCGAAATCCGCCACCAGCACCTCTATCCGCGCGCGGTATTCGGCGCGGAAGGCCTGTGCTTCCTCATAGAGCGTGCGCGGCAGCAGAGCGCCAGCGATCAACCGGTCGCGCGTGGCGGGATCGAAGGCCAGGGCCTGCTTCGCCAATGCCTCGCGGTGGAGATGTCCGCCCTCGAAAGCCGTGATCAGGAACGCGGCCGAGCGGGCGCGGGCGATATCGGGCAGTTCGATCAGCGGAGCGCCGGGTGCCATGGCATCGATGGCGGCAAGCTGGTCCGGATCGGCATTCTCGCGAAACCGCCCGCCCAGCCGGGCTACACGCAGCGCGCCGCCGGAAGACACAGCGGACTTGCCGCTCAGCACTTCCCAGACAAGGCGCATATCCGCGACGGAGGCAGTGAAAGGCCCTGCATCGTCGAAGCTTTCGGCGAAAGGGAAAACGCCCGCCAGCGGCAGATCGGCATGGGTGGGCTTGAGGCCGTAGATCCCGGTCAGACTGGCCGGGACGCGGATCGATCCGTTGGTGTCGGACCCGAGAGACAAAGGGAGCAGCCCGGCGGCAACCATAGCCGCCGAGCCGCCCGAGGAGCCGCCTGCAAGGCGGGAGGGTTCGTGAGGATTTCGAGTGGTGCCGTGGGCCGCGTTGATCGTCGCGAAGCCATAGGCAAACTCGTCCATATTCAGTGTCGCCACCAGCACGCCGCCGGCATCGCGCAGGCGCGCGGCGGCTTCGGCATCGGTGGCCGCGGGCGGCGCATCGGCATAGATCGTCGAGCCTGCCGTCGTCGGGAACCCTGCCACGTCGAACAGGTCCTTCACCCCGTAAGGCACGCCTGCCAGCGGGCCGGGATCGATGCCGTTCGCGATCATCGCATCGACGCGCCCGGCATCCTCGCGGGCACGGTCTTCCAGCAGGCGGGTGACAGCGACCAGCGGCGCGGCGTGGGCCCGGATGGCGGCCAGGCATTCCTCCAGCACCTGCATGGCGCTGCATTCGCCGCCACGCACGGCGCGCGCGATGTCGGCCGCGCTCTTCACGAGGCATCTTCCCGCATCCGCGCGGCATGGCTGGCCAGCAGCGCGAGATTGGCCGCCACGCCCGGAGCGCACGCCTCGGGAATGACGATACCCGCTTCGACGGCGGCGGCGGCGATCTCCTCAGGCGTCTGCGGCACCTGCACCGGTTCGGCCCCAGCCGGACCAGCGGCAGGAGTGAGCCAGCGGCGCAGGGCAAGCTGGAATTGATGGAGGAACGATACGCGGGGCATTGGACTTCTCCCTGCCTGCATCACCCCGCTCGATCAAACGCAATGATCGGAACGGATCGTTGCAAAAAAAGCATCGCTTTGGAATCTACCTGGTGGCAGGGAATTGGTTCGTCTCACTATGCCGCCTCCAACCTCCCTTCGTCATTGCGAGCCGCCGAAGGCAGTGCGGCAATCCAGAGCGGTTTGCGCCGCCCTGGGTTTACTTCGTGGGCTTCGCCTCCTTGCAATGACGAACAGGGTCACTCTTTTGCGATGAGCTGAAACTCGGTTCAAACGGCTAGATCGGCAGTGCCGTCGTCGCCTTGATCTCCGACAGCGCCACTGTGGACGTGACTTCCTGTATGCCCGGAAGCTGCGACAGCCTTTCGAAGAAGAACCGCTCGTAGGCCTTGATGTCCTCGGCGACGACACGGATCATGAAGTCCACCGAGCCCAGCAGCACGTAACAGTCCAGAACCTCTGGATATTCGCGAATCTTGGCAGCGAACTCGTCCAGATTGGCGCGGCCATGGGCATTGAGCTTCACTTGCGCGAAGACATGCGCGCTCAGCCCCACCTTCTCCCGGTCGATGATCGCCACGCGGCGCTGGATGTACCCTTCGCGCTCCAGACGGTCTATGCGGCGCCAGCAGGGCGAGGAGGACAGCCCCACCCGCTCCGCGATCTGCGCCGTCGTCTGGCTGGCATCGCGCTGCAGCTCGCGGAGGATTTTTCGCTCATAGGGATCAAGTCCGGTCATATTATTCCTATATGTCCATTTTTCAGGCATGTCCTCTCTATAATGGCTGTGCAGTTCCGGAAATGAGGTAAGAAATCCCTGCCCCGCAATGCCAATATCATGACCTCTTACAGGAGCCCCAAGATGGTCACTGCCGCCCACCGCATGATGCCGCCGATGGAATATGTCCGCCTGCATGACGAAACCGCCGGGCTCGACGGCGTGATCGCCATTCATTCCACCGCGCGCGGCCCGGCGGCGGGCGGGTGCCGCCTCTGGACCTATCCCGATGCCAGCGCGGCCATGGCCGATGCCTTCCGGCTGGCTGAGGGCATGAGCTACAAGAACGCCATGGCCGAACTGCCCTTCGGCGGCGGCAAGGCGGTGTTGCGCAGGCCCGAAGGCGGGTTTGACCGCCGCGCCCTGTTCGAGGCCTTCGGCACCGCTGTGGAGCGCCTCGGCGGCCGCTATGTCACAGCGGAGGACGTGGGCACCAGCGTGACCGACATGGAATTCGTGGCCGCCCGCACCCGCCACGTCGCGGGCCGCACCTCGCGCCCCGGTTTCGCGGGCGGCGATCCCTCGCCCTGGACCGCGCGCGGCGTGTTCGAGGCGATGAAGGCCGCCGTACGATTCCGCTTCAACAGCTCGCTTTCGGGCGTGACCGTTGCCGTGCAGGGCGTGGGCAGCGTGGGCGGCGCACTGTGCCGCCTGCTCACCGAAGCCGGTGCGAAGCTGGTGATTGCTGATATCGACATGGCCCGCTGCGAAGCGCTGGCCGCCGAGCTTGGCGCCGCCGTCGCGTCCATCGATGCGATTGCTGCGGCCGATGCCGAAGTCTTTGCCCCCTGCGCACTGGGCGGCGCGCTGACCGAGGCGAGTGTAGGCGCGATGAAAGCGCGGCTGGTCTGCGGCGCCGCCAACAATCAGCTCGGCGATACCCGCGCCGCGCCGCTGCTGCTCGAACGCGGCATTGCCTATGCGCCGGACTACGTGGTCAATGCGGGCGGCATCATCAATGTTTCGGCCGAATATCTGGGCGAGACGACGCAGCAGGTGCAGGAACGCGTGCTGAAAATCGGCCCGCGCACCGCCGCCATTCTGGAAGACGCCGCCGGGCGCGGACTGGCGCCCTCGGTCGTTGCTGACCGCATGGCCGAAAATCTGATGCGGGGGCCCGTGGCGGAACCCGCCTGAATGCCTATCTGTTAAGCCTCCCCGGAACGCCCTCCGTTCCGGGGAGGGCAAAGGCAGGAGGCAAAGCCGCATGGACGTCCGCCGCGAATCCGACAGTATCGGGGACATCGATGTGCCCGCAACGGCTTACTGGGGCGCGCAGACCCAGCGCAGCATCGAAAACTTCCCCTTCGGTGAAATGGAGCGGATGCCGCTGGCGATCATCCATGCGCTGGCCTTGGTAAAGCAGGCCGCCGCGCGGGTAAACCGCCAGCACGGGCTGGAGGCCGACCTTGCCGACGCTATAGAACAGGCCGCGCAGGAAGTCGCCTCGGGCCAGCTCGACGATCAGTTCCCGCTGGTGATCTGGCAGACCGGCAGCGGCACCCAGACCAACATGAACCTCAACGAAGTGATCGCCGGTCGCGCCAACGAGATTCTCACCGGCCAGCGCGGCGGCAAGAGCCCGGTCCACCCCAACGATCACGTCAACAAGAGCCAGTCCTCCAACGACAGCTTCCCCACCGCGATGCACGTGGCCACAGCGCTGGCCGCGACACGCGATCTGGTGCCCGCGCTGGAACAGTTCGAAGCCTCGCTGCTCGCGAAAGTGAAAGCCTGGGGCGATATCGTGAAAATCGGCCGTACCCACCTGCAGGATGCAACGCCGGTGACGCTGGGGCAGGAATTCTCCGGCTACTACGCGCAAGTGCGGCTGGCGCGCACCCGCCTGATGCCGCTGATCGAGCATGGCCTCAGCAAGCTGGCGCAGGGCGGCACCGCGGTCGGCACCGGGCTCAATGCGCCCGAAGGCTTCGACCGGGAGATCGCCGCCGAACTCGCGAGCCTGACCGGCCTGCCGTTCGAAACCGCACCCAACAAGTTCGAGGCGCTGGCCTCGCACGATACGCTGGTCGATTTCTCGGGGCGGCTGAACACGCTGGCGGTCGCGCTTACCAAGATCGCCAACGACATCCGCCTGCTCGGCTCCGGCCCGCGCTCGGGCCTGGGCGAGTTGGACCTGCCCGCCAATGAGCCCGGCAGCTCGATCATGCCGGGCAAGGTCAATCCCACCCAGTGCGAGATGCTGACCATGGTCGCCGCCCAAGTGATCGGCAATCATCAGGCCGTGACCGTGGGCGGAATGCAGGGCGCGTTCGAACTCAACGTATTCAAGCCGCTCATCGGCGCGGCGGTGATCCGCTCGATCCACCTGCTCTCGGTGGGCATGGCGAGCTTCGCCGAACGCTGCGTGGACGGGATCGAACCCAACCGCGCGCGCATCGCCGAACTGGTGGGCCGCTCGCTGATGCTGGTCACGGCGCTGGCGCCCGCGATCGGCTATGACAAGGCCGCGAAGATCGCCAAGCATGCCCATGTCCGTGGCCAGACGCTGCGCGAGGCCGGGCTGGAACTGGGGCTGGTCGATGCCGAGACGTTCGACCGGCTGGTGCGGCCCGAAACGATGGTGTGAGGTATCGCAAGCCCTTCCACATCTGGATGAGCGGAATCTTCAGGCCGCATCGGAAAGGTTGCCGCTGGGAAATCCGGATATCGCCGAAGCCACCGCCGTAACCCTTCGTACCGGGCGGCACGTTCACGATGGGCGCCGGACCCGAAAGACTATCCCGGGATGCCGCCCGGCATGGACAAGGCCGGATCGCTGTCTTCCGCAAGGCGGTCATTCCGGCCGACACTTCCAACCGGCGTGTGCATCGGGCGCAAGGTGCTGAGAGGCGGCTCTCGACTATTGCCAGCGCTACCACCCGGCCGCGCGGCATCCGGAGATAGTGCGCACCGCAACCTCGCATATCGGCTTTCGCTGCGCGGTGCGGGCTTGGCTCCCAACCATGACGGCAACTAACCGGTCACGCCGTCAAAGCTGACATCAAAATAGGGTAAGCAGAGATGTTTCAGGCGCGGATCGAGGCGGCGCGCCCTTGCACTTCTGCCTTGGAACGAACCCCGCATTCAAGCCGCAACGAGCCTCTCTAACGCATCAGCAGGTTGCGGGCCTGACTGGCGATCTGGGCCAGCATGGCCGGTGTGACGGATGCCGCCTGCTCGGCACGCCGCACCATCGCCCGGAACGCTTCGACCAAGGACAAGTGCCGGCTTCCCCAATCCTCGGCCGCAGCCATCGGATCCTGCCGTCCAGCCCTGGTCTCGGCAAGGCGCCTGAGAAAATCGAAGCGCATCTGCTGGAAATCGCGGGCGAGCCCGGCCACCAGCAGGCGCTCCCAGGGATCGGACGGCGTCATCAGGGTAGCGCTCACTTGCGCCCAGTCGAGCCCCAACTCCGCGCCGATCCGGGTGAATACGGCAACCAGCTGGTGCGGATCCATGCCGGTATCGGCGCACAGCTCGGCAATGCCGACGGCCCCGTCAAGATCGAACAGATTGGCGACATCGGTCGTCACAGCCTCCGGCACGCCCATTTCCAGCAGGTTAGCGCGGAACTTGCGCGAGAGCTTGAGCGTCCTTTCCGCAAGCAGATCCATGGGATCGATCGAGAGCACGGCGATTCCGCGCCGGAGGCGTGCCATCACGTCAGCCGGGGCTTCCCGCCCGGCGCCCGCCCTCAGCAAGTCCGCCATGTGCCCGCGCACAGCAACCGCTACCCGGTCGAACAAGGTCACGCGGGCAGTTTCGGGCATCGGTGCGGTTTCCAGCCGCTGCCACAAGGCATCGAGCCCGAAAAGTCGCTCGGCCAGCGAAAAGGCCGCCGCGATCTGGGCAAGACCGGCGCCTTCCTCCTCGGCGAGTTCGAAGGGATGCACGATACCCAGGCGATTGACGATGCGGTTCGCCAGCTTGGTGGCGATGATCTCCCGCGCCAGCCGGTGATCCTGGATAAAGCCGGCAAACTTGCTTTGCATCGCCGCCGGGAAGGCCCCCAGCAACATGTCCGCCAGCCCCGGATCGGCAGGCAGATCGCTCCGCTCGATCGCGTCCTGCAGCAAGAGCTTGCCGCTGGAAAGCAACACGGCCAGTTCGGGCCGGGTCAGCCCGCGACCGTCCTGCGCGCGCCGCGCCAGCGCTTCGTTGTCCGCCAGGCCCTCGGTGCGGCGGTCGAGATGGCCGCCTTCTTCCATCATCTCGATCAGGCGGACATGCGAAGGCATCCCGTCCGCGCCGCTCTGTTCGGCAATCGAGAGCGCCAGAGCCTGAAGCCGGTTGTCCTCCAGCACCAGCGCCGCGACATCGCCGGTCATCTCCTGCAACAGCGCGACGCGCTTCTTTTCGGAGAGCTTTCCGGCGCGGCGGGCGGCGGCCAGCGCGATCTTGATGTTGACTTCATTGTCCGAACAATCGACCCCCGCCGAATTGTCGATGAAATCGGCATTGATCCGGCCGCCCTGCCCGCCGCGTCCCTTGAGCGAGAATGCAATGCGCCCGGCCTGCGTCACGCCGAGGTTCGCACCTTCGCCAATGACTCTGGCGCGCACCTCGTCGGCATTGACGCGCAGGGCATCGTTCATGGGGTCGCCGACCGTGGCGTTGTTTTCGCTGGAGGCTTTTACATATGTACCAATGCCGCCAAACCACAGCAGGTCGACCGGCGCGCGCAAAATCGCGGAAATCAGCGAATCCGGATCGATCTCGGATGCCTCGATCCCCAGCGCCTCACGCATTTCAGGCGAAACCGGGATCGATTTCAGCGTGCGCGGGAACACCCCGCCGCCCTGCGAAATCAGGGCCTTGTCGTAATCGTCCCAGCTCGAATGCGGCAGCGCGAACATGCGCTTGCGCTCGGCCCAGCTTTTCGCCGGGTCCGGTTCCGGGTCGATGAAGACATGGCGGTGGTCGAACGCGGCCACGAGCTTGATCGCCTGCGAAAGCAACATGCCGTTTCCGAACACGTCGCCCGACATGTCCCCGCAGCCAGCCACCCGCACCGGATCGGTCTGGACGTCCACGCCCAGTTCCAGGAAATGGCGCTGCACCGAAACCCAGGCCCCGCGCGCGGTAATCCCCATCGCCTTGTGATCATAGCCATTGGAGCCCCCGCTCGCGAAAGCATCGTCGAGCCAGAAATCGCGCCGGGCAGCGATCCCGTTGGCCACGTCGGAGAACCGGGCCGTGCCCTTGTCCGCCGCGACGACGAAGTAGGGATCCTCTCCGTCGAGCACCACTACATCGACCGGATGCACGACTTTGCCGTCCGCGATATTGTCGGTGATCGAAAGCAGGGTATCGACGAAGATTTCGTAAGAGGCCTGCCCCTCGGCCGCCCAGCCAGCGCGGTCCTGAGACGGATCGGGCAGCAGCTTGGGATAGAATCCGCCCTTGGCTCCGGTCGGTACGATCACCGCGTTCTTGACGCGCTGCGCCTTCATCAGCCCGAGGATTTCGGTGCGATAGTCGTCGCGCCGGTCTGACCAGCGCAGGCCGCCGCGCGCGATCGGTCCCGCGCGCAAGTGGATGCCTTCCACCCGGCGCGAATAGACGAAGATTTCGCGCCAGGGCAGCGGCTTGGGCAAACTGCGCACTTTCGCGGAATCGAGCTTGAAAGCCAGCGCGACCTGCCCCGCCTCGGCAAAGGCATTGGTACGCAGTATCGCGTCGACGAGATCGCGATAGGCGCGTAGCAGACGATCGTCGTTGATGGCGTTCACACCGGCAAGCCCGGTGCGGATCGCCTCTTCCGCCCTTTCCCGCGCCTCGTCACGATTCGCGGAAAATCCGGGATCGTGGCTGGCGCGGAACAAGTCGATCAGACCGAGCGTGACGACCGGGGCGCCCTGCAGCGCATCGACGACCGTAGCGATGCCATAGTGCATGCCCGCCTGCCGCAGATAGCGGAACCAGGCGCGCAGCCAGTTGGTTTCCCGCTTGGACAAGCCCAGCCCCGGCACCAGCCGGTTGAAGGCATCGTCCTCGCTGCGGCCGTTGAGCACGCCCGACAGCGCCCCCTCGATCATCGGCGCGAGGTGCAGCATTTCTTCCGCATCGCGCGCCGGCGGTAGCGCCAGCGTGAAATCGTGGATCGTCCCGATGCGTCCGCGCTCCAGCGAGGTGGGCACTTCCTCCAGCACGCGGAACCCGAAGTTCTCGAGCGCCGGCACGGCGTCGGACAGCGGCAGGCTGCCATGAGCCTCGTAAATTTTCAGCCGCAGCCGGCCGGGCTGATCGCTGTCATGTGCATAGATCCGCGCATCGCGATGCGCCTGCTCATGCCCGGTATCGGCCGCTTCCCCGACCACGATCTTGCGCATGTGGCCGATATCGATCGCCGCTTCGGCAGCGCCGTAATCACTGCGATAGGCCAGAGGAAATGCCTCTGCATAGCGCGCGGCAACGGCGGCCGCGCGAACAGGCTCCAGCGTCTGTGTCAGCGCCGCCTCGACCGCTTCGGCCCAGCCGCGCAGCATGACCTGCAGACGGTGATCGAGTTCGTTCTCGTCCGGTTCGCGAACGCCCTCGCGAATGTCCATGGTGAAGCGCAGCATCGCCAGGTTGCCTGCCTCGACCTGCAAGCTCCAGTCGAGCGTCGGGGCCTGCACGGCGCCTTCGATCATGGTCTGGACACGTTGGCGCATTTCGGTCGAGACCATGTCGCGCGGGAGCCAGACGAATGCGAAGAGGTGCCGCATCAGCGGCGCCCGGGCAATCAGCAGACGCGGCCGCGGCCGATCAACAAGCCCGATCATGGTCGTCGCCAGCCGTTCGATATCCTGCGTGCTCAGGCCCAGCACCAGATCGTGGGGCAGGCTGGTCAGCGCATGGGCCAATGCCTTGCCGGTATGGCTGACCGGATCGAGGCCGAGCTTGCCGGCGAGATCGGCCAGATGCCTGCGCAGACGGGGCACGCTATCCGGCGCCGCCGCCAGCGCCGCGCTCGCCCATACCCCGGCATGGACCGAGAGCGCCGTGATCACTCCCTTTTCGATCACCGGAACCAGAAACAGGTCCATCGGCACCCGGCGATGAACCGTGCCCAACTGATTGGCCTTGATCACCATCGGGGCCTGCACTTCACCTGCGGCGAGTTCCGCATCGAAAGCAGCGAAGGCGCTGGCGTAGCTGGCGTTGGACAGCAGTTCGCAGGTTTCTTCCCGGCAAATCCCGAGGCGCTGTGACTGGCTACCGTCCCGCTGGCGCGTGACATGGCCGAGCTGGGTAATCATCCCCTCGGAGAACCAGTTGAGGAGCGCCGCGCCCTCCTCGTCCGTCACTGTCTCCGCATCGGCCTTTATAGCCTTCACCATGCGCTGCCAGTCGCTGACGGCATAGTGCACATCGGTGAGGGTCGATTCGATCGAAAGCGTGAGTTCGCGACGCTGGCGAGCATCCACACGCGAAGTCTCGATATAGATCATCGATTCCCGGCGGCTTTCCGGCGTGGGTGCGTCCGGAATGGCAACAAGCCGTCCCTTTGCATCGCGTTCTACCGATAGTACCGGATGCGCCAGCAGATCGATCACCAGCCCGGCTTCGGCAATCGCCGCGGCAACCGAATCGACCAGAAACGGCATGTCGTCGTTGATCAGAACAATGCGCAGCACGCGCCGTTCCTCGCTAGCAGACGTGAGTTCGATTACCGGCTCGCCGGTCTTGCGCGTCTGGCCTGCCGCCAGCAGCGCCCCTGCCACCTCATCGATCCATGTACCTTCGCCGGGGCCATCCCCCGGCAGGAGCGACCCGCGGATGCGCTGTGCGATCACCGCCTGCAACGCGTCTGCCGAGCGGGTGCCGGACTTTTTCTTCCCGCCCCCCTTTTTCTCGGTTCCTTTGCCTTTTTCCTGGGAGGTCAATTCGCCTGCACTCATGGCTTTCTCCGCAATCCTCAAAATCCCATCCGCCCGCACTTTGCGATGCATCCCCGGCCGTCACCCGAAACGATCCGGAAGCACCGGCGTTGCAGGTATTCTTCTGGACCGCTCATCGCTTCGTTCAGAGCAGGCCGGGAAGGGAGTTTTCCGCGATCCCGGGAGCAGCGTGCCATCCGCACGGCAGCGCCGGAAGCTGGGAAAACGGCCGTTCGCAGGCCCTCTCACAAGCGGAGTGGCGATCGGTCCTGAAGCGCAGACTTAGGGAATCAAAACACAATGTCCCGGTGATGGTTGCGACCCCGCGCCAGGATCAGCGCGAACAGTCCTGCTTGCGATGTAACACGATTCCCAAACTGCACAACATTCGTTCAGGCCAAACCTGAGCTCCGGGACGAATGTTCACACAGCATCTTCAGCCAGCACAGCGGTGCCGCCCTCCAGCCGCAGACGGAGAAAGGGAGCGAACGTCCCGCCAAAGTGGCGCCGTCCCTTGGGCTTCTCGCTCGCCGAGGGATCGTTAATCCCCCAATAGTCGATAAATGCGGCAACCGTCAGATCGGGCAGGACCCACCAGCTGTAGGCCTGAAACGGTTCGGTTTCGGGATTAGCGAAGACGAGGCCATGGCCGTTGAGCAATTGCCAGGGCCCGTCGATATCGCGGGCAACGGCGCCATAGAGGCCGGTCGGCGCATCGATCCCGGGAGCAAACACCCGGGATTGAGTTGACCAGAACAGGTAAAGCTGCCCCGCATGCTCGACGATATGCGGCCGTTCCAGCTCGTTGTTCGTGCCGCAGGCATCGACAAGCGGCGCCAGCTTGCGGAAGCCTCCGTCCGCTTCCCGCACCGCGCAGCCGATTACGCCATTGTAGCGACCGGGGACAGCGGCTGAGGAGGCCGAGAACAGCAGGTATTCTCTTCCATCGGGGCTTCTGTACGGTGCGGGATCGCGAAAGGCCTTGATCTCCCCCGGACACCCGGTCGCCTCATGTTCGGCCATGTAGTGCCCGTCCTCAGGGCGCACAATCTCGATGGGCTCGGACCAGCCCGCGAAAGCCTCTCCGCTCTCGCAGAATTGTGCCGTGCTCGCGAAAATACGCTGCCGGAACGAAACGCGTTCCTCGCCACGCGCACCGGCCGCCGTAAAGAACAGCGTAATCGTTCCGTCTTCTATCGTTGCCGAGCCCGACCACTCCCGGCTACCCGGGCTGAAATCGTCGGGAAAGACCGGCCCAAGATGCGCGAAGCGGCCATCGACACGATGGAAACCGTGAATGCGGGCAACATGGTGGCGGGCTTCCGGATCGTGGTGTACCGGCGCTGCCAGCGCGAACCACAACTCGCCGCCATGCCATGGCAGGGGATGCCCACAGGACATCGCCAGCGGCCAGGCATCCCATACATCAAGCCCCTCCACGGCTTTTACGACGTCCGCCGCCTCGACAGCGGGAGCTCTCGGACAACGGGATTTTATCGATATTGGAGATTTCAATTTTTTCGTCGTAATATCCAACTCTGATGAAACACTGTTATGGGAGATGGTTAAGAGGAGGGCCCGGCGGACACTCACGCCTGGTCAGCAGCCGCTGAGCGGCCGGACGGCACCAGACCTAACCTGACAAGTAACTTCCACAGACTCTTTCAAGGTGTTAAGAACAGACGATGGGAACGGGGCAAGAACAAATCGACAAGCGCGTCACTACGCCGGACAATTCCGGAGCAGCTGTTTCCGTGCGCACCCTTGCCGATCTGGCTCGGCTTGCCGGCGTTTCCACCGGCACCGTATCCCGCGCGCTTGCCGGCAAGGAACTGGTTAACGCCGAAACACGCGAACGCATTCAGGCACTTGCGCGCGAACACGGCTTTCGTCCCAACCAGATGGCAAGCAAGCTGCGCTCCAAGCGGACCGGCGTTATCGGTGTCGTCATCCCTTTGGGGCACGAGCAGCGTCAGCATATTTCCGACCCGTTTTTCCTGACCCTGCTGGGATGTCTGGCGGACGAACTGACCGAATCGGGCTACGATGTGATGCTCAGCCGGGCTATCCCTGACGGCACGAGCGACTGGCTGGAGCGGATGACAGGTTCTGGCATGGTCGACGGTGTCTTGCTCATCGGCCAGTCGGACCAGTTCGACGTGATCGAGAGGGTCGCCAGGACCTACCGTCCGCTGGTGGCCTGGGGCAGTTCCAGCAAGGACCAGATCCATTGCGCTGTGGGATCGGACAATCAGCTCGGCGGCCGCATTGCCGCCGAACATCTGATTGCCGGCGGCGCCCGCAGCCTCGCTTTCATGGGCGAAA
>JARROF010000004.1:51562-59398 GCA_037384205.1 Novosphingobium sp. | reverse complement strand
ATCATTTGCCTGAGATTGAGTGGAACATATCCAAAACTTCCCGGACAGTATATCAGTCAAAAACCGCAGAAAACAGCCGTTTTCTGAGACATATTCGGACTTCCTGGGAGGGCGGCTGGAGCGGGTAGCGGGAATCGAACCCGCATAACTAGCTTGGAAGGCTAGGGCTTTACCACTAAGCTATACCCGCTAAATCAAGCAATTCGGCCTGATGTGGCAACCGTGTTTCACAGCACGTATTAAAACTGACTGCTGAGGCGCTGCCGATTGCCACGATGATGGCAGCTTCGTCAATGTCTCTCTTGCATTAAAGCGACGATTCCTTTCCTCATGCCCTTGCCCCGGCCTTCCGCCAGAGGATCGCCTTGACGGCTCTTCTCCCGGAGAAACGCAATAACGCTCACCTGCGCCCATTCTGGCAAGATCGGCGTGTTCTCTCGCAAGTGGGGCAGTGATAGTATCACGATGTCAGCGGATAAGGAGGTCCGGATGTCCAAAGGCACTACCAATGCATCACGGCGGCGCAACCCGCTGGATCTTCTGATGAGTTCCGGCCTCGGCAAGCTTTTGCGCGGGATAGGTGTGGCTCCCCGTCAGGATAGCAGCGAGAGCCTGCTTGATCTGGCTGACGCGCTGCTTTCGCTGCGCGGGCGCGCCTCGGGTCCGGCGCTGGCCTCGGCGTTTTTCGATCTCTACGAGGCTTCCGACCTCGATACCCGGCACGACTTTCTTGGCAGAATCCACGATCTCCACCCAGCCGATTCCAAGGCGATCGACAAGGCCATCGCCAAGTGGAACGAGAAGCGAGACGAGGCCTCAGCGCTTGCGCTCAACGCCGCGACCGAAACGCCGAGCGCCCGCCTGATCAATCAGCTTAATCTTGCGCCGCAGGGCACGCAGCGGTTGATCGGCATGCGCAAGGACCTGCTGGCCGTCCCCAAATCCACAGTCTCCACTGGTCTTTCCGCCCTCGAGCGAGAGTTGGAAAGCGCTTTCACCGCATGGTTCAACGCGGGCTTCCTTGAGTTGCGGCGGATCGGTTGGGATTCGCCCGCAGCCCTGCTCGAACGCATCATCCATTATGAGGCAGTGCACGAAATCCACGGATGGGACGACTTGCGTCGCCGCATCGAACCGATCGATCGGCGCTGTTACGGTTTCTTCCACCCGCAGATGCGCGACAATCCACTGATCTTCGTCGAAGTGGCGCTGACGCCGCAATTGCCCGGCGCGATCCATCAGGTCATCGCCGAAGAGCGCGAAACGATCGCTCCCCGCGAGGCGAGTTGCGCGATTTTCTATTCGATCAGCAATTGCCAGGTCGGACTGAAAGGTATTCCCTTCGGCAATCACCTGATCAAGCGTGTGGTAGGGCTGCTCAAGGAAGAACTGCCGCACCTCACCACGTTCGCCACGCTGTCACCGGTTCCCGGTTTCGCCAAGTGGCTGGCCAAGGAACAGGGTGCCGATGCCAGAGTGCCCGGCGCCCGGGACTTGCGCCAGCTTGCCGCCCGCTATCTGGTGAATGCCAAGGGCCGGGGCAGTCAGCCCGCAGACCCGGTCGCACGCTTCCATCTCGGCAATGGCGCCCGGCTGGAAGCCATCCACGCCAATGCCGATCTTTCGCCCAACGGGCAGAAACAATCGCACGGGGTAATGGTGAACTACCTCTACGATCTGGCCTATATCGAGGCGAACGTCTTCGCGCTGGCAGAACTGGGCACTGTCGCCACATCTAAGGCGGTCCAGGCACTTGCTGACGAGGGCAAAGAAGCTGGCAGGAAGGGTGGAAAGAAAGCCGGTAGCACCAGAGACTCGGTTCCGGCCTGACTTGCGGCTGTTGCGACAGGCGTCAGTGCCCGTCAAAGCCCATCAGGGCATCCACGGCCAGTCCGGCCTCGCGCAGACGCTCCGCGCCGCCCAGATCGGGCAGGTCGATCACAAACAGGCCCTTTGTGACCACACCGCCGGCGCTGCGCAGCAATTGCACGGCGGCAAGGGCGGTACCGCCCGTGGCGATGAGATCGTCAATCAGGACAACATTCTGCCCATCGCCGATCGCGCCCGGATCGACCTCCAGCGTATCGGTGCCATATTCGAGTGCGTAGTCCATCGCCAGCACCGGTACGGGCAGCTTGCCCGGCTTGCGCACAGGGACGAACGGCAGGCCCAGGCGGGCCGCGACTGCCGCTCCGAAAATGAAGCCGCGCGCCTCGATCCCTGCAATCGCCTCGGCCCCGGCCTCGCGCGCACGGTCGGCCATGTGCCCCGCAGCCGCCGCGAATCCCGCACCGTGGCCAATCAGTGTAGTGACATCGCGAAAGAGGATTCCGGGCTTGGGAAAGTCCGGAATCGTACGAACGAGTGCTTTCAACTCATCGGGAGTCATGAGCGCCTTTCCTCAAATGAGAAGCGCCCCTGCCATCGCGGGATGGAGGGGCGCCTCGGTATTACGGTAAAACGGGATCTCAGTGCTTCTTGCCGGCCCAGATATTGCGATACGACATGTAGCCCAGGATCGTCGCGAAGAGCAGGAAGCCCAGCACGGTCCAGCCGGTCTGCTTGCGCTTTTCCAGCTTGGGTTCGGCCGTCCAGATCAGGAAAGCCGAAACGTCCTTGGCCATCTGGTCGACAGTCGGCTTGGTCCCGTCGCCATATTCGACCTGGCCGTCTGCCGTCAGCGGCGGTGCCATGGCAAGGTTGAGGTTGGCGAAGTACGGGTTGTAGTGCAGGCCGGGCGGCGTCTTGGCTTCCGGGAATTCCTTCACCAGTTCGGCCGGCTGTTCGGTGAACCCGGTCAGCAGCGAATAGACATAGGCCGGACCGTTGTGGCGGGCCTTGGTCATCAGCGAGAGATCCGGCGGCACCGCGTTGTTGTTGGCAGCACGGGCAGCGATGTCGTTCGCGAAAGGCTTCGGGAAGTAATCGGTCGGCGTGCCGGGGCGCATGGTGGCCTCACCCGTATTCGGATCGATGCCCGGAACGGAGAACCCGGCCGCAATGGCCTTCACTTCGGCGTCGCTGTAACCAAGCTGCACCAGATCGCGGAAGGCAACGTGGCTGAGCGAGTGGCAGGCCGAGCAGACTTCCTTGTAGACCTGGAAGCCGCGTTGCAACTGCTGCTGGTCGAACTTGCCGAATGCACCGTCGCTGGCGAATTCCACTTTCTTCGGATGAAGGTGGAATTCGTGCTCGGCGGTCGGCGCGGGCGGTTCGGTAATCTGCGTGTAAGCGCCCTTACCGAAGGACCATGCCAGGGCTACCGTGAAGAACAGCCCGACGAGGATCGAGAGAATGCGTGCCATGTCTTTCGTCTTTCGTTCTAGCTGTTGATCACGCCGAGGGAGCCAGTTCGGCGCCTTCGTCCTTCCCAAGGACAGCCTCGGTAATGGAGTAGGGCAGCGGCAGCGGCTTCTCGATCGCCGAAACCACCGGCAGGATGATCAGGAAGTGCGCGAAGTAGTACAGCGCGGCAATCTGGCTGAACATCACATAGGGCTCCGCCGCCGGAGCGCCGCCGCAATAGAACAGCACTGCCATCGCCGGGATCAGGCCGAACCAGAAGAACTTCTTGTACGTCGGGCGGTAGGAGCCCGAACGGACCGGCGACTTGTCGAGCCAGGGCAGGAAGAACCAGACCAGGATCGCACCGAACATCGCCAGCACGCCCATCAGCTTGGCCGGGATGAAGAAGAAGTCCTGCGTGAAGGCGCGAAGGATCGCGTAGAACGGCCAGAAGTACCATTCGGGAACGATGTGCGCAGGCGTACTCATCGGGTTGGCGGGAATGTAGTTGTCCGGGTGGCCCAGAGCGTTCGGGAAGAAGAACACCATCGCGGCGAACGCAATGGCGAAGACGCCGATCGCCCAGCCGTCCTTGGCGACGTAGTAGGGATAGAACGGAACCGTATCGCTCTCGCTCTTGATCTCGACACCGGTCGGGTTCGACGAGCCCGGGATATGCAGCGCCCAGATGTGCAGGATGACGACACCCAGGATCACGAAGGGCAGCAGGTAGTGCAGCGAGAAGAAGCGGTTGAGCGCGGCGTTGTCCGGCGCGAAGCCGCCGAGCAGCCACTGCTGCAGCGGTTCACCCACGAACGGGATGGCCCCGAACAGGCCGGTAATGACCTTGGCGCCCCAGAAGCTCATCTGGCCCCAGGGAAGCACGTAGCCCATGAACGCGGTGGCCATCATCAGCAGGAAGATCACGACGCCGAGCAGCCACACCATTTCGCGCGGCGCCTTGTACGAGCCGTAGTAGAAGCCGCGGAAGATGTGGATGTAGATGACGACGAAGAATGCCGATGCGCCGTTGGCGTGGGCGTAGCGGAACATCCAGCCCCAGTTCACGTCGCGCACGGTCATTTCGATCGTATCGAAGGCAATGCCCGTGTTGGCCGCATAGTGCATGGCCATGACGATGCCGGTCACGATCTGGATCACCAGGCACAGACCGGCAAGGAAGCCGAAGTTCCAGAAATAGTTGAGATTGCGCGGAACCTCATAACCGCCACCGACGGCGTTGTAGATCAGCCGCGGCACGGGAAGCTTTTCATCCATCCACTTCATGAAGGGATGCGACGGCGTATATTCCTTGGTCCAGGGAAAGCTCATTTTCGTTGCCCTCTCGCTTGCCCTTAACCGATCTTGACGACGGTATCGGAGGTGAACTCGTATTCCGGAACCTCAAGGTTCTTGGGCGCGGGGCCCTTACGGATGCGGGCGGCGGTATCGTAAACCGAACCGTGGCAGGGGCAGAAATAGCCGCCGAACTCGCCGCGGTTCTCGCCTTCGCCAGCGCCGAGGGGAACGCAGCCCAGGTGCGTGCACACGCCCATGGTGATCAGCCAGTTTTCATGGCCTTCCTTGGTGCGTTCCTGAAGCGTCTGGGGATCGCGCAAAATCGAAAGCGGCACGGCGTTAGCCTCGGCAATTTCCTTCGGCGTCAGATTGCGCACGAAGACCGGCTGCTTGCGAAACACCGCCTTGATCGCCTGCCCCGGCTTGATCGCGGAAATATCGACTTCGCTGGAGGAAGCCGCGAGAACGTCGGCCGAAGCCGACATCTGGCTTACCAGGGGGATAACGATACCCACGCCAGCGACACCTGCCGCGCTTACTGCGGCGATATTGATGAAATCGCGCCGACGCACGCCATCTTCTTCTGCCATGCCAAGCCCTTGCCTTGCTTACGAACACCCACTGCCGGGGGACCGACAGCATACTATAACAGCCGAAGACCGCCCCTGATCCCCCAAGCCGATACGAGAAGCGGGCGCACCCTCTCCCACCACCGACTTCGCGGGCCTGATATACACGAAATACAGCCGTGCCAACCGCCTTTTTGGCCGGTAGTCCAAGAGGCGGCAACCTTCGCGGCTTGTAGAAGGCCGCGTCCGCCAACGTTTTGACTTAGCGCAATCCAATCAAGGAGATTTGCCGTCCATAGCTCGGTTCGCCTCGATGCGTGGCCCGGCGGAACGAATAGAAGCGGTCGGGCGCCGAATAGGTATCGAGCCCCAGCGCCTCGACACGCCCGATTCCGGCCCCGGCAAGACGGGCAGCGACATAGGCTTCAAGGTCGAACTGGCAGTGTCCTGCGCGCCCGGCGGCAAAGAAAACGGCATTGCCCTCGTCATCGGCCAGAAACCGGGCGTGGAACGCCTCGTCGACTTCATAGCTACGCCGGGCGATGCAGGGCCCGACCGCCGCAACGATCCGCTCGCGGCGGGCACCGAGTGCTTCCATCGCCTCCACGGTACGATCGGTCACGCCGCCGACGGCCCCTTTCCAGCCCGCATGCGCGGCACCGACAACACCCGTATCACGGTCCGCCAGCAGCACCGGTGCGCAGTCTGCCGTGAGAATGCCCAGCAACAGGCCCGGCCGGTCAGTGACAAGCGCATCCGCGCGGGGGCGGTCATTGTCGTCCCAAAGATCGGCTCCGGCTACGACACAATCCGGCGAGTGAACCTGATAGACCGTCACCAGCCGTGCGCCGGGCAGTACCGCTTCCACGGCCCGCCGGCGATTTTCGGCAATCAGCGCCGGATCATCGCCTGACCCGGGCCCCGCATTGAGGCCGGCTACATCGCCAGTGCTGGCTCCGCCCTTACGGCCCAGAAACCCGTGCGGCACGCCTTCGAGCAGACCTGCACGGTTCACTTCAACGGTTTCAGTCAAGGCTCTTGGTCACCTGCTCGCGGACATCGCGCGACAGCGAGGGGATGGCCGCGATCTTCAGCAGCTCTTCACGCATCATCGCCGCACGAACCGGCTCGATCCGCCGCCAGCGCCCCAGCGAAGGCACAAAGCGCGCCGTTGTCTGCGGATTGATGGGATCGAGACGGCGGATGAGATCGCCGATCAGGCGATAGCCCTCGCCGCTCTCGTCATGGAATGCCTTGGGATTGACCGCCGCCGCCATATAGAGCGCGCGGACCCGGTTGGGGTTGGTCATCGTGAAATCGGGATGCTCGGCCAGCGCGCGGATATTCGCCAGCACTTCCGGGTGGAACGAACCCGCCTGCAGTGAGAACCACTTGTCGATGACAAGGGCATTGCTCTCGTAACGACTGTGGAAGTCGGCCAGCGCTTCCGCGCGCTCGGGCACGTCGAGGCTGGCGAGGACCAGCACGGCGCCCTGACGGTCGGTCATGTTGTCGGCCGCGCGATATTGCACAATGGCGCGGCGGGCACCTTCCGCATTGTTGCCCGCGGCAATGTAGCCGAGCGCCTGACTCTTGATCTTGCGCGCGCCGCGGGCGGCGGCATCGCGACTGTAGGGCACCGCCACCGCACGGTCGTGCAGCGCGCCAAGGATCTGTGCATATTCGCGGCCCAGCCATGCCTTGAGCGCTTCGCGCTCGACATGGATCGCGCCGGGATCGGCAATCAGCATCTGTTCGGCCAGATAACTTTCGGCGGGCAGGATCATCAGCTCGCCGCGCATCAGGTCTTCAATCGCGGGATCGGTCACGATCGCGGCGAAAGCCTCGCCGATGGCGGCCCGCCCTTCGGCCCGCCCTGCCTCGTCCAGCGCGCCGCTGACCGCCGCGACCAGATGCTGGACGACAAGGCTCTGCATCGCCTCGTAACGCGCGAAGGGATCATCGTCGTGCGCGGCCAGGAACACCAGATCCTCCAGCGGCCGCTCGAACTCGATCGAGACGGGGGCCGAGAAGCCCCGGTTGATCGACAGTACCGGCGGATGGTCGAAATCGTCGAACACGAAAGTGTCGCTCGTCTTGGTGAGCACAATCAGCTGTTCGCCGGTGTGTTCCTTGCTGTCCCGGTTGAACAGGCCGATGCGCAGCGGGATCGGCACCGGCTGCTTGTCCGGCTGGCCCGGCGTGACGGGCACCGTCTGCGACAGATGCAGCGTGGCGGTGGTGCCTTCATGCTTCAACGTAACAGCGACCTGCGGCGTTCCCGCCTGCGAATACCACAGACGGAACTGCGTAAGATCGAGGCCCACGCAATCCTCTATGGCCCGCACGAAATCCTCGCACGTAGCCGCCTCGCCATCGTGGCGCTCGAAATAGAGGTCGGTGCCTTTGCGGAACTGCGCGGGACCCGCCATGGTGCGCATCATGCGGATCACCTCGGCGCCCTTGTTGTAGACCGTGGCGGTGTAGAAATTACTGATTTCCTGATAGGAATCAGGCCGGATCGGATGCGCCAGCGGTCCCGAATCCTCCGGGAACTGGGCAGAGCGCAGCACCCGCACATCCTCGATCCGCTTGACCGCCGCGCTGCCCATGTCGGCGCTGAAAAGCTGATCGCGCAGCACCGTGAAGCCTTCCTTGAGGCTGAGCTGGAACCAGTCCCGGC
>JARROF010000004.1:4709-51545 GCA_037384205.1 Novosphingobium sp. | reverse complement strand
CGACCAGTTGTGGAAGTATTCGTGCCCGATCACGCCTTCGACCGCATCGTAATCGCCGTCGGTCGCGGTTTCGGGATCGGCCAGCACATAGCGGGTATTGAAGACGTTGAGCCCCTTGTTCTCCATCGCCCCCATGTTGAAATCGGAGACGGCGACCACGTTGAACAGGTCGAGGTCATATTCGCGCCCGAAAGTCTCCTCGTCCCACTTCATCGAGGCGATGAGCGAATCCATCGCGTGCTGGGTGCGCCCCTCGTCTCCCGGGCGAACCCAGATATTGAGATCGACCTCGCGGCCGGACATCGTCGTGAAGGTGGCATGGTTGGCCACCAGATCGCCCGCCACCAGCGCGAAGAGATAGCTCGGTTTGGGCCATGGATCATACCACTCGGCCCAATGGGTGCCGTCCGCCCCCTCGCCCTGCGCGGTGCAGTTGCCGTTGGAGAGCAGGATCGGGAACTGCGCCTTGTCGCCCGTCATCCGCACCGAATAGACCGACAGCACATCGGGCCGGTCAGGGAAGAAAGTGATGCGGCGGAAGCCTTCCGCCTCGCACTGGGTGCACAGCATCCCGTTCGAGGCATAGAGGCCCATAAGCTGGCTGTTCGCCGCCGGGTTCACCTGGGTTTCCACCTCGACGATGTGCTCCGCGCCGGGCAGATCGATCAGCAAGTCAGCCCCATCGAGGCGCCAGTCATTCACCGCCGCGCCATCGACGCGCACAGCCAGCGGCGCGATCTGATCGCCGTTGAGACGCAGCGTGGCATCCCCGCTGCCCTCCGGATTGCGGACCACTTTCAGTTTCGAGGTAATCGCGGTGGCATCGATGCCAAGCGCGAAATCCAGCCCGATCTCCGGCACCAGCCATGCGGGCGGTTGATAGTCCTCCCGGCGGATGACGGGCGGCGAATGCGGCGGCGACGCGGCATCCGCTATCTGAGTGTTCTCCACGGGCTCGGCGGGTCTGCTGGCGATGTCCATACCTGTCTAATTAGACCTTCCCCGGGCGATTGCCAGCGCGGACACGGCGAAATTTGCACCGGTGCCCCGCGCTGCTAGACGGGCGCCATGCCCCGCATGCTCATCTTCGGCCTCGGCTATACCGCGCAAGTCATCGCCCGCGATCTGGAAGCGTGCGGCTGGGAAGTGATCTCGACCGGGCGCAGCGGCACGCTGGCGTTCGAGGACGAAGGCACCGTGCGCATGGCGCTCGCCGATGCCGATCACGTGCTCTCCTCCGTCCCGCCGGGCAGGGAAGCGCGCGGCGAGGCGCTTGACCCGGTGCTGGAACGCTATGGCGGCGCGTTCACGGGCAAGCCGCTCTCCTACCTCTCCTCCACCGGCGTCTACGGCGATGCGGACGGCGCCTGGGTGGACGAATCGGCGCCCACCGGCACCGGCCGCCGCAGCGAACGCAGCGAGGCGGATGCGGCGTGGCTGGCGCTGGGCGCGCGGGTCTATCGCCTGCCCGGGATCTACGGCCCCGGCCGCTCGATGCTGGAGCGGGTGCGCGAGGGCCGCGCGCACCGCATCGCCTTGCCGGGGCAGATCTTCAGCCGCGTTCACGTCGACGATATCGCCGCCGGGGTGTTCGCCGGGCTCCAGGCCCCGCCGGGCGCCTACAACCTCGCCGATGACTTGCCCTGTGCCCAGAACCGCTTGGTCGAGGAAGCCTGCCGCCTGCTCGGCCTTGCGCCGCCACCGCTGCAATCGCTGGACGAGGCGAACCTATCCCCCATGGCGCGCGCGTTCTATGCCGAGAACCGGCGCGTGGCGAACGGCAAGGCGAAGCGCGTGCTCGGCTGGCGCCCGCGCTATCCCGATTACGCAGCGGGCTTGCGCGCGCTGAGAGCGACGATGAGCCCCGCCATCGCCAGCACTGCGCCAGCCATTGCCACAGGCGTCCAGCGGTAGCTCTCCAGCACGGTCGAGAGCAGCATGGCGATCACCACGACCACCACGCCGTTGTACGAGGCCTTGCCCGCGCCGAGCTGGCGGATCAGCGTGTAGTAGAGCGGAAAAGTCACGACCGATCCGAACAGCGCGAGATAGCCGGTGCCGAGCCAGTACCCCAGACTGACCGGCACCACCGGCGGCCCGGCGGTGATCCACGCCAGGGCCACATCGCAGGCCGTCCCGTAGAGCATGGCCCAGGCCAGCAGGCTGACCATCGGCAAGCGCTGCCCCGTCTCGTTCGCCTGCATCACGTTCGAGACCGACGCGCAAAGCATCGCGATCAGCGCGAAGCCAACGCCCAGCGCCACTTTGCCCTGCACCGGGGCCTCACGCGCCTCGTGCAGCAGCAAAAGCAGGATACCGGCGATCGCGATCACGCTGCCCGCCACGAACCGCCGCGTAACCGGCTGCTTGAGCAGCACCCGCGCCAGCACCGTGTTCGGCACCAGCAGCAGCGCGATCATGACCGCCACGATGCCCGAAGTCAGGTGCAGCTCGGCCCGATAGACAAAATTGTAGTTCCCGCAGAACTGCGTCACGCCTACCAGAAACGCCAGCATCTGCCCGCTACGCCCCAGCCGCAGGCTCTTGCCCATCGCCAGCGCCACCATGAACATCGCCGGAGTCGCCAGCAGGAAGCGCCAGGCGACAGACCAGCTTGCAGGCACACCATCGATCTGTCCGGTAATCACCCACCAGGTCGATCCCCAGATCAGCGAGACCAGCGCAAAGGGCAGAAACACCGCCGGGCGCAGGAAAGAAGGGGCGGCGTGGCCGCTCATGACCGGGCGCTCACAGAGCGGAAATGGCACGCGCCAGCGCGAAGACATGCTCCGCCCGGGCATCCCATGCCGCGACCAGCCGCGCCGCATCGTCGCCCCAGTCGTAAAAGCCGAAGCCCTGCCCGCGCAGCGCAGCCCGCTCGGCGGCCGTGCATGAAAGAAACACTTCGTTCGCCTCTACCGGATGAAGCAGACGCCCGCCCGCCGCCGCGCCGATTTCCGCCGCGGCCGCATTGGCGGCACGGGCATTGTCGATCCACAGATCCCCTTCGAGCATCGCCAGAATCTGCGCGGCCATAAACCGGCCCTTCGACTGCAAGTGCCCGGCCCGCTTGCGGCGAAAGCGGATCATTTGCGCGGCCTCGGGATCGAAAAACACCACGGCCTCGGCGCTCATGCCGCCGTTCTTCACGAACCCGAAGCTGAGCGCATCGGCCCCGGCGCAAGCCTCGGCAGGCGCAATGCCCAGAAACGCCACGGCATTGGCAAAGCGTGCGCCATCGACATGCAGCCCCAGCCCGCGTTCCTTCGCAAAGGCCGCCAGTGCAGACAGCTCCCCGGGCCGGTAAACACAGCCGTATTCGCTCGCCTGCGTGATCGAGACGGCATGAGGCTGCACCTGGTGCACCCCGTCCCGGATCGGATCGATGACCGCCGCGACGGCCTCCGGCATAATCTTCGCCCCCGCGCCATCGGCCAGCAGCAGCTTGGCACCATGCAGGTAGAAACCGGGCGCGCCGCCCTCGTCCATCTCGATATGCGCCTCGCGGTGGCAGACCACCGCCCCGTGCGGCGGCACCATGGAGGCCAGCGCCAGACAATTCGCCGCCGTTCCTGTCGCCACCCACAGCGCCGCGCACTCACGCCCGAACAGCGCGGAAAACGCTGCGTCGAGCTCGCGGCTCAGCCCATCGCCGTCATAAGGCGCATCGGCGGCGTCGGCGGCGATCATCGCCTTCCAGACGGCGGGATGGACAGCGGCGGCATTGTCGGAAAGGAACTGCATGGCCATATGCCCTGAGAGGCGGCACGTCCGCCGTCAAGCGTTCCCATACGCAAGTCCGGGCGCATCAAGGAGAACCCATGGTCGGTGTGACTATCATCAAGCACGAAAACGGTCCCTCCGGCGAATACCGCGCGCATATCGCGGACAACGACGCCATCGGCCGCCTGACCTGGGCGGAGCGCGACGGCGTGCACTATGCCGAACACACGCTGGTCCCGCCCGCGATCGGCGGCCGCGGCGTCGCCGGGCGGCTGGTGGAAGCCATGGTCGCCGACGCGCGCGAGAACCAATTCAAGATCGGTCCGGTGTGCAGCTATGTGGTGGCGGCTTTCGACAAGCACCCCGAGTGGGCGGACGTGAAGGCGTAAGGCTTCTCAAACCCCCGCGATTATACTATATTGAACGCATGAATCTGGGCCGCATCAACTCGGACGCATCGATCGAAACTGCCAACCGCGTATTCCGCGCGTTCAAGGGCAGCTGGATCGAGGTGGAAGAAGCCGCCGAACGGCGGGAAGATGGCGTGTTCGTCATCCGCCGCCCCGACTTGCGCTCGAAACGCCAAGACTGACAGCACGAAGCGATGCTGGGAACGTCCCTCGTCGCCATCCTGACGGCGGCGTTCCTCCTTCCCGGACTGGTCGCGGTCTACTTCTTCTACCGCGCAGGCCAGACCGCCGAAGCCGACCCCGTTCTGCCCTCCATGGGATCACCCGAAGGACTGGTGCAGTTTGGATGCTTCGCGATCGGCGTGCATCTCCTCTACGTCACCGGGCTCTGGCTGGTTTCCTCGGACCATCCCTGCATTCCGCTACCCCTGGCCGATCCCTACAGCGTGCTGCGCAGCGGCAGCCCGGGGCTGGACAGCCGCGAAGAACAATTCGCGGTTTTCGCAGGGCTCGTCATGCTGAACCTGACAGCCGCCGGATTCGGCATATTGACGGGCGAGATCGTGCGCGGCGCGGGGAGACTCTCGATCTTCTATGGTCCGCTGACAGACCTGCTGCGCCACGCCCGCGGCCCGGAAGCCTTCATCACCGCCTATGTGCTGACCCGGACCGAGCAGAACGGCTACACTCTCGGCTATGAGGGCATTGTCACCAGCCTGGTGCGCGATTCCAAGAAACTGCCCGCCGTCGTGGTGCTCAAGGACGTGACGCCGTTCCGGATCAAAGCCTCAAGCCGGGCAGCGCGGCGCGAGCCGGCAGGCCGCCCGATCGAAAACCTGATCCTGCGCGGCGAGGACTGGCAGAACATCGCCTTTCGCGTGTACCGCATCGAGTAGCCTATCCGGCCCCGTAGCCGCCACCGCCGGGCGTCTCGATCACGAAGACATCGCCCGCGCGCAGGCTGACCGAAGCCGTCGCCCCCAGTTCCTCCACGGTGCCGTCCGCCCGTTCGATCCGGTTGCGGCCGGGTGCGCCGTCTTCTCCGCCCGCCAGCCCGAACGGCGCGAATGTGCGGCGGCTGGCGAGGATGCCCGCCTGCATCGGCTCCAGAAACCGCACCCGCCGCACCGCTCCGTCGCCGCCCCGGCGCGCACCGCTGCCACCCGAACCGCGCCGGATTGCGAATTCTTCCAGCAGCACCGGGAAATTGCTCTCCAGCACTTCCGGGTCGGTCAGGCGGCTGTTGGTCATGTGGGTCTGGACCACACTGGTGCCGTCAAAGTCCGGCCCGGCGCCCGATCCGCCCGCGATCGTCTCGTAATACTGGCGGGTGGCATCGCCGAAAGTGAAGTTGTTCATCGTCCCCTGAGAGGCCGCCATGGCGCCCAATGCGGCGAACAACGCATCGGTGATCGCCTGGCTGGTCTCGACATTGCCCGCGACCACGGCGGCGGGCGCCCGGGGGTGGAGCATCGAGCCTTCGGGCACGGTCAGCGTGATCGGGCGCAGGCAGCCCTCGTTCATCGGCACCGCATCGTCGAGCAGGGTGCGCACCACATAGAGCACGGCGGCGCGCACCACCGGCAGCGGGGCGTTGAAGTTATCCGGCAACTGGGCGCTGGTACCGGTGAAATCGATCGTGGCGCCGCGTGCCTCGCGGTCGATGGAAACGGCAACACGGATTTGCGCGCCATTGTCCATCGGCACGGTGAAGTGTCCGTCCGCAAGGCGCCCGATCAGCGCGCGCACCGCCTGCTCGGCGTAGTCCTGCGCGTGGCCCATATAGGCATCGACCACCGCCCGCCCCTGCTCGGCCGCGATACGCCGCAGTTCCGAAGCGCCGCGCGCACAGGCGGCGATCTGAGCGCGCAGGTCGGCAAGGTTCTGGTCTATAGCGCGTGAGGGATAGGGGCCGGATGCCAGCAGATCGCGCATCGCCGCTTCCTGCAACGCGCCGCGATCGACCAGCAGCACATTGTCGAGCAGCACGCCTTCCTCTTCGAGTGTGCGGCTGCCCGGCGGCATCGATCCGGGGCTGATCCCGCCGATGTCCGCATGATGCCCGCGCGCGGCGACGAACCAGGCAGGCGCGCTATCGTCACTCCCGGCGAAGACCGGCATCACTACCGTCACATCGGGCAAGTGCGTGCCGCCGTCATACGGCGCGTTGAGCGCATAGGCATCGCCCGGCAGCATCCCGCGCCCGTCGCGGGTCCGGCGGCGCAGCACGGTGCGCACGCTTTCGCCCATCGATCCCAGATGCACCGGCATGTGCGGGGCATTGGCGACGAGGTTGCCCGCACGGTCGAACACCGCGCAGGAAAAATCGAGACGCTCGCGGATGTTCACCGAACTGGCGCTGAACTGCAGTGCCACGCCCATTTCCTCGGCAATCGCCATGAACAGCGCGCCCATGATCTCCAGCCGCACCGGATCGCATTCGGTGCGGGTATCCGCCGCCGCCTGCGGCAGTGCATCGCGGGTCAGCACGAGATTGCCGATGGCATCGACGCGCACGGCCCAGCCGGGCTCGACCACGGTGGTCGAAACATCGTCCACCACCAGCAAGGGGCCTGTCGCGGCAAAGCCCTCGGCCAATCCCTCACGCAGATAGAGCGGCACATCGTGCGCGGCCCCGCCGGTCCAGATCGTCACCCGTTCGGCGGGAGGCGCCGATACCGCCGGCAAGGCCAGCGTGGCGCGAAAGACTGCACGCAGGGCATCGAGCGAGCCGAACGGCACTTCGACGGCATTGTCGCTGCGTTTGGGCCGGATCGCCAGCGTGGCCACGGTGCTGATCGCATCGGCGGCCAGCCCCTGCGCTTCCAGCCCGGCGCGCGCCGCTTCGCCCAGTTCGGCCACAGCGCTTTCGATGGCGCACATGCCCCCGGCATCGAGCGGCACGGCGAGCGTGCGCTGTTGCAGCAGCCTGCGGTCCGCCAGCCCCATGCCATAGGCCGAAAGCACCGAGGCCAGCGGATGGCACAGCACCGTGGCGATCCCCAGCGCATCGGCCACTTTGCAGGCATGCTGCCCGCCCGCCCCGCCGAACGTGACGAGCGCGGCGCGGGTGACGTCATGGCCCCGGCGCAGCGAGACGGTCTTGATCGCATTGGCCATGTTGGCGACGGCAATTTCCAGAAAACCGTCGGCGGCCTCCTCGCGCGGCAAGTCCCGCCCGGTGCTTTCGCGCACGGCGGCGAGCAGCGCATCCATCCGTTCGCGCGCGGCCTCCAGCGAGAGCGGCTCGTCGCCCGCCGGGCCGAAGACGTGCGGGAAATGAGCCGGGCGCAGCTTGCCCAGCAGCAGGTTGCAGTCGGTTACCGTCAGCGGACCACCGCGCCGGTAGCAGGCAGGGCCGGGCACCGCGCCCGCACTTTCCGGGCCGACAAGGAAGCCCGCCCCGTTGAAACGGCAGATCGAGCCGCCGCCCGCCGCCACCGTCTCGATCCGCATCATCGGTATGCGCACGCGGGTTCCTGCCACGCGCGTCTCGCTGTCGCGCTCGTACTGCCCGGCGTAGTGCGAGACATCGGTGGAGGTGCCGCCCATGTCGAAGCCGATCACATGATCGAACCCCGCCTCTTTCGCCACCGCCACCATGCCGACGATGCCGCCCGCCGGACCGGAGAGGATCGCATCCTTGCCGCGAAACGCCGCGCCGGTGGTAAGCCCGCCGCTCGACTGCATGTAAAGCGCATCAACGTGAGGCCCCAGCCCCGCCTCCAGCCCGGAAACATAGCGGTGCAGCACCGGCGAGAGGTTCGCATCCACCACCGTGGTATCCCCGCGCGCGATCAGCTTGATCAGCGGTGCCACCTCGTGGCTGACGGAAACCTGCGCGAAGCCCACCTCGCGGGCAATCGCGGCCACCCGCGCTTCGTGGGCGGTGAAACGATAGCCATGCATCAACACCACCGCCACAGCGCGCAGGCCCTTGTCGAAAGCCCGCTGAAGCCCTTCGCGCGCGGCCTCTTCGTCGAGGGGACAATGAACCGTGCCATCCGCCCCCACCCGCTCAGCGATTTCCAGCACACCGGCATGGAGCGGTTCGGGCAGCACGATATGGCGCGCGAAGATATCGGGCCGTTCCTGCGTGCCGATGCGCAGGGCATCGCCGAAACCGCGCGTGATCGCCAGCAGCACCGGCTCGCCCTTGCCTTCAAGCAAGGCATTGGTGGCAACGGTGGTGCCCAGCCGCAATTCGGCAGGCGGCAGATCGCCATGGCACACGCCCGTCAATCCGCGCATCGCCTCGACCGCCGCATCGTCATAGCGGCCGGGATCCTCGCTCAGCAGCTTGAACCGTTCGAACCGGCCATCGGGCGCCCGCGCCACGACATCGGTGAACGTGCCGCCCCGGTCTGCCCAGAACTGCCAGCGCGGGCCGGTCATCGCCGGGATCAGCCCCAGCCGCGTTCCAGGAACGTCGTGGCAAGACCCGCCAGATAGGCCGCGCCCTGCGGCATCACGCTTTCATCGACCATCATCCTGGTCGAGTGAATGCCGCAGCAGTTCTGCCAGTCGTCCCCGGCATGGCTGACGCCGAGGAAGAACATCGCGCCCGGCACTTTTTCCAGCACATAGGCGAAATCTTCCGCGCCCATGATCGGATCGGCGAGGCGCAGGAAACTCTCGGCGCCGAACATCGTGCGCGCCACCTGCTCGCCGAAATCGACCGCCCCGGCATCGCAGAGGGTGACAGGAAAGCCCTCGCGGATCGTCACGTCCGCCGTCAGGCCATGCGCCCCGGCGATTCCCGCCACCAGCAGCGGGAGTTCTTCCTTCAGCCGCGCGCGACTGGCCGCCGACAGCGTGCGCATGGTGCCGACCATCCGCGCCGAATCGGGCACGACGTTATGCGCCGTGCCGCTCTCGATCTTCGAGATCGAAACGACGACCGGATCGAACACGCTGAAACGACGCGCCACCATGGTCTGGATGGCACTGACGATTTCGCAAGCGACCGGCACCGGATCGAGCGTGTCATGCGGCATCGAGGCATGGCCGCCGCGCCCGGTCACAGTGATCCGCAATTCGTCCGCCGCTGCCAGCAACGGCCCGACTCGCCCGCCGACAAGACCGTGCGGCGCATTGGGCATCACATGAAGTGCAAAAGCGGCATCAGGCAGCGGCCGGTCAAACCCTTCGCCGCCCAGCAAACCGTCCTCCAGCATGAAGCGGGCGCCGTGATAGCCCTCTTCCCCCGGCTGGAACATGAAGCGGACTTCGCCCGTCAGGCTGTCCGCCCGGGCCGCGAGAATTTCGGCGGCGCCTGCCAGCATCGCGGTGTGGGCATCGTGCCCGCAGGCGTGCATCATGCCGGGCACGGTCGAGGCGAAGGGCAACCCGGTTTCCTCCGGCATCGGCAGCGCATCCATATCGCCGCGCAGCAGCACGCTGGGCCCATCGCCCGCACCGCCCTTGAGCGTGGCGACAAGACCGGTGGTGGACGGCCCCTCGCACCATTCGAGCGGCAGATGTGCCAGCGCCTTGCGCACCTTGTCGCGCGTTTTCGGTGTTTGCAGCCCGGTCTCGGGCTCGGCATGGATCGCCCGGCGCAGGGCGACGATGGTTTCGGAAAGGGCGGCGGCTTGTGCAATGAGGGTCGACGTGGACATGTCAGCCATGATAGCCCGCCTCAGTCATCTGTCGAGCTGGCTTCCCCGGCATCAGACGAAGAAACCGCCTCGTGCGGGTCCTCCAGACGGTGCAGCGTCATCAGCGCCATGATTCCCAGCGCCACGTATCCGGCAGACCCGGCCGTCGCCACGCTCCAGGCAATGCCGATTTCGCCCATGCTCTTGAACACGAGGATCGCACCGCTGAGCACTGTGACAGTCACGATCTTGCCGAACAGCGCGTAGCGGGCCACGCCCGAGGAATGGAGCACCGGTTCGAACGCGACGCTGGCCAGTTCGAAGCTGGATGCCACGGCCAGCGGCACCAGAATCACCGCGCCGCGTTCAAAGTCCACCCCGCCGATCAGCGCCAGCAGTTGCTGGCCGCCCAGCAGCGCGGCAACGACGACGATTCCCCCGGCTATGGACGCAACCATGGATATCCTGCGCACCATCCGGCGGAACCCGCTGTTGGTCGTGGCGACGCGGGCGCGCGAAATTTCGGGATAGATCGCCCGCGCCAGCAGCGTGGAGACTTTGCTGAACCCTTGCGCCACCTGATCGGCAAGCCGGTAAAGTCCCGCCGCGCTGGTGCCGAGAAAATAGCCGACGGCCAACAGTGGCCCCTGCTTGTACACGGCATCGAGCGTGCTGCCGGAAGAAACGATCAGCAGGAAGCGTTCGATCCCGGGATTTTCCCTGATGGTCTGACGCCACTGCCGGATGCCGGTGACATCGAACCCACGCGGATTGAGCTTCAGGGCAATGCCCCAATAGGCGACCGCGCAGCTCACGTCGATCACGGCCCAGGCCAGCAGAAACCAGCCGACGCTCGGCCCCAGCACCCATATCGTCACTGCCGCGATCAGGCGCCCGGTCGGCACCAGCGCCTCGACGTAGACGGCAAGATCAAACCGGTTGAGCGCGCGCAGCATGCCCGTCGGCGCGGAAACACGCCCCCACATCAGCGCGCAATTGAACGCGCAGCCCATGCCGATGTACTCGGGATTAAGGTTCAGCGGCCCTGCGAAGCCGAAGAAGATCACCACCGCTATCAGGCAGCCCAGCATCGCCGCCAGCGCGTCGATCATGCCGCACAGCATGCTGAGACGGCTGAAACGGACCCAGTCGCCATCGTGAACATAAGCGGCGCCATAGCGCACCACCGCCTGCCAGGTCTGGAACCCGGCAATCGCCACCAGCGCCTGCGCCGTGCCGAAAATCAGCGAGAAGTGCCCGAAATCCTTAAGCCCCAGCGACCGCGACAGGATCGCCAGATAGACAATGCTGAGCGCACCGCCGAACCCCTTGCCGCCCAGCAACCAGGCGGTGTTCTGGATGATGCTCCGGAATACGGATTGGGATACAGGTCGGTCTTGCGCCGCGGCGTTCATGGTGGCGCGTCTGGACGAGTTTGCCTCTTGCTGCAAGACGCTCTCGACAAGCGGCCTCCATCTCTCATCGGGGGCGCCGCTATACATCCCGCACCGAATCGGATAGCAGCCCGGCGTGCCCCGGATCTGTTTCCTCTTCAATCACGACCAGACGCACCAGATCGCCCATAGCCTGCCGATTGCGCTGGAACTGGCCCGTTCGGGGCAGGCCGAAATCACGCTTGCGGTTACCGAAGATGTGATCGAACGGCGCATCCGCGATTTGGCCGGCAGTGCCTTGGAGCAATGCAGACTGGTGCGGCTGGACCTGCGCTCCACAAGCTCGAAACTGCTCAAGAGCGCGTTCGAAGGCCTGATTCCGGCGCACAAGCTGCTTATCTACCGGGACAACCTGGACTTCTTTCGCGGTTTCGGCGCGCTGGTGGTTTCGGAAAAGACATCGCTCCTGCTCAAGACCCGCTATGGACTGGACAGGCTCAAGCTGATCCACACCCGCCATGGCGCGGGCGACCGGGCGATCGGGTTCAGCAAGGAAAGCGCGCTGTTCGATCTGGTGCTGGTGGCCGGCCCCAAGATCGCGCGCCGCCTGGAAACCGATGCCGGGGTCGATCCCGCCCGCATCCGCGTGACCGGCTATTCCAAGTTCGATCTGTGCAGCCGCAATCGCGCCGATCTGCCTTTTGCCGATCCGGCGCGGCCGGTGGTGCTCTACAATCCCCACCCCTCGCCCCGGCTGTCAAGCTGGTACAAAATGGGCGAGACGGTGCTGGAAGCCTTCCTCCGCTCGGACAAGTTCAACTTCATCTTCGCGCCGCACGTCATGATGTTCGCGCGCAAGTGGACCGTGACGATCAGCCCCCCCGCGATCCGGCGGATGCACTTGCCGGCACCGCGCTTTGCCGAAGCCTCGAACATGCTGATCGATCCGGGCTCCAAGGCCTCGACCGACATGACCTATACCAACATGGCCGATGTCTATATCGGCGATGTCAGCAGCCAGATCTACGAATTCCTCTACCGTCCGCGTCCCTGCCTGTTCCTCGATACCCACGCCACCCGCTGGCAGGGCGATCCGGACTATGCGCACTGGCGCGCCGGGCCGGTCATGGGCCCAGGCACGGATATCCCCGATGCAGTGGAGCAGGCGATGGCCACGCATGCGGACTACCTGCCGGTGCAGCGGGACATGCTGGCCGACACCTTCTCCGTAACGGACGAACCCGCCTCGGTCCGCGCAGCGCGCGCCATCACGCGCTTGCTTTCCGGTGAAGCGGACTGATCCCGCGATGCGGATCGCCTATGTCATAAACTCTCTCGAAGGCGGCGGCGCGGCATCGCCGGTGCCCGCGATCGTCCGCGTACTGCAGGGCGCGGGCGCGCAAGTCCGCGTGCTGGCCCTCACCCGGCGCAACGGCAAGGCCCTACCCGCCATCGAAGCCGCCGGGATCGACGTCACCGTGCGCGAAGGCGGCGAGAAGGATCACTTTGCCGCCCTGCGCTGGCTGGATGGCGAAGCCCGGGCCTGGGGCGCGACGCAGTTGTGGACCTCGCTCTCGCGGGCAACCCTGCTGGGCCAGATCGCCGGGGCCCGGCTGCATCTGCCGGTCGTGTCCTGGCAGCACAACGCCTATCTCAAGCCGTGGAACGAACGCCTGCTGCGCTGGGGGCGCAACCGCTCGGCGATCTGGGTGGCCGATTCGCATCAGGTCGCCGAACTCACGCTGAGGCGCCTGCGGGTGGAGCCCGACCGGCTCTTCACCTGGCCGATCTTCCATGCCGATCCCTTGGCTCCGGTCAGCCATCCGTGGCAACCCGGGGAGACTCTCCGGCTGGGGAGCCTGGGACGTCTGCACCCGGCCAAGGGATACGATATCCTCATTGCCGCGCTGGACCGGCTGCGCCGCGAGGGCTTCACGCCGCCGGTTCCCTTTCGCATTTCCATAGCAGGCGAAGGCGCCCACGAGGCCGAACTCAAGGCTGCCGCCCGCGCAGCAGAAGTCGAACACTGGCTTGAGTGGACCGGCTTCACCGGGACCCCGCGCGATTTTCTGGCCGGTCTGCACGCCTATCTCCAGCCCTCGCGGCGCGAGGGGTTCTGCATCGCGGCCCATGAGGCGATGCAGGCAGCCCTGCCGGTGATCGTTTCGGCGACCGGCGAACTGCCCTTTACGGTGGTGGCCGAGGAAACTGGCCTGATCGTGCCGCCCGGTGACGATGCCGCGCTTGCGCAAGCGCTGCGCACGTTCCTGCTGAAAGGGCCGGATGCTCTGGTCGGGATGGGCCGCGCAGCCCAGGCGCGCGTACTCGAACGCTATTCCCACGCTCGCTTCAAGGCCGCCGGGGAAGCCATCGTGGACCGCCTGCGTTCGCACTGACTTCCATAGTGGGAAATCGGAACAGGGCCTGTGCGCCCGGGAAATCCGTGAGAAACGTCACAAAAATGCATAATTTATCTGCGATTCATGTGATAGTGGCGTGCTTTTTCACGAGGTGATCGCTATATGCGGCCCCGTGTACGGAAATATCTACGAATTCAAGACGTCGCCGAAGGCACATCTCCGCAGGTCCCGCCCGCAAAAAAATAATTTTGCGCGCCGGGCGCCTGCGGTTCCGCTTGTCGGTATCATCCGCAACCCGCGCAGCCACCGCAATCGGGGCATTGCGCCGGAGATGGCGGAATGCTCCAACATCCTGACCGAAACCCCGGCAACGCGCGAGGAATTGCTCCATACGCTGTCCGGTTTCGCACGGCGCGGCATCGACTACCTGGTGATCGACGGCGGCGACGGAACCGTGCGCGACGTGTTGACCTGCGGCGCGGATATCTATGGCGATGATGACTGGCCCGCGCTGATCGTCCTGCCCAAGGGCAAGACCAACGCCCTGACGGTGGACCTCGGCCTGCCCAACCGCTGGACGCTGGCGGAAGCACTGGCCGCCGCGCACAAGGGCAAAACCTGCACCCGCCGCCCGCTGCGCGTTACGCCGGTCGATGCCGATGGGAACGCGACCGGCGCTACGATCAAGGGCTTCATCATGGGCACCGGCGCTTTTTCGCTGGCCACCGAGGCCGGGCAGGAAGCGCACCGTCGCGGCGCCTTCAACAGCTTCGCCGTGGGCCTGACGATCCTGTGGACCGTGATCCAGGCCGTGTTCGGCCGCAACGGCAACCCCTGGCGCGCCAGCCCCCGCACCCGGCTGGTGGACCGCGTCACCGGACGTGACCTGCCCCGCACCGGTCCGGGGGCGCCCGACGAACGCTTTCTGACCATCTCCACCACGTTCGAACGGTTTCCGCTGGGTGCGCGCCCCTTTGGCCGCAATGCCCCGCCGGGACTGAAGGTGCTGTCGCTGGACTGGCCCTCGCGCCTGCTGCTGATGCTGGTTCCCGCCGTGATGTTCGGTCTGTTCGGCCGCTTCATGGAACGCCGGGGCCTGCACCGGCTCTACGCGAGCGATATCGCAATGGATCTGGGCGGCACGTTCGTGTTGGACGGCGAGGCGTTCCCCGCTGGCCGCTATGTGCTGGACGAAGGCCCGCAACTGACCTTCGTCGTCCCCTGATTTCTCCACCGGGGCCGCTTGATTTCCGGGCGCCCCTGCCGGAGCATGGCGGCATGAGCGAAGACCGCGACGGTTCCGAAACACTCGAGGCACGCATCGCGGCGGCACTGACCCGCCCGGTCGAGCCCGCAGTGCGCGCCTTTGCCGAGCGGCTCGCGCCGGTCGATGCGCTGGGCGTGCTGTTCTACGGTTCCAACCTGCGCACCGGATCGCTGGACGGCGTGCTCGATTTCTACGTGCTGACGCAAGGGCCGCAGCAAGAGAAGATCTGGCCGCGCGTCAGCTATCACGAATGGATACACAAGGGCGTGACCCTGCGCGCCAAAGTGGCCACGATGGCACTGGAGACCTTCCGCTCCGCCGCGGCCGGAGAACGCCTCGACACCACGATCTGGGCCCGCTTCGTCCAGCCCTGCGCGCTGGCATGGGAACGCGATCCGCAAGCGGGTGAGGCGATCGCCGAAGCCGTATCGCAGGCCGCCCGCACTGCCGCGCGCCTTTCCGTGGCGCTAGGCCCTGCCTCCGGCACGCCCGACGATTACTGGCGCGCGCTGTTCCGCGCGACCTATGCCGCAGAATTCCGCGTGGAGAAGGCCGGGCGCGAGGATTCGATCCTGGCCGCCAACCGCGCCCACTTCGACGGGCTGCTTCCGCTTGCACTGATGGCGGAAGACATCGGCTTCGCCCGCGGCGCGGGCGGCACGATCCGTCCCGCCATGTCGCCACCCGATCGCGCGCGCCTGCTCGGCTGGTGGAAGCAACGCCAGCGGCTGGGTAAACCCTACAACGTGCTGCGCCTGCTCAAGGCCTCCACCACATTCGACGGAGCCGCGCGCTATGCGGCGTGGAAGATCGAGCGCCATACCGGCGTACCTGTGGCGATAACCCCCTGGCGCGAACGCCATCCAGTGCTCGCCGCACCCGGCGTGCTCTGGCAGGTCTGGCGCCACCGCAAGGCCAGGGACCGCACCGCATGATGCCTGCTGCCCTGATCCTCGCCGGCTCGCGGCCCGGCCCGCCAGATCCGGTAGCCGCTTCCGAAGGCGTCTGGCACAAGGCCCTGGTAAAGCTGGAAGGCCGGACCATGCTCGCCCGCGTCGTCGATGCCCTGCGCGAGGCGGGGATCGAGCGGATCGCCGTGTCCGCCTCGGACCCGCAAGTCATGGACCTTGCCCGTGACCTCGGCTGCGAGGTTCTGCTATCCGCCAGCGGCCCCAGCGCCAGCGTTGCCATCGGCCTGGAAAAACTCGGCGCACCGCTGCTGGTGACGACAGCCGACCACGCCCTGCTGCGCCCCGAATGGCTCCGCGATTTCGCAGCGGACACGCCGCCGGATGCCGACGTCGCCGTTCTCCTTGCCCGGCGCGAGGATATCGAAGCGGCCATGCCCGGCAGCCGCCGCACTTACTTGCGCTTCGCCGATGGGCAATGGTCGGGCTGCAATCTGTTCCTCCTGGCCAGCGAGCGGGCAAGTGCGGCGATCGAGACCTGGAAGATGGTGGAGGCCGACCGCAAACGCCCCTGGCGCATTGCTGCCCGACTCGGCGCGGGAATGCTCGTCAGCTATGCGTTGGGGCGCCTGACGCTTGCTGAAGCGATCGGAGGGCTCGGCCGCCGCATCGGCATAGCCGCCCGCCTTATCCCCGCCCGCGACGGGCTGGCTGCAGTCGATGTCGACAAGCCGCAGGACCTTACCGACGCCCGCGCGATCATCGCGGCACGGAAAAACGAGCAAGGCTGTTGAACGCATTGCAATGCTGAGCGGACGCCCGCTTTCGGCGCGTCTTGGCGATGACTCTAACGCCCGCATGTCGAAGGATTCTGGGTGCTTGCGCACGGAATCGTCACATGGAGTACCCCGCAGGCCGCGCGCACGGCCTTATCGGGAAT
This sequence comes from Novosphingobium sp., assembly GCA_037384205.1. Classification (GTDB taxonomy): domain Bacteria; phylum Pseudomonadota; class Alphaproteobacteria; order Sphingomonadales; family Sphingomonadaceae; genus Novosphingobium. The sequence continues at coordinate 34,943 of JARROF010000004.1, read as the reverse complement.
TGTGCTTCGGGGTGTTCCATGGCCGGGCGAGCGGCGTTGCCGTGAGCGGGCAGGCTGGGGGACCGAGTGGGGCGAGGCCGCCAGTCTCCCGGACCTGGCTGGGCCGCACGATCGGCAGCTTGCGCAGCCAATACGGGTAGATCATGTGCCCCGGCGCCGGCTTCGAAATGTTCGGGTGGCGGCAGCGCGCCTCGATCGCCCCCTTCTTCATCAAGGTGGCAATCGAGGCGCGCTTGTGCATCGAGTTTCCGCCTGAAGCCGCCAGGCTTGCTCTGCATCTCCAGAGCCATGTCATGCCTGGCCTGCGCGAGGCCGGGCCGTTTCCGGAACCGGCGCCGCACTGCAAGCGAGCCTGGCGCAATTCCAAAGTGGCCGGTCAGTTGCGTCAGGTTGGTATCAGGCCTCAGCCCGCCTTGTTGCGCCAGCCATCCGCATAGGAATCGCGGGCAACCTCGGAATAGGGAACCGGCGCGACGATCGCCTTGATTTCCGTCTGCACGTGGCGCTCCACCGTTGGCTTGCTGGTGCCGCCATCCGGCTCTCCCCACAGCAGGCTGACTTCGGTGCCCGGCTCGGCGAGGCTTTCATCGACCATCGCCAGCGCAAGGAAACGCCCGGCGTTCACGGTATAGCCGATCCAGGTGGACAGGCCGACCGTCTTCCCGTCCTTGAGCACCGCATCATAGGGATGCATGGCATAGACCGAACTGGGGAACTCCATGAACTTCGCCTTGTCGCCGGTCTGGAGCATGGAACTCATGACGCGCACGATATCCTCGTTATCGAGAGCGAGCGTCACTTTCCTGCGGTGCGGCTGGTCCTTCATCCTCTCCAGCGCCTTACGGCCCACGAAGTCATGGTCGAACTTGACCATGATGCCGTAGCCGAGTTCCCACGGCGTCAGATAGTAATCCTCGATATTGTCCGACACGAAGCTGCCGCCCACAGAGCACACGCCCGCATAGGAGCGTTCGCCCAGCCACTCGCGGAAGCCCTCGGTGCCTTCGCCGGTGTAAACCGCCGGAAGCGGTGACGGGATCCAGCCCGATTCGAGCGTATTGGAGCTATAGGTGCGGCCGCCGCTGCACTTCAGGCCGAAATCCTTGCCCGCCTCGATGATTGCGTTGCGGACGGTATCGTAATCCTTCCACGGCCCGAACAGCTCATAGCCGGGCTGGCCCGCCATGCCGTGACGCAGCGCGCGCACGTCGGTCCCGTCGATCTTGACGGTCGACATATGGAAGAACTTGAGATCCGGCGGCGTCTCTCCCATCGCCTGCTCCAGCACGGCCATGGCGTTCGGCCCCTGCAACTGGAAGCGATAGTTGCGGCGGTAGCCCTGCTGATCGACCGGGCGCGCGGCGGTGCGCTCGTCCCGCTCCACCTTCACGTCCCACTTCCCGGTAGAGGCCCAGTATTCCACCCATTCGATGGTCGGCGCGCGGCCGACCAGTTCAAAAGTGTTCTCGGCAAGATAGAAGAGAATGACGTCGCCTATCACATAGCCTTCCGGCGTCACCGGAGCGAACTGCTTGGCGCGGTCAGGCACGAAGCCCTTGAAGCTGTTGGGCGCAAGGTAGGACAGCATCTCAAACGCACCGGGGCCGGTCACCAGCAGATCGACCATGTGGAAGCTCTGGTTGAAGAGGATCGCGCTTTCAGCCCAGGCGCGCTGTTCGTCGCGCCAGTTGGTATATTCGGAGGGAACCCCCGGATAGACGTTCGGTCCAACCTGCTGATTGCGCAGGAACCCGACGATGTCTCCCTTTTCGTCGAGCAGGTTCTGGAGGGTCTTTCCACTCATCGCGATGCCTTTCAGTTTGCCTGTCCACTTAAATCCGCAATGGCCAGGCCAGCCATTCACGGATCACTTCGTTGAATTTTTCGGGCTGTTCCACCGGGGCCATGTGCCCGGCGTTTTCGATGATGCGCAGCTGACAGCCGGGGATGCGGGCGGCGATCGCCTCGTGCTGATCGACCGGAGACCAGGTATCCTCACGGCCGCCGATGGCGAACGCAGGCCGGTCTATGGTGGTCAGCAGCGGCTCAGCCTCGGGTCGGTGCAGCAAAGCCTCGATCTGCACGGCGAAAGTCTCCAGCCCGGCGGCGCAGGCCATCTTGTGGAGTTGCCCGTAAAGCGCACTGCCGGGCTGGTGAGCCCGCCCCATCATGGGCGGAAGCCATTCGTCCACGAGCGCCTCCACGCCCTTGTCCCGCCCCAAATCGAGCAGACGGTAGCGTTTGTCCGCCTCGCCCGGGCGCACGGCGTGGACGCCGGTATCGGCAAGGGCAATACGTGACACACGCCCGGGGGCCGCACGCCAGACTTCCAGCGCAACCCGCGCGCCCATGGAATGTCCCAGAAGCGAGCAGGTGTCCGGCATCCGTTCGAGCGCATAGGCGGCCATGGCTTCGATGCGCGAAGCCCGGCCATAGAATCCATCGATCACTTGCGCATCAAAGGCTTCTATCTGCCCCCCGAACATACGGGAATCGCACAGGAGCCCGGGCAGGATGACAAGTGGCACCGACAACTTTCCACCTCTCCATATGTTTTCACGTATGAGAATTATCATATATGAGATAATTCAGCATGGGGCTAGGGCTAATCGCAAAGAACCTTGCAGGAGACGAAAAAAGGAACTCAACGCCTCGTTTGGCCGTCTACCATCAAAGGCGGACTTGCCCGGCAGATCATCTATGCAACAATGCCACCAACACCCTGCCCATGGTCACCAGTATGACGCCGCAAAAGGAGAAGACTTCCTCCCTTCATCCGTTGCATGATATTGGACAATTACTTCCTTTTTCCGGGCCTTTACGGCACGGAAACGGTCATCTGCGCGGGCTCGACGACACTAATCTCGCCAGCCCATGCACACATCAATTTACAGTTGGTGTCCAGCGCAGGAAGATTTGCGATCGTGACGGTGGGCGTACCGGGCACCCAGGGAGCCACGAGTACAGGCACGCACGGAGCAGGAGTCGGCGTACCCAAAGCAGCGGCGGTAGCTGCAATGACAGCAGGATTAACTTCGCTTGTGCACATAGCGAAGGGCGGCACATTCACGATCGGAATATTGTCCATGATCGTTCCCGCAGGCAGATTACACGCCATCACGCGATTGGTCGGCAAGACGTTGAAGACGGAAGGGGCCATTCCGAAAGTGCACTCCAAAGTAGCACCGGACGTGACTGCTGGGCTGGACATCGTTCAATCTCCCTCTCGACACCGGTCAGAATGGAACCGTCCAGGCTTCACCGGCTGACATATTGTCCATCTTTCTGCTTCTCCCGGCGAATGCCATCGAGCAAATCGTGCGTTTCGATCATGGCCGGATCGCGTTGAACCGCCATGAGGCAAGCGTAACGCAACACGTTTATGATCGCGCCGCCTGTCATTTCGTGACGCCGGGCAATATCCGCGAAATCCACCTTGTCCGAAATCCGGAAGGCCTGACCGGCAAAACAGTCCTGCCAGATGCGCAAGCGGGCGCCTTCATCGGGCATCGGAAAGCGAATGGCGGACTGGAAGCGGCGGGCAAACGCGGCGTCCAGATGATCGTGGTGGTTCGTGGCCAGGATCGCGAGCCCGGAAAAGCTCTCAAGCCGCTGCAACAGATAGCTGATCTGCTGGTTTGCGGCACGATCATTGGCCGAATTCGCATCGGTTCGCTTGCCGAACAGCCCGTCAGCTTCGTCAAAAAAGAGGATCCAGTCCCGATCTTCCGCCTGATCGAACAGGCTGGCGAGATTTTTCTCGGTCTCGCCGATCCATTTCGACACAACGCGGGACAGGTCGACACGGTAGACAGGCACCCCATGCCGTTTCCCGAGCAGGCTGGCCGTCAGTGTCTTGCCAGTTCCGGAGGCACCGTGAAACAGGCAGCGGTAGCCGGGCTTCAGGCGCCGCGACAGCCCCCAGTCCCGCATGAGCATCTTGCCCTGGGCAAGCCACGTGCCGACCAGCTCGACCTGGCGCATGGTCGGTGCATCAAGGACCAGATCGTTCCATTCCAACGGGGTGGTCAGGCGTGCGGCAGGGAAATGGGGCCCCGGCTCCGGTGCAAAATCCTCACCGCGCAACAACTGGTGCAAACCCGCCTCGGAAAGCCGCAAAGCGACCGACAACGGCGGCTCTTCGGGATGACGATAGTCCGTCTGGAGAATTCCGCTTCGCACCAGAGGCCGCTCGCGTCCGAACAATGGCTCCAGACCTATTCTGAGGCGCCTGTCGTCTCCTGCCAGAAGAAACATCGCCGTTTCTGCCGTCGGCAGGAAGCCCGCGTGCGTCTGGCCGACGACGCCCCCGAATTCAGTGAAACGCCGACCGGTCGCCTCATTTTGCAACAGGAAGGGGTCCAAAAGCGCAGGCGCCACATAAGGGGCCAGCGCCAGAGCCAGCACCATGCGTTCTTCGGGCGACAGCCCAAGCGCTCGGACAGTATCGGCATAGGGCCCGTCGGCCCCATCCAGTGAAGGCGGCAGGGGTAGCGGGCTTTCCGTATCCTCACCGCCATAAGCTTCGAAACGGGTGGACATGGCCGCTTCAAGCCACTGCAACTCCGCATCGACAACGTCTGCGTTCGCAATCGCATCACCTGCGAAGAAGCCCGGAGCAGTTACGGATTTCACCATTCGACATGCACCGGAACCGGCATCCACCGGTGAAATATCACCCCGAAGCTCCAGGGCACCTGATCGACCAGCACATCGAGCGTCTTGCGCTGCACCTGCAGGTCCCACCGGTCGCTGCCATGCGTCAGCCGCCCTTCCCGGCCCAGGAACGTTTCGCGTAGAGCGGCCGGAGAGCTGTTCGCGATAATCGGCCAATTCGCGATGACGGCAGCAATCAGGCTGTCACAGATCTCACGGTCGGCATCGCTCGGGATGATCGATGGCGCAACGGGTTGCGCCGTCGCCAGTCCGCAAAGCACTTTGTTGAGAACCAATTTGGGTTCAGGCTGATCGCAACGTCCATCAGCCATATATTGCAACAGATGCACCCCCCGCGACATTGCTTCGGCGCCAAGAATGCGAGGACCTTTGTCCGTTTCCGCCAACAGGCCGAGCCGTTCGAACAGAACGGGTAGATAAGGGGCGAGCAAGACAAGCCCTGCGTTATCGATGAAAACGGCATCGTCCGTTTCAGGAGGCATGTCCTCACTCATTTCCGTTTTCTTTGCCCTTGCGGTGGCGTCAGCCGGAACCGTCCCGGGTGCCGCTTGTCCGGTGCGGGGAATAGTCCGGCGCAATGCTGTAGCAACTGCAGCATGGCCGCCGGCTTCTGCCAGCTTCAGTGCCTCTTCCCGCAGATGCAAGGATCCGGCGGCATCGTTGCGGCTAAGACGTTCGGCAAGCAGCGCGAGACCTCTCGCGGGGGGGAATGTTCTTCCCGGCTCGATCAGTTCCAGCAGTTCCGACCAAACCCGAGCAGCGTCATTGCCGCCCGCGCCAGAGCTGTTACGCTGCCGGATTGCAGCCGAAAAGAATCGTACCGCATCGGTCCATAGCTGCGCGCTTCCCGGCACCAGCACGCACATCAGCAATGACAAAGCCTCAGGCGGCAACAGGGAGGCCCAGCGACGGCGAGCCCCGGCGTGCCTTCCCTGCCGCGCCAGATAGCGGGAAAGACCACTATCGCCTTTGTCTGCAAGCGCAGCGAAGCGACGGATCAATGCTGCCGCAGCCACTGGACTGACCGGGGCTCCATCAAGCCAGGCATACAATTGCGCGTCATCAGCTCCGGCCTGCAAAGGCTCGGAAACGCGTGATCCTGCCGGCGAAGGTTCCACTGCCGCTGCTGCCGTTGCGGCCCCTTCTCCGCTCTCCCGCCGCCTGCCGCCAAGACGCACGGCTGCCGCACGGGCAAACACTTGCAAGCGCTGGCGCGAAACCGGCCCGCGGAGAGATGCAATCCGTGTATCGGGAGGCAGGGCATCCAAAGACTGCAGACGTTCCAGCAATGGCCGCCGCAGATTGGGCCGCAAGGCGTCCAGAGCGCGGAACAACCGGGCAAAGTTGCGCTCAACGTCGTCGCCGCCGAACAGATAGACGGTTTCAGTGGATGTAAGGCTGGTCAGGTCTCCCAGCAAAGCATCTCGCGTTTCGCTTTCCGGGGACCACCATACGCTCCCGCCATGGTCAAGCCAGTGCGAAAGCAGAACCAGCCGGTCCGCCCGCCTCCCCGTACTGCCGGACAATGCAACAAAAGGGGGCTCTTTCCCCTCCAGCAAAGCGGACACGATCGTCCTCCACTGTACGTCAGTGCCGCCCCCGGCAGCCTCCAGCCACCGCGCCGCCCGTGCCCCGGCGCCGGGCACAAGACACTCAACCAGCTCTTGAGGCAGCAAGCCGCCAAACACCCGGTCGATCAAACGTCCTGTCTGTCCGGGCACGGCACGCGCAAGGCGGCGCACAGTCGCCGCCAGCCATGCGCGATCGCCGGAGGCCATGACGGGGAGAGCAAACGCGGCATCGTAAGGCTCCCCGGTACGCAGATAGCGTTCAATCCTGGCTCGCTCGTGCTCTGGCATCTCCAGGCCCGTCTCCAGGCCCTGCTCCCGAAAGCCGTCAGCGAGGAACTCACGAGCCGCCTCGCGATCCTCGGGGACAAGCCGCGAGAGAGCGCCTCGAACACCGGCAGCCAGATCAGAGGGAGTGTGCCCGGTAAAACGGGATATACCTTCGGCGAAGTGCCGCCTCAGCATGTGGCGGTCAAAGCTGCCACTCGCTGCCGACACGAAAAAGGTAACGGCCAGAGACCAGAGCAGCCGTTCGAAGGTTTCGGCATCGATTCCTGCGAATGCCGTCGTGCGGTGAATGCTCTGCAACAACCGGATATCCTCAAGGACAGCATGACTGCCGCGACCGCTCACCGCCTCCAGCGCCTTTTCGCGTTCGTACCGCCCAAGCCTCACCGCCATGCGCAGCAAACGCGAAAGATCGCCAGATTCCGCACGCAGCGCTGCCACTGCAATCCCGTCCTCCTGCGCCAGTGCATGCAAGAGACGCTCGGTGGACGTGACACGGCTTGCACCGGCTTGCCGTTCCTCGAAGGACATCAACCCGCTGACCCGCCTGACGGCGGAGGCCTGTTCAGCCGTATCGGCCACGATCGCCAGAGCTTCGGCCACGGCCATGCGCAGAGAAGCAGCCCGGGCATGCGCATACACCGCCAGGTCTTCTATCAATGCGTCAAACCAGACCTTGCGATCAAAGGGCCGTGTCAAGCTGACCAGGAGTACATGCAGACTTGCCGCTCGGACCAACTGCAAAAATCGGACCTGCGTCAGAGCGAGCAGCGGCCATCGCCTATGTAACGCCGCAAGCCCTTCCAGATCGCCAAGGATGCGCCGGGCACGCGACGATTTCATATGCCTCACCAGACCTTCAAAAATCGGCACGGGAAGCATTGCTGTGAGCCGCACGAAAGTATCGCGGTCGCCGGTGTATGTGGCCAGAAAATCCAGCAGCGGTGCAAATGTTCCGCCATGCGCGGCGGCCAGGGCGTCAACAAAGCGCGACCCGACGCTCTGCGCAGCTTTGTACCGCCTGCCTGCCTTCAATTCCGCAGTTTGCTGCCCAGGCATGGCCAGTCCGGGAATTCCAACAACGAAACGGTCTTGTGCCGACTCCCCGAACAGGGCTTGAAGGCGCGGCATGTCGGCGGCGCTCAATCGTTCGATCAGTCCTTCAAAGACCGGCGGAGGCATATCGCGAACCAACCTGCGGGCGGCGGCCTTGCTCCCGCCTGGAAAGCTGCGAAACAGCGCGAGCAAGGCACCGAACGAGCCGGCCCGCGCAGCGGCTATTGCTGCAACCTCATCGGGTGTCGGTACAGGCTCTGCCGACACCTCAGCGGGAATGTCCGCTTCCGCTATAAGATCGGCCAACACCACGGGAAGCGATGAGCGAAACCCCGTGCGTCTTCTGGCTGCCTCCACGGCCCGGCCCAACAGCCGCAACAGTTCATGATACGATATTCCAAGGGCGGCAGCCTCGCGTTTCAGCACGTGCTCAAGGAAACGGCGCCGATTGAATTGCGAACCGGTATCGTTCAGCAGGAACTCGAGCGTCACCACACGCAGCAGCTGTTCCAGCACCGGTTCGCTCAACCTGGGCGGTATGGGCACCAGACGGGCCCGGTATGCCAGGGTGAGGTCATCCAGCAGCGCGACAATTACCATCGCATCTGCCGGAGCAAGAAGTTCCAGCAGCCTGCCGAACCCTTCTTCTCCGGCCTGCAACAGCAATCGTTCCAGCACATGGCGTTCGCGCGAATGGCGGCGAAGCATGGCCACAAGCGTTTCAGGCTGTTCTTCGACAAGAGTATCCAGCGCACGCGCCGGCTCGAACGAAGACGATCCTTGTGCCGATGGCAACCTGCCTGAAACCAGATAGCTTTCAAAACCTTCTGCCTGAACAACCGCAGGCGCAATCAGCCTTGCCTGTCCGGAGAGCCCCGTCCCGGCATCGTGCAGGGCCTCGCCAAGCGCCTCGATCAAAGCCCGCCGCAAAGCCTCAAGCACGTCTTGCTCCAAGCGCTCTGGCGCAACGGTCCCGAGATCCAGATCGAGCCGGGCAATCAGCAAATGCATGTCGGCAGGCCCCGCGGACTCAAAAACCTGTTCCAGCACCGGCGGCATCAATTCCCACGCCAGACGCTCAAGCCGTGGGCGCAAGGCGAGCGCATCGTCAAAGTCCGCAACCGATGCGGATAAACGCAACTGCCCGACATGATGGGCTAGTGCAGGCATCGCCCGCTCTCCAGACCTCGTAACAGCATGTGCCGAACAGTCCTGCTATTACGTATTGCCTATATCTTCGGCCAGGGTGTCAAGCCGTCCGGCAATAGCGATCATCGTTTCGCTCTTTTGCACCACGTCACTTTCCTCGAAAGACTCGTGAAACGCGCCAAGCACGCCCTGCAAATTCGTCATCGACTGCTGCAGTTTGCCTACAGCCACTTGCAGAAATTCATGCATCTTTGCTGAAACATGCGCGCCCTCTGCCCCTCCAGATGCATTGTCCGATCCCATCGCGGGCTTCAGGTTTGCAATGTCATTGTAGTACATCCGTGCGTCCCAGAGGGTATAATAGTCGTGATCGTTCTCCGGCGTTCCTTTCTGTTTTTCTGCAAGGTTGTGAGCGTTCATATGGTCTTGAATGGCATCCCAGCTGACCGGCGAATGATCGAGCTGAACGCCCTGGGGGTTCGCCTGATGCCCGCTGGTCGTCATCACTGAAAGCGCGTGTGACCCGATGCCGGTCGGATTGTGCTTCGCAAACACGGTTTCACGCGTATGGACACCGAAAGAAAAATCAGATCGGGTATAGTTGGCTTTCCAGAATATGACCTGCTTCGCATTCGCCCGGGCGCGATAGCCGCCTGTATCAGGTACGGGTTTGGGCAAACCCGTACCCGTGGGGACGGCACGCTGAACGACTGGTCCGCCAATCGCCCCTGCGGATACCAGCTGCGCTGTTTTCTCCGGGCCTTGCGCCAACTGGACTGCACGGGCGCCCATGACATCGGCTTCCTTTTCCAGCCGCGTATCGTTGTTGACCGGAACGCCTCCGTCCAACTGCTGCGTGGGCTGCACTCTGCCCTGCGCCTGCTGGACGACATGCCAGGCCTCGTGCGGCAAATGCCGCTCCTGCCCTGACGCCACATGAATGTCGCTGCCCTGAGCATAGGCATGGGCATTGAACTGGGCGGGGCGGGCCGAATTGTAATGAACCTTCACATGGTCCATCGACATGCCGGAAAGCCCCTCCACTCCGTTCCTGACGGAATCCGGCAACCCGCCGCGGTTTGGCGCAAGCTGGGCAGGTTTCTTCTTTTCAGCCATCTGCGCCAGCTTCTTCTTAGGCGCGAGCTGGGCCAGTTTCTTTTTCGGCGCTTTTTGCATCAGCTCTTTCCTGGGCGCGAGTTGCACCGGCTTTTTCTTCTGTGCCATTTGCGCGAGCTTCTTCTTGGGCGCGCGCTGGACACTGCCTTGTCCTTTCGCTGCGGCCCGCGAGGCGATGGGCGCAGGGCGTTGCTGCATGGTCTGTCCGGTCATTTTGTCCTCCGTTCCAATGCTGCTTTGGCGGGGCCAAGGAAGCCTTCGATGTAGTCAAGATTGCCACAATATCCGGCGTCCTGAGCCTTCTGCTCACGCGCCCAGTGCAGAAAGCGGACACCGCACGCGACCAGTTCCGCTGCCAGCTCATCGCGCGGGAACACGGCCGCTTCACCAGCATCGGTCTGCATTCGCACCGTATCACCGTCCGGCACGACCTCCACCCGGCCGGGCCCGTTGAAATTGAGAATACTGCTGGGCTCTCCTGCGCAGGTCCGCGCTACCGCATCGAAACACAGGTTTTGCACCCAGGCCTCCAGCGCACCGGCAATCAGGAAATCCGGACCGCCGTACCCGGAGATAACGATCTCTCCTTCGAACTCGTACATCTTCGCCAGCTTCTGCGCCTGCTCACCGGTCGGAGCCGCCAGTTCGAATTCGCTCCGCATCTCGCCTGTCGAGGGAAACAGCACTCGGAAATATACGCGCATGATCTCATCCTTTCCCTGAACGGCGCCGGGCAGGATAGGCCCGCATCACAGCAACGCATGAATTGCACGCATGGCGCCGTTATCGAGAACATGGACACCACCTCCTGCCTCTGGGAAGAACTGCCCCAGAACCGATTTGGCACCGTTCCCATCGGCAGGATTCTCGATCTTGGTTCCCATGGTGGCCGTCATGCCTCCGCCCACGTTGATGCCAGTCACCGGGTTTTGTGGTTTCAACCACCAGGCGCCAACGGCATTGTTCGCAAAGTCCATCAAGCCCGCAGCCAGTTTATCGCCAATATCCGTTGCAACGGCCGCAGAACCGCCTACGGCAGGCCACTGATCGTTATGCGGACTGATCGCGCCGAAGTCGAAAAATTCCATTGTATGGCGCTGCAGGAAGTGATTCCACTCTATGCGCTTGAGCTTCATGACAGCAGGGTTGATAGGAACACCCGCCAGAGCCCCCAAGACACCCGTGCCGACATTGTTATAGCTGGCCATGGCTGCGGTAACATTGCCAGGCACACCCGGCATTGCGCCATTTTGAGCAAAGTTTGGCAACAATGCCACCAGACGCTGAAACTCGCCGAGGTTCGTGCCCGCATACGTTGTCAACGCTTCAGTGTGTTGCCCCTGCCCGGGATGATTCCGGTTGATGGCAGCGGTAAGATCGGGAATCGCCGCATCGCCACCGGCATTTCGTATCATTCCAACAAGCTGAGGAACCGTGGCAGCACCTGCAGCCTGTATCAGCGCGTCGAGAGCGGGAAGACCGGCCCCGGCACCTGCCGGGATCAGTGTATATAGCTGCAGTACATTGGCCAGCGTCGCATGCTGGATAATGTTGTCCAGTTCACCCAGATCAGCCGCGCCGCCTGCCGCCGGGATCAGCCGGGCCAGCATGTGGGCATTGGCGGGCTGGATATGCTGGATCAGCAGGTCAAGGGCAGGCAGGTGGCCTAGTGAAAGCTGCACCAGTTGCGGCAGCACGCCCGCCTCTGCGCCTGTAATCGAAGTCGCCAGTTGAGTGAGTTCCGGAATTGCGGCGGGACCGCCGGCACGGCGGATCAGATCGTCCGTGAGCCCGGCATTCGCTCCAAGCGCGGCAACAAGAGGCAGCTCAGTGTTAACTTCTGCCAATAGCTGGTTAGCCACCGTGACGCGCGCCGCCACCCGTCCCTGCAGCGCGGTATAGGTGTGAATGGCAGCCACCAGCACGTTGCCCGCGACGAGCTTGTTCGCCCCGGCGGCGATATAATTGGCAAGCGCCGTGTCTATGGCCGTCACCCTGTTGCGCGGATGCAGGAAACGGGCCGGTGTCTGCGCCTGAAAGGCGGCAACACTCCTCACCGCCTGAACGACCTGACGCTGGCTGACCGGCGATGCCGGAACCCTCAATACGTTCTGCTTGTCACGGGACGATACCAGCGGCGCACGCTGGGAAACCATCTGGCCAACCCGATCGGCTTCGCTTTCCAGTGCCTTGTCTTCATTGAGCGGAACCCCGCCCTTCAACTGCGTTGTCGCGCGGACCCGGCCCTGGGCTTGCTGGACGACATGCCACGCTTCATGCGGGACGTGCCGTTCCTGCCCCGGTGCGACATGAATTTTGCTGCCCTGAGCATAGGCATGGGCATTGAGCTGGGCAGGTTTCGGCGAGTTGTAGTGTACGCGCACGTGATCCATCGACAGGCCCGACAAGGCCTCGACACCGCCTTTCACATGGTCGGGCAAACCGGTCCGGTTGGCCGCGCGCTGCGTCAGTTTCTTTTTGTGCGCTTCGAGCCGCTGGACAGGCGGCGCATCATTGAGCACGGTCGCCGCTTGCGCCAGCTTACCCTGAACCGGCCCGGGAACCTGCCTGCCCGTCTCGCCACGGCTTCTGCCAGGTGCTGCACGATGATCGCTCGCCTGTTCACCCATTACTGCCTCCCTTCGAACTGTGAGACCGGAGCAGAACAGCTCCCAAGTGATATTCGGACTGTCATGACAAACATGTGGGATCTGCGGAGCCGGACAACTTTTCCAACCAGCGGCCCTGCCGATCGGTCGGCCAGACCGTCCAGCTGCGCGGCGGGTGCGGGGCATCGAAACAGCGTTCCAGCACGATTTCGCTTTGGTCTGCCGCCAGAATCCGGCTTATCTCGCCGCGCTGCGCATCCTCGCGGGCAAGCTCTACATCCGCCTCGTCGTGAAAGCCTACATACCAGAAACTCGGCCGGTCCAGCGCCAGCGGCGGAAGCTTTTCGCGCTTGAGCCGGATCTGCACTTTCCAGCTTTTGGTCTGCGCCGCGCCGGGCCGTGGCGGTGTCGCAGGGCTCTCTCCGCGCCGCGTCCCCGGAACGGCATAGCGCCTGCGAAAATCAAGCCCCGCATAAGCCTCGTACTGCGCAAAGCTGCGCGAGGTTCCGCAGCCGAACGGGCCTGCACCGGCATACCGCAGGAAATGCCGCACCCGCGCGATGCTGGCGGCATCGCGCATCTGTGCCGTAACCTTGCCCGTCCGCTGGGCCGCATGATCGTTCCAGTGCAGCGGCGTCACCCGGCGCGGCTCCTGATGCCACATGACATGGACGCCCGGATGGAAGAGATCGTAGCCAGACGTAAACGCACGCGCGGCCAGCGTGATCTCTTCTCCGAAGAAGTAGAGATCGGGATCGTAGGGCACATCCTCCACGAACCGTCCTGGGGCGAACAGGAGATGGGCCGAGAGGAAACGGGCCCGTTCCGGCCCCCTGCCCGCTTCCCAGTCGGGCCGCTCTCGGCAAAGCAGAACGGGCAACCCGTCCTGACGGAAACTGTGAAACGAAATACTGGTCGGCATCGGGCGCGGAAGCGCAAGGGCCGGATCGAAGGGGCGCCCGTATGTCGTCAGCAGCGGTAGCTCAGCCCCACTGCGTTCGGCCTGGTCCAGCAGATGCGCATCCCAGTCCTGAACGAAACGGTGGTGGGAATCGATCTGGAAGAAATAGTCCTCACCATCGTAGAGCTTCATGATCTCGGCCCGGGCCCAGCAAGCGCCCCGGCTTTCCCGCCAGGGCACATCGAGCACGCGCATCCGCCGCTTCGCCATTTTGGGAAGGGGCGCTTCCTCTTCGCCATGCTGCCAGCACACGCCGAAGCGCAAATCCCCCGGCCATCGCGCCCGGGCGATACAGTCGCGGATCGTAGGAACCAGATCCGGATCCCGGTAGGCCGCAATCGACACGAAAATGCTCATCGTATCACCTCGATCACTTCTCCCTGTCCGTCGCGAAGCTCTATCGAACCATCGATCCTTTCGAGCCACCGCCCCTTCCGGTCCGTGGGCCACAAGGTCCAGCTTGCCGGGGCACGGTTGGAGGCGAAACGACGCTCGATCCGGATACGACCATCGGATGACGCCAGGGCAGCAGCGACTTCGGCGCCCCCGGCATCGTCTCTGGCGATTTCGTTCCCTTCGGAATCATGGAAGCCGACATACCAGAACAATGGACGAATCAACGCTTCAGCCGGCATCGCGCCCCGCCCGAACGACAGTTTCACCGTCCAGTCGCGAACAGGCCCTTGCGGCGGTGCCGGTGGCGCCGGTTCCTCTCCCCGCCGCGCCCCCCGGCCCGCATAGCGCCGCCGGAAGCAAACTCCGGAATAGGCTTCGTATTCGGCAAAGCTTCGCGCTTGCCCGCATGCGAACCGGCCTGTCTCCGGCTTGGTCAGAAAGTGCCGGACTTTTTCCAGACTGACCGCATCGCGCCGATGCCAGGCCATTTCGATACCATGCTCCGGCCGGTGATCGTCCCAGTGCTTGCTGCGCAGCCTGCGGGTATATTCATGCCAGGCAACATGCTCTCCGGGATGAAACAGATCATATCCGTGCGTGAAGGCCCGAATGGCGAGGCTGATCTCTTCTCCGATGAAATAGAGATCGGGATCGTAAGGCACGTCCTCCACAAAACGTCCAAGCGTAAACAGCAAATGCGCCGATACAAAACGCGCACGGATCGGCGCATTGCCAGGCTTCGGTGTCACCGTGCCGAATTGGTAGAGCGCAATGCCCTGAGGCGTGAAACGGTCAAACCGCATGACGGTCGGCGCCTCCTTTCCGGACGGGGGAGAAGCCGGGTCGAATGCAGGCAAATAAGTGCTGAGCAGAGGCCGCTCGGCGCCGCTCATTTCAGCCTGGTTGAGCAGGAGCGCATCCCAGTCCTGCACAAAGCGATGATGGGAATCGAGCTGCAGGAAGTAGTCCTCCCCGTCGTAGAGCGACATGCATTGCGCGCGCGCCCAGCAAGCCCCCTGACTTTCCTGCCACGGCACTTCAACCACCCGCATTCGCCCATGGTCGAGCACTGGCGGCGGCGCCTCCTCCCCGTCATGCTGCCAGCAAACGCCGAAACGCAGCTGATCGGGCCAGCGGGCCCGGGCCATGCAATCAGCGATCGTCGGAACCAGCTGCGGGTCGCGATACGCGGCCATGGAGATGAAGATCGTCATTTCGGAGCCAGCCAGACCGGCGTCTTGCCGATGAGATCGGCCTGGATCACATCCAGATCATAAGCGATGCCTTCGAGCAGATAACTGCTGCTGATCGACTGGATCATGCAATAGCCGGTCTGGGCCAGCGACGGCACGCTGCTGCCCGATTGCCAGTAGTACTGGCATGACAGGCCTTCCAGCTCGTCGCTGGTGAGGCCGCAATTGGCACCGATATAGAGCCCCGGCAAATACCCGGCCGCAACGACTTTGGCGAACCACGCCTCGCAATAGTCTTCGATGTCTGACGCAGGTGTGCCAGAGGCCACGCCTTCGAGATCGAGCCACAGCACTGTCCCTGTGGGCATCCCGACCTCGGAGGCATTAATGGCCGCATAGCTGCCGTAGCTCTCTCCCAGCGACTGGCTGGGTGTCCAGGGAGAGACCGCAACGTGCTGTACAATCATCAGAGCCAGTCCGGCCGACAGGATCGCGCAGGCCTCACCGGTCGTCAGATTGCCCTGCGAATTGTCGGAAGTGGCAACGAAATTGCGGGGAACGTAGCGTATCGCGAATGTGAAACCGGCCTCGGCAAACATTGCCGCGCTCGATGCGGTAAGGACGGTGTTGCAATCAAACCCGGTGGCGCCGGCCGGCGCGGAAGTGACTGTCCCGACCAGCATTGTCCCGGAAGGGGAAAGGGGCGTTGGTGCTGGTGTTGGGGGCGGGGTTGGCGTCGGGGTTGGCGCAAAAGCGGGCGTTGGCACCGGCATCAGCGTCGGCGATTGTGTGGGAAGCGGAGTGGGTTCCGGCTCTGGTCCCGGCCCGGGCTGCCGCGCCTTCCGGCGGAGCAGGAAACGGTAGACTTTAAAGGCCAGGCCCAGGATTGGGAATATCCACTCCGTCCATAACCATGTGAACCATTCCCGGATGGGATGGCTGGCTGATTCCTCGGGTGTGGGCGATGGCGTCGGAACGGGCTCGCCGGTTGACTTCGGCATGTCCGGCAGCGCTGTCGGCTCAGGTTCTGCACTATGAGTGGGAGGCGGCGCGCTGGGAGTAGTGGTGGCCGAAACCGGCTCGACCGACGGTACAGGTGTGCAAACAGGCGGGGTCGGAAACGGCGTAGGGGCCGGTGTGAAGGATGGAGCCGGTACGGGCTGAGGCTTCGATTCAGGCCCCGCGATCGCACGTGTCAGGAAATCCGCCAGATCCCGGCTGGCGCGCACCAGCCGCGCTTCATGACAATGGCGAAGTGCATCCAGCCACCTGTCATGCAGGCGCTCGAACCGCTCCATTTCCTCAACTTCGAAAAACAAACAGTCCAGCACGACATGCGCCGGCGTGTTTTGGCGCAAGATGAACTCAACCTCGCGCTGCCATGCAAAATTGTTGTCGTTCGCACGGGTAACGGAAGCAACCGCCGTAACCCTGAAAGTGTAGCACTCGCCTCCGCGCGGGTCCCCCAGCATCGCCGAACGTAACAGGATCCAATCGACGACATAGAGGCGCGTATGCTGCCCCGCGCGGCTGCGATGGCGATGCCTGCGATCTCCATGGTGACGTTCGCTGCGGCGGCGCCGGTCCCGAAGCAGCAGCCGGATTTCCGCAAAGGCGCTTTCCTCGTCCGCATATTCTCCGATCAGCCACCATGTCCCGGACATATCCAGAATGACAATGTAGACGTTGGGCGCCCCTTCCGTCTTCCCGATCCGGTACCGCGCCGGATCGGGCAGCGCCTCGACAAGGGATTTGGCAACGCGGCGCCCGGCAAGAGGGGACGGACGGCTTTCCGAGCTCTCACCCACATCGTGCTGAAAGGCCTCCAGGGGCTGGAACAACCGCTCGATGTCTGGCCACATCGCCGCAGGAAGCCGGGTACCGAAATTGGCATCTTCGTGAAGGGCGACCTCGATCCAGGACAGGTCCCGATCATGTTCCGTCCCCGGCTCGCCCTCACCGGCTCCATCCGGAAAGTGATCGAGCAATCCGAGCTGAATGCGGCTGATCCTCTCCATCCCGGCAATAGATCGTGCGGAGCGCCTGCGCCGGTAGTCTGCCCCGCGCCCCCGGTCCCGGCTGAGCGGTGCGATATGGCGCAGCATCGTCTGCCGCGTGCGAATCAGCGCGGCTTCCTGACTTTCAGACGCATCCGCTTCCGCACCGCCGTAAGGTTCGGAAACTTCCCGTCCATACAATGACAGCAACAGATCGAGAATGGCTGAACGGCGCATATCTACGGGATCGTTTTCCCCCGTCAGTTGCGCCAGTCCATCCTCGTAATCCGGCATCAGAAGCGCATTCGCACCCGCGACAATGGGCCGTAACGACTGCCAGGCATATGTCGCATCGCCACCGGCCTCGACCGAGAAGAGGTCTCGCAGGAAGGCAAGCTGACTGAACTGGTCCGCCATCAGTTGGTCGAAAGGCATCAGGTAGCCTTTCAGCTGCTTGGCCTGCCCTTTGCGCGCCAGCGTCGCATCCGGCCCCAGTCCTGCGGCATTGATGCCGTAGTTGTTCGGAAACTGATTCTGGATCGAGGTGTAATCCGCGAAGTCACGGTAGTGAGCCTCCGGCGCTCCGAACAGAGAGGCATATTCACGGGACAGCGGAAACGTCCGGCGATGATTGTGCCACAACATGTCCAATCGCCGCCGGACCCGCGCGGGATTCGGCTGCTGGCGCACGTAATCGCGGTAGAGTTCTATCGTAAATTCACCGTCACGCCCGGTATTCTGCAGGCAGAATATGCTTCCGTGGGGTGTTTGCATGACTTGCCCGGGCGTGAGCGGCTCGCCTTCGCCGCAAATCTCGACCGACATCGTATCCACGGCAACGATGCCTGACGTCTCCGCCAGCACCTGCAGAACCTGATCAACGGATATCCTGTGCGGGAACGGCTGCAGCTGGGCATCGGGGATGAAACCACGCAACATCAGCGGCCCTGAAAACAGATCCGACTGCGCCCGTTCAATTTCGAGCTCCTGGCCCAGCGAGTTGCGGCCTGGCTCCGGCGTCAGGAAGAGTCCAAGCGCGAACAAGGCCGATGCCAGCGTATCGGAAGGGTCCGCCTTGTTCTCAAGCTGAACCCGCGCATGGACCAGCGTGTCAACCGGCATGAGAACCTGTGCCTCGTGCACGTCCTCACACAGTGCGCGATGCCTCCGATAGCAACGCAATACCTTCTCTACCAACCGGTCCGCGCCGCAGCAGTCATCCCCGTCGTTATCGCCGGCCCTCGGCAGTATCGAAACGTCATATAGACCCGACAGACCACGCGATTTCGTTCCATGCGCTGGTGTGAACCAGACGTTCGCGACCTCGGGAACCCGGTCTATCACGACCCGCCTCAGATCTCGTGCCGTTACCGGGTTGCATGGCAGGATAGCCGATGCCGGCATCAATCCCTGGTGACGCAGGCGAACATGCTCAGCTCCCGGAGCGCTGAGCAGGTCACGTACCGGAAAAGCGGCGCGGTACGGCAGCTCGGTAAGAGCATAACAAAGCTGCTCCAGGATCGTCACGCCGGGATCCGAATAGTTGAAATCTGTCCAGATCTTCCGGGACATAGAGTGGGCGAGGCGAATGGCCTCGGCCCGAAGTTCGTCGTAGTCGGCGCCTGGGCGAATGCGCTTGTCGCGGCTGATCGTGGCGGATTGCTCGCTCATCCGGCAGCATTCGCCGGGATTGCTGTGGGGAGGCCGGAAGTGCCCTTTGCAGGCGCGGCGGTCAGATCGTGCCGCAACGCCGACGTGAAATAGAAAAATCCCGAACTATGAGGCGTTCCTTCAGGCAGAAGGTCCAGATGTTCGATGCCGAGCACATAGGGGCGTTTCCTGATGAATTCCGCCACGTCACGGCGCGTGTAGTATTGCTTCGATCTGACCCCGAGGGCCGGATCGGGCCACGGAGAAAGCCACTTGATCAGTTCCCCATGCAACTGCTCGATCCAGAAAGCGGCGGTATTTTCCGTGCAGAAAGAAATCTCCGCCGTCACTTTCAGCCTTAGATAGGGCGGATTGGTGACCGTCAGCTTGATGAACGGGCTGATCACAGCCTCAAGCGTCTGGCCCACCGCGGCAAGCGTCGCCAGATCGGCCGAAGGGGTCGTGACATCCACGATATTGGGCGTGTCCGGTCCGGCGACCGCGATCAGCCACACGCTCCCCGGAGCACTATGCCCTGTCTTCTCGTCGATTGCGGGGACTACGGCCACTTGCCAAAGCGAGGGTACGGCCTCCAGTGCAATCCGGGCGTAGTCCCAGGCGTCGATGCCGAAGCCCTTGTGGCGCAGCCTTTCAGCCATCCACTTGTGAAAGGGACGGCCAATTGCGGGCGGCCGCCCTCCGACAGACTGCATCGGCTGACAGGTCGATCCGATCCCTGCGATATTGTCCACCGGCTTCTTGATCGTCCCGGCCGGTAACGGCGTCCCCAGCCCTTCTGCACCGCCCGGCCCTGCCCATCGCGCCTGCACCGCGTTGGCGATCACGGATTTGACATAAGGTGCATTGTCGGTCGCACCACAAGCCCGCACGCGCAGTTCCGGTTTTGCATCGCCGGCGCCTGTTTGCAGGGAGAGGTGAATAATACCACTGTTACGCAATCCGTGCGTTGAATCGCCCAGCACTTGCAAGCGCGTCCATTGATCCCCGACGCGCTGCTCCCAAAGCATTTCCGGAGGATCGTCCCACCAGCCGTTCGGCCCAGCAACCAAGACAAAAAGTAACGATATTTGAGAAACCTGCTCCGAAAGACGAATATAGAGAGCCGATTGGGTGTCGACGAAGGGCAGCAACTTGACGTTGCCACGCTCAGGGACAAGGGAACTGAATGGGCCAATATGCCAGAAACTCAACTTCACCGGGACCGCCCCCCCGTAGATCGCGGATGGCGGCTCACTTGCCCCGCTGGCATGCGGCGTATCCTGAATACCCTCTAATACAAGGCTGGCCGATGCGGTGTAGCTCACAGACAATGATGACGTCATCGGCAACCAGGGCAAATTGGGCAGACCTTGCGGTTGTATGGCCGGTTGCGCCTGCTGCACCGCTGCCGACATCGTTATCCGTGCCGTCGCAACAGATTGCCCGGAAGCCGTTGTCCATCCCTCGCCAATCCCGCTGGCACCGGCCAGAACCGCCCGTGCCCGGTGCAACGTGAAAGCCGCACCACTGCCGAGGGCTTCTCCGTTGGCGGCGATCCAATTGACCAGAGCGTCATTGACGGTTTGCGCTTCGGAAAAACTCGCACCGTGACCCGTCAGTTTGTACAAGGCCGAGCGCAACATGCCGCTGTCGGGCGATATCGCCGCTTCCAGATCGCTCAGCCATTGTTCCTGCGTTTCGGGCGAGGCCTTGCTCTGCGCGACCGCATTTTGGATGATGGTATAGGCTTCACCGTCCAGCGCGGAAATGGCGCGGGCCGCGGCAGCCTCTACGGAGGTCTTGTAACTTCGGTCCGGCGCTGTCTCATTGGTGACATTCAGATCCGCGACCTGTCCCAAGGCTCCGGACGCCGCCGCTCCGTTCTGGCTTCGCGCTGCAGCCTTCGCGGCGGCCGTTTGCGCCGTCGTCGCGGCCATCAGATTGCTGGAATAGAGGGCATTGCCGAAAGCGTAGTCAGGCCCGGCCAAGGCCATATTGAGTGTGCTGGCCTTCGGATTATAATAGAGTGGTTCGGTTATCGGCAGCACGCCCGGCGCTTCGAGGACCGATTTGCGCAGCACAGGCAAGTCGGGTGCGGGATTGGCTTGTGTCGCTCCCGATCGTGGTGTCGTTGATTCGTTTTCGGTACGGAAAAGCGGCTGCGGCGTTGACGCGACATCCCATGCTCCCGGATTTGTAAGCGAAAACGCTATTTGGAAACTAGTGTTGTCAAACAACGGAGTAGGCGAAACTTTCCCATCCGCATCAAGAACGTAATCCTTGTAGTAGCCTTGAAATCCCGTGCTCGTTACCGGCAGCCCCACCCAGTCGATCGAGACCGAGATCCGTTCGATCGATTTCACGAACAGTTCCTGCGCGTAGATGACCAGCGCCGAATACTGCACGGGCGGCACCCCCAGAGGAGCGAAATGCAGGCTTGGATCGGCCCGCCCGTTGGGTGTGGTGAGCGTCAGATTTCCAAGCCCGGAAACGTTCACTTCGACCGATACGGCATCAATTTCGATGCAGGATAGAAGCGCGAACGCCACAGGCTGGGCTCGGCTGGATAGATTCAGCCCGCCAACCACGGCGGGATCCTCGGGGGTTTCGGGAAACATGTCAGGGGGGTGGGTTGGCGGCGACGCTCCCTTGGCAGGCTGCGTCGACAAGGAAACCAGCGGCGGCGCATCGGCAGGAAGCTCAAACTCAATCGCGAACAGCACGGCCTCGCTGTCGTCGCTGAACGGCACCGGTGTTACGCTGAAACTCTCGACGTCCATCCATCCGCCTGCTGTCGAATAGTAGAGATGGAAGTTCGACTCGATCACGTCGGCCATAAACCGGGAAATGGCGCTGTCGCTGGGAGCCCCGGCACCGTTGCGCTCTTTGAGTACGGAGAGGAGCGGACACTTGCGCGACAGGATCAGGGCGATTTCAATCTTCCGCTGTCCGCCTGTCAGCATCAACGTAGGGCTGGAAACGCAAAACCCCAGTACGGCCTGCTGCATTGTCAGCGATCCATAGGAGCCTGCCTTGTCCATACCGAACAGGGGAAAGGGCTTCAGGCTATCGCCTCCGCCCTTGTCCAATGCGACGATGCCGCTCAACACTCCCGTTGGCAGCATTGTATCCGCATCGGGGCCATCGGGTTGATACAGGACCCGATGCACGCTCAGTCCGTCAACTTGCGAGCGAGTTACTTCCAGCGCCGTTTCCGCCGCGTAATTGATCGCCGCACCGTCCGAGTCCGTACCGGCACTGAACAGCGCGCCGCGCGGCACCGATGCCTGCAGAGCATCCTTCGCGCGTGTAAAAGCCAAAAACACGCGGTCCGGCCGAGCCACCAGTCCATGCTGATCGAGCACCCCGCCATAGTAGAAATCGACCAGCCTTTTCGGGAAGCGGTTGAGCGTTTCGCGCTGCTGGACGAACAACTGCACAAAGGCATTGTAAACGGCGGCCTGAGGCGCATGGTCGCCGGACTGGAGAGATGCCTGCAGCAGCCGGACAGCCGTATCCTTGTCTTGCGCCAATACGGCGATCAGTTCGACCGACAGATCCTCCAGTGCATCTATCAGGGCGGAGCCCCAACCGGCAAAGTCGAGTTGCAGCCCATCGTCCACCGAATGATGTGCCATATGACGTTGAAGCCGTTCCAGCCGGTTCTGAAGCATTTCCTCCTTATGCCGCAGCCGGTAACCGCGCAGCCATGTCTCGCTGGCGCCCCGTTTCTGCAGGTCTCGATCGAGAATGGCCAGCAACCGCGCAATGGCATCGAACAGGCGCCGCAGAAGGATGCGCCGCTCCGAATACTCGACCGCATCTTTCGCAGTCTTGAGCATGGAATGCACAGCCCGCTCGATTTCCGGAAGATCGAGAGCCGCGTGGAGAGCATGCCCAACAGCCGGATCAGCGGCGAAGAACTCTGCCCAGTCGCCGTCCGGCTTGTTCTCCAGATCGAAAAAGCAGATCAGTTCGCCATAGCTGGCGGCAAAGGCGATCAACTGGGCAAGACTGCGTCCGTCAACCTCCACCTTTTCCGGTGCCGGGGCACTGAGCATCCGGTCAAGCTGGCTGACCGCATCATTCAGGACATGCGAGGCGGAAATGGCCGTCATGCCCGCATCTCACGACGCAGGCGGAGGCAAGGTCGCCTCCATCCGGCAATAGGGATATACCAGATTGCTTCGCGAATTGGTCTCGCGGACGATATAATCGATCGAAATGTCGAGCCATCCATCCAATTCGGAATCGGTCACGGTAACGCTTTCCACCGTAACGCGCGGTTCCCATTCGATGATGGCCCGTGTCACCATCGTGGAGATCTCGTTCGCCGTGGTGGTCGTCAGAGCCGTGAATACTTTCGACATCAGGTCGCAGCCGAACGTCGCGAGCATGATGCGTTCGCCAAGACTGGTCGACAAAATGATCCAGAGACTCTGGCGAATGTCGGTATCGCCACCTGCCATGGTAACCGAAGCGGACGAACGGATGAAACTCGGCGGGAAACTCCAGCCTCGTCCCAGAAAGGCCGGCTCGACCGGTTCATAGGCTCCTTCATCCGCAACGAGATGGCGTGCAGGTGGCTTCGTCTTCATGGATTGATCGCCACCATAGCCCCCTTGATCTGAAACTCACCATCGGACGACAAGCTGGCGGATGCGCTTGCACTGGCACTGAGCGAAGCCGATGCACTGATCGAAACATCGGCTTCCGCGCTCATCTTGATCGATCCGCTTGCGGAGAGCGTGATATCGGAAGCGCTCTTCAGCGTGATCCCGCTTTCGTTCATCGTCACCGAATTCCCGTTGGCATCGGTGATGGTGATGGCCTTGCTCTTGTCGTTCAGGCTCACGCTCTGATTGGCCGGCGTGGTAATCAGCAGTTCGGGAGCATCCTCTATGAAATCGATGTGCAGCTTCGATTTCGTCATAATACTCTTGATGTTGTTGGGGGCGCCCTCTCCTCCCGATTCCGGTGGATAGGGCGGCGGCTTGGCCTTGCTGTAAAGACTGCCCAGAACCACGGGGTACCGCGGGTCACCGTTGAGAAAGGACAGCACAAGCTCGTCACCGATTTCCGGATAGAAGTTCGCACCGATACCGTTGGATGCATAGAAAGAACCGAAACGCGCCCAAACACCGGTATCGTTTGCCGCCTGCAGCAAGGGCAGCGTCACCAGCACACGGTATTCACCGTCAGGATCCTGATCGATCTGTTTGACGATGCCGGTCTGCAGATTGTTGATCGGCGGCAGTTGCCCCGAGGCGCCCGGAGCAGGAATATTAGGCGCCGTAGCCGCGAACCATTCCGCCGAAAGGCCGATATCGACAGTCGTCTTCCACAAGCCGTCGGCAAGCTTGTGATGAACCCCGGAAACAAAACCGTTGCCATTAAAGCGATCACCCAGCCCGGCCAAAGTAACCGTCGTCCCCGGCGTCACCAGAGCACTGCCCTGAAACCGCAGTTGACCGCGGATCTTGGACAACTGGCTCCTGAGCAGTGCTGCAGAAGACCAGTCGGTCAGTTCAGCAGCCTGCATCTCGCCTCCCGTCTGCTGCCAGTAATTCGAAACATCGAACACGTCGGCCAACTTTGACGACGATATGTTTCCCGGCGTCGATACATCGGACGACGCACCGCCTGAGGTAGCAAGAGCCTGCGTGGCAGGATCCCAGGCGAAGCTCTTGAAGGCACTCGATGCAAATTGCGTTGCCGCATCCATATCGGCATGAAAATCGAGGATCGACTGCCCGTATGTCAGTGTCAGTACCGGTGCCGAACCCGTGTCAGGCGGCGCCACTGTCACGGTGCCCCCGGCAGCGACCACCATCATCCCGTTCACTTGCGCCCGCAGGATCATCATGTCCCAAGCGCTGGCATAATATTGCACGATCCTTTCGTGCTGGGTGCTGGTGCTCGTCACTTTGGCTGAAAGGCCGGCTGCCGATATCAGCTTTTCGATGACTGCGCTGTCCGTGACATTCTCGAAAATCGCATTCTGGCGCGCAAGCGTCATCGCCATGGCCTTGTCCGTAGCCTCGACAACCAGGCGAGATGGCCCGTCACGCGTCACTTCAAGGCCCTGGCGGTAGATGACTCCGCTGAAGACTTTCGTCAGGCTGGCCCCATACCCGATTGAAATTTCCAGAGCGACACCGGGAATAAGGGAACTCGCCTCGCTGATCGGAAACGTTTCTTCTGCTGCACTACCGTCGGAAATAACCAGTCGCGCCCGTGGCAACTTGTTGATCCCCGCCCATGTTTCGATGGACATCACCTGATAGCTGCTGTCCAATGGGGTGCCATTGGCCATGATCGCAAATTCGGCTGGCGATGTCGCCAGCTGATCCGGGGATGGAGCGCTCACGCCGCAGCTCCCGCCAGAGGCGGAAACAGCAGTTGCATCCCTGGTGCGACATCACGAAAACTGAGCAGGCGGTTGAACCGGGCCACGCTTCGGTAATAGCCGCTGTCACCGTAGATCCTGTAGCAGAGCAACGGCAAGGTATCTCCCGCAGTGACTGTGACGATATGCGTCATGTCCGGTGATTTCTTGTTCGCCTCCTTCGCCAGTTGGGTCTCGCTGGTGAAGGACTGGAACGTAACCGCCATTCTGGCACGGAGCGGCGTGCCATCCGGCCTGAACAGCGTATATTTGATGTCCATACTGCTCAGCACGCACTGGAACTGCAGTTGGGCCCAGGCCAGAACGAGATAGTTCGGACTGTGAATGTTGCCGTTCATCGTCGCTGCGAGCGCGGTGAACTGGGAAATTCCGTCCGCTATCCCGTTGTTATAGCTTTGCCCTTGAGGAACCGGAATGGCACCGGTCGCATCGAAAATCAGTTCGAACGAGACTTCTTCCTTGGCAATGCGATTGAACTCGGGCGATGGCCCGCTGCTGCCCTGTGCCTGACGGTCATTGTAACCGATCTGCGTGCGGTGAGAATAACTGGACGGGTTGACCCACACGGAAAAGGGACTGCCCACCTTGCTAGTGAAACCAGGATCCGAATAGGCCGTAATCACCATTTTGCTGGGGGCCGTCACACCCATCTCAACGCCCCTCGCGCAAACGCAAGTCGCGCAGAACGTCCTGCACGCATTGCTGGACAATGGCTTCAACCCGAGCCGGTGTCATCGGCTCGCTCTGCTCATCGGTCCGGGAAGGCGTGCGAGCTTGCTGCGGCGTATGGCCAACGGCAATGTGAACCCCGATTTCGCTGATTTCCAATGGCATTGCCGATATTTCTCCCCCGAGTAGATGTCAGTTCGCCATATTCGAGCTGGTCTGGATTTGCCGCGACACGGTGGCGTAAGCGATTTCCAGGGTTTCAGTCAGGATCTCATTGTTTTGAGAGTTGAACGTGCCGACTTCCCACTTCACCGGCCACGCATTCTCGAAGGTCCAGACCACCAGCGGCTGCGCATCCGGATTCAGCAGGCTGACAGTCAACACCTTGGTTTCAATAGGCGTTCCCAGTGATGAGCCGACAGTCTGATCAGCCCATTGCGCAAGCGATGACTGCTGCGTCACATAGCCGCGTTTGAGCACGAGATTGGAATGCTTCGTCACGCCGGGAAGCTGATGAACATTGCCATTGACACCGCCTTCAGCGACTTCTTCGATATCGACTTTAGGATCGATACCGGAAATCTGCTGGAAGGCAGCGTCAATCACAGTTTGCTGCTGCGGTTGCGCGCCGGAAACAATAGCAACTGCAAACGCAAAGGCCGGTGGCGGATAGTAGGCCGGATCGTTCATTGCGATCAGGCGATCGACACCTTGAGCGTCTCGTAGGCGATCTCGATGCTTTCGACCGCGACCTCGTTACCGTCGGACTTCATGTCAGTCCCGGTCAGCTTGGTGGGAAACGCGTTGTTGAGCGTCCAAATCATTCGCGGCGCGCCGGTTTCATCGAGCAGATTCACCACCACGGTCGAACGCGTAATGGTATTCATCGCGATCGAACTGAACCACGTCCACAAGGTCTGATCGGTAACGAAAATCCCTTTCTTCATGGTGACATTGCCGACCTTTTGAAGGCCTGGCATCTTGATCGGGGCGAAAATGCTGCTGTTGCCGGCCCGGTATTCGATGACCTGGCTTTCGGTCTCGAGACCCGAAACCTCCTGAAACACCGGATTACCGGGGATACCGGTTACCGAAAAATAGAATTTGGGCAGCGGCCAAGTCGTATTTTCTGCGGACATGACAAACTCCTGTCAGATATGGGAGACGGGCGCGGCTCAGCTGCCCATGGTCTGCGTGAAGGTCAGCTCGATGAATTCGGCCGGGTGAATCATCTGCAGCGTAACGGCGACAATCATGTAGCCATCAAGGATGTTCTGCGAGGTCATCGTCGAACCCAGCCCGCACGATACCGAGAAAGCATCGCTCGCCTTGGAACCCATCAGACCGCCCTGCTGCCACAGACCGGTCAGGAAGCTGGAAATCGAGGCGGTCACGGTCGCCCAGGTCGTCGCATCATTGGCCATGAAGACGTAGGACTGCAGGGCCGTCTTGATCGACTGCTCGACGTAGATCAGCGTGCGACGAACCTGCACATAGCGATAATCGTTGCTGTTGCCATCCAGCGTACGGGCTCCCCACACTACCGTTCCCCGGCTGGGCTGGGCACGCATCACGTCGATCGCCTGGCCATTGGTGGGTTTGTTGAAACCGGCCTGCTCACCGTCGCTCATGTTGTAAAGAGGGCCGTTCACGGAAGCGAGCGCGTAGTTGGCAGGCGCGTTCCATACACCGCTCTGTGCATCGCTCTTGGTCCAGACCCCTGCCAGCATGCCGCTCGGAGGGGCAATGTTCATATTCTGTGCGATCAGTTGTTCGATCTGGGAAAAGACCGGCAGTGCGTTTAACAGCAAGTTATCAAGGCTGGTCTGCCACTGCGACAGTGCCGTCGAGGATGTCCCGGACGGCCCGGCATAGCCTGAAGAATCGACCGAGTATTGCGCCGTATTGTCTGTGCCGTAGGTTGATCCGAGCGGGAAAGCCTGGGCAATGGCTCCCTGGATCGTTGCCAGTTGCGCGCCGCCATAGAGCAGGTTCGCCTGTGGGGTCAGGATATTGTTCACCACCGAGTTGTCGCTGTCGCCGGTCGCAACAAGGTTGGTGTAAAGAATGTCGTTGGCCGAAACGATCGAAGTGTTCAGCGCCGGAGCGTAAGCCACACCATAACTGACGCTTCCGGCCTCGGGCGCAATCGCATCGGACAAATTCGTCTGACAGGTCTGCAGACCGTCAATAGTGTCGGCGGTCATGCAGCCCGGCAAGTCGAGGATCGCTACACGGTCCTGAAGCGAACTGGCCTGGGACAGCATCGCAATCGCGACGCTGGAATAGTCTGACTGGCTCAACTGGCATGCTTCCGGAATGACAATCATTGTCGGTCCGACAGCATAGCTGGCGGCATTGAGCCCGACCAGAAGTCCGGCATCGCCCGGCGTCGATGGATCCCCTGCCGCGATGGAACCGGCGAACCAGTCGTCAGGAACCGGATCCGGTTTGCTGGTGGGAAATTCGTTCGCCCAGTAGCTGCCTACCGATACGATGAAGCAGTCTCCTCCCCCATTGGCGAAGAACAGCCGCATCTGCCAATAGAGATTGAATTGGTTGGGCTCGTCCGGCAGGGCCGTCGGGGCCAGCATGAAACCGGTCGGCTTAACGGCCATTCCCGCGCCGCTTGCCCCCTGGCTGCCGCTGGGGTCTGCAGTGGTATAATCGGCGACGAAAGATGGCGTCGGCACTGCAGCAACCGAACCCGATCCTGACGGCGTGGCGGGCGGCGGCATCTGCGAGACCGAATACCCCTGGACGGCAGGCCCGCCAAAATAGGTATTGAATTCCGTCATTGACGAAATCTGATATGGGGTATTGTAAAGTGACTTCCCTGTCTGGGGATCTCCCGCAAACTCCGTATATCCTATGAAGATGGGAACGGCAGTAGCAACACCAACAATAGACGTCCCAAATGCGTCTTTCTCAGTAATATAAATTCCGGGAGTGCTTCTGTTCAGATAGGAACTCGCCGCAGTAGCCATGACTTTATCCCTTCTTCATTAGAACTCAATAGACATGAAACCCGAAGGCCCCTAATTCAGACATAGACATAGATTTCCGAACTTCCGCTCAGCGGCTCTTCCGCAGGCCCTGGCCATACCGGCGCAGCAGGAGCGCACGGCAATCGGTCAATGCTGATTTCATCACGACTGCCGTTACCCCCCTCCCGGTGCCCGCTCAGGTGGAAACGATAGGGGCTTGACTGCCGAAGCGGCAACGCACTCGCAGCGCTGAAGAGGATCGCCTGATCCCCATTCGGAAGCACTTCCTGGCTCTTGGTAAAACTTATCGCATCGCCACTGATCGCCAGATCCGGCGCCCAATGTCCGCCATGGTTCTGTGACACGACATAATAGCGCCAATACGTGCCTCGCGATTGAAACCGCAATGTCAGCGCGACCGGCTGCAGCACAGCAGACGCCTGACTTTCCGCACCATTGGACGCCTCCACCCATTGAACCGGATATGCGCCCTCATCGCCGATGGCCGGGGACGGCTGCTCCAGCAGCAGATCAAGCACCGCCAGCGATCTGGGCTGGTCGGGAACATAGAGATAGGTTCCCGCCACCCCCTTGGTTGCAACCGGTCGGCCTGTACGGCTGAAAAACGCGACCGTATAAATGCCGTAAGGCAGGCTTTTCAGGCTGAACGTTGTCACATTGGCCTGGACTGTTGTGGCAACCGGAACATGGGTTCCGGAAATATCCGCAAGCACAGCCTTGCGGCCGTGCGGCGTCGGAACGGTCAATGACGCCCCGGTCACGGGGTATAGAGCTTGCTTGCCGGGGCCTTCGCTGCCACCGAACACAAAGCCGCCATCGGTCGCCACAGTAACGGTATTGTCGAAGTGCAGGTTCTGAATCATCGGGTTGGTCGTAATCGGCAGACTGGTGATCCCGACAAATTCGGAATTATTCGGCACGAGCAGGAAGGTCAGCCAGTTCCGGCAGCCCTCGTTCGAAATGCCCTGGCGACTTGTACGCAAGTATTCGGTCATGGCCGCGACCCGCGCTTCTGCGACGAAAACGCCGAAGCCGGTTCCGCGATCTGCAAACACCATCCCAAGAGAGGCCATCATTTTCGCACACTCGGGCGTGGGAATGACTTTGAAATCGGGACATGCTTCACCCGAGGCATTGTAGAAGCCATGCCTGAAGCTGACTTCAAACAAGGCCTTGTAGGTATTACGCACGCCTGTTCCCCTCCCGGACATGAGACCCTGCGTTTTTCCTTCTTGCGCCAAGCCGGCCGTCATGCAGATCTCCCTGCCATCCGCGCGCCCCGCACCGGATAGGCTCGCTCTCCCATGGCCGTCGAAACGAAAGGCAACATTCGCAGCTTGTAAAAGGCACTCGGTAAGTAACGGGTGCCCAACATGCTCATAACGTAGTTAACATCGACCGGACTGAGATTTTCGAACTCCAGCGTCAGCTTGTCGATACTTTCCGTCAGGGACGGTGCATTTGCCTGATCGTAAAATGGCGTTTGCT
>JARROF010000004.1:0-4651 GCA_037384205.1 Novosphingobium sp. | reverse complement strand
ATACCCTATCAGGCGAGACAAAGCCGCCAGCCCGTCCCGGTAGTTTTTTTCCGTGAAATTTGCCATAAACATCAAATGGACATCGATGAACAAGGGAGGGCTCACAACAGAAAGGGAAGAATCATCCCCGCCTCCGCCCTTGGAAACTGTTGACTGATAAGTACTGATAGTCGTTTCGCGCGTAATATTGTATACGCACATCACTATCTTGTCCCTGGCTTCTTGATTGAGTGTGCCGTTATGATCGACGAGACTGGTCAGACTAATCCAGGCATCTCCTCTACGATCAAGGTTCTCAAGATACGCATTGGCTAGATTGCAAATTGTTTCGAGCGCATTTGAAATTAAGTCCTCTCCCATCGCCCCCGACACTTTCCCATCTGGAATATTTTAAAATATTAACATATTCTACGCTGGCAGGTCATGAAATCTTCCAAAAATAAAATGCACAGCTGGAAAGCAGAAATCACGGCTCCGCCGAGCAAATGCGCATCTGCTAAGGATTTAACCAGCAAGGGGTATAAGTAAATTGCAAGAGGAAGCTTTTGTGCAAACCTTGGAAAGCCCCAGAGAATCTTGGGAAAAGGATATTCTCCACCGAATTGAAGTCAAGAGAATACAACACCTCAATCCATCAAGTCAGCTGGCTATATCATCGTAAATAAAAACATATGATTTCAGGATCTTTATGGGTTAATTTTAGAAAAAGTGTAAATTAACCCGTCATGATACAACAGAATCGTAGATGAAAATATTGTAACAGTATCAGGGTCCATTGATCAGGATCTGGACTCACAACCACGAGATGATGGTAGCAGCGCGGGCGATTGCGCCCATGAAGTTCTTGACGCTACGGTCAAAGCGGATGGCGATGCTCCGCCAGTCCTTCTGGCGGCAGGACACGCGTTCGATGACATGGCGCTGCTTGTAGAAGGCAGAGTTGGCCATTTTGGTCTGACCAGAGATCGGCACTCGACAAGTGGATTGTCTGCCGGTGATTTTCTGGAATTGCCGATATGGAATGATGCGCCAGCTCCGCCAGCGTCTTCTCTCCCTTCACGGCGGCCAGGGCCACCTTCGCCTGGAATGCCGGACTACCATTCCCTCCAAACTATGCTGCAGCGCAGCATTTGCAAAGACTGGAGAATTTTTTCTCGCTAGTGCGCCGCGCCCCAGCTTGCGCCCGAGCCAATCTCGACCCCCAGCGGCACATCCAGCGCAACCGCCGGCAGCGCCGCTTCAGCCATGACCCGCTCGATCACCGGAGAGGCTGCCGCGACATCGCCTTCGGGCAGTTCGAACACCAGTTCGTCATGCACTTGCAGCAGCATCCGGACGTGACCGAGCCCGGCCCCGGCCAGCGCCGGGTTCATCCGGGCCATGGCGCGCTTGATGATGTCGGCGCTGGTGCCCTGGATCGGCGCGTTGATCGCGGCGCGTTCGCTGCCCTGCCGCTCGGCACCGTTCTTCGAATTGATGCGCGGGAACCAGGTCTTGCGGCCGAACAGGGTCTCCGAATAACCGTTGGTACGCACGTTTTCGAGCGTCTCGTGAATATAGCGCTGGATGCCCGGGAAGCGCTCGAAATAGCGGTCGATCATCGCCTGCGCCTCGTCCGCCGCCACGCCGAGACGGCCCGCGAGGCCCCAGCGTGAAATGCCGTAGAGGATGGCGAAGTTGATGGTCTTGGCCCGCCCGCGCGTGTCGCGATCGACCGTGCCGAACATCTCTGCGGCCGTGCGCGCGTGGATGTCCTCGCCGTTGGCGAAGGCTTCCTTGAGGCTGGGCACATCGGCCATGTGCGCGGCGAGGCGCAGCTCGATCTGCGAATAGTCGGCCGAGAGCAGGACATGGCCCGGCTCGGCCACGAAGCAGTCGCGGATCTGGCGGCCGATCTCGGTGCGCACCGGGATGTTCTGCAGGTTCGGATCGGTGGAAGACAGACGCCCGGTCTGCGCGCCGACCAGACTATAGCTGGTATGGACGCGCCCGGTATCGGGATTGATCGCGGCCTGCAGCGCCTCGGTATAAGTCGAGCGCAGCTTGGAAAGCTGGCGCCATTCGAGCACCTTGTTCGCCACCGGCGCGCCCTCGTCCGCGAGCCGTTCGAGCACCGACTGATCAGTGGAATACTGGCCGGACTTGCCCTTCTTGCCGCCCTTGTAGCCGAGCTTGTCGAACAGGATCTCGCCCAGTTGCTTGGGGCTGCCGATGGTGAATGCCTGCCCCGCCATCTCGTGAATCTCGCCTTCCAGCGCGCCGATGGCTTCGGCGAACTGGCTGGAGAGGTGCGCCAGCCGGTCGCGGTCCACCTTGATTCCGTGGCGCTCCATCTGCGCCACCACCGGGATCAGCGGCCTGTCCACCCGCTCGTAGATGCGCATCCCGCCCTCGTCCGCGAGGCGCGGCTTGAGCAGGGCGTGAAGGCGCCAGGTCACGTCCGCATCCTCTGCGGCGTAGTGCGTTGCCTTGTCGAGCGGGACTTCGCCGAAGGGAATCGCCTTCCTGCCGGTGCCGCACACATCCTTGAACGCCATCGGCTTGTGGCCGAAATGCCGCTCGGACAGCTCGTCCATGCCGTGCCCGCCGCCGATCCCGTCGGTGCCGCGCCCGGCATCTAGACAGAAGCTCTCGACCATGGTGTCGTCGATCGGGGCAACGGCACTGCCGTAGCGCGACAGCACGTTGAGGTCATACTTGATGTTCTGCCCGATCTTGAGCACCGCATCATCTTCCAGCAGCGGTTTCAGCAGCGCGATGGCAGTATCAAGCGGCACTTGTTCGGGCTTTTCGGCAAACATGTCCGACCCGCCATGGCCCAGCGGGATATAGCAGGCATCGTTCGGCCCCAGCGCCAGGCTGACACCGGTGAGGTCCGCGCGCATGGCATCGAGCGCGGAGGTTTCGGTATCGACTGCCACTACATGCGCGGCATGGGCACGCGCGATCCAGCGCTCCAGAGCTTCCACCGTCTGGACGCATTCGTAGGCGGCATAGTCCACCGGCGGCATCTCGGGCAGCGGCTGGCGCGCGGCGCCCTCTCCCGGCCCGGCCGCCGCGGTGACGGGCTTGGCCGGATGGAGCTGCGTCGCCCGCTCGGGACTGCCGTGGCCGCCATCGAGCCGCTTGAGCAGGCTGGTGAAGCCATGCTTGCCCAGGAACGCAGCGAGCGGTTCGGGCGGGATGCTTTCCAGCTTGAAATCGTCGAGCGGCGCGGGCAGCGCGCAGTCTTCCTTGAGCGTGACCAGCACCTTGGACAGCCGCGCCTGCTCGGCCTGTTCGATCAGGCGTTCCTGCAGCTTGGATTTCTTCATGCCCGGCGCGGCGGCCAGAGCGGCTTCGAGATCGCCGTGCTCCTGGATCAGCTTGGTCGCCGTTTTGGGGCCGACGCCAAAGACACCGGGCACGTTGTCGACCGAATCGCCCATCAGCGCGAGCACGTCGCCCACCTTTTCAGGCAGGACACCGAACTTTTCCTCGACTTCGGGAATGCCGATTCGCTGGTTCTTCATCGTATCCAGCATGTCGATCTTGCCGCCGCCGGTCCCGCAGGTGCCGACAAGCTGCATCAGATCCTTGTCGGACGAGACGATCGTCACGTCCCAGCCCTGCGCGGCGGCGGCGCGGGCATAAGAGGCGATCAGGTCGTCCGCCTCGTACCCCTCTTCCTCGATGCACGGCAGCGAGAAAGCGCGCGTGGCATCGCGCACCAGCGGGAACTGGGGCCTCAGATCCTCCGGCGGAGGTGGGCGGTTGGCCTTGTAGTCGGCATAGATATCGTTGCGGAACGACTTGCCGCTGGCATCGAGGATCACCGCGAGGTGAGTCGGCCCATCCGCCTTGTGCAGATCGTCGGCCAGCTTCCACAGCATCGTCGTATAGCCATAGACCGCGCCGACCGGCGTACCTTCCGGATCGGTCAGCGGCGGCAGACGGTGATAGGCGCGGAAGATATAGGCCGAACCATCGACGAGGTAGAGATGCTGCTTGGGCTCCATGGCGCATCCCTAGCAGCGCCCGCACGGGCCGTCAGCATGGGCGAATGTAAAAAACCGGGAACCACTCGCCGTCCACGGCGTTTGGGCCCCTATGCTTGAAACGGCGCTATCAGATGATTAGTCATCTCGCCAGGCCCGCTACGAGGCTGGAAAACAGAAGCGGCGTTTCGCCGGCAGATCACAATCGCAACGAGGGAATACTAAAAGATGCGCAAGATTCTTATCGCCACCGCTGCCATCGGCGCCCTGTCGCTGGCCGCCTGCTCGCAGAAGACGCAGGACACCACCGAAGCCGCCGCGACGTCGGCTGCCGATGACATGACCGATACCATGGGCGCTGTGGCCACCGATGCTGCCGCTACTGTGAACGATGCGAGCAATGCTGTGGCCGGTGCGGCCGACAATGCCGGCGATGCCATGAAGGATGCCGCTGCAAACGCCAAGGACACTGCCGAGAACACCGCTGATGCCGCGCAGAAGGCAGCCAGCGATGTCAAGGATATGCTGGCTGGCGACAAGCCCGCGAAGCAAAACTGATACCAAAACCGGTAGAATCTGCCTCACGAAGGATACCGATGCGCGCTGGACGGTGAAGATGGGGCGTCCACGCGCCCCCGGGGCGCCCCACTCTGTGCCTGAACTGGCGATTGCGG
>JARROF010000003.1:0-49876 GCA_037384205.1 Novosphingobium sp. | reverse complement strand
TTCGCTAGATTCAGGCAAGTCTGCCTCCATTGCCCCTTAATTGTCATCCTTGCATGCAAGGGGCATCACTGTGAAAACGAGAAACATGCTGGATATTCGCGAAGAATCGGACCCCACGGGAAGCTGCGAGACCTCGCAGCTCGCCACTCTGCCCGAACGGTTTTTCAATCGCGAACTGAGCTGGCTGTCCTTTAACGAGCGTGTGCTCGCCGAAGCGACCAATCCCAACTATCCGCTGCTGGAACGGCTGCGCTTCCTTTCGATATCGGGCAGCAATATCGACGAGTTCCTGATGGTGCGCGTGGCCGGTCTGGCCGGGCAGGTGCGCAGCCAGATCGAGGAAGTCTCGATCGACGGCATGACGCCTTCGCAAGCCCTGACCGAAACGCACGAAAAGGTGCTGGAGCTGGACGCAATCCAGCAGAAGGTCTGGTCGGGCCTCAAGGCCGAACTGGCTGAAGAGGGCATCTCGGTGATCGGCGAGGAAAAGCTCGATGCCGAGCGTGAACGCTGGGTCCGGGACTATTTCGAAGAGCACATCATGGCCGTAATCACGCCCCAGGCGATCGATCCGGCCCACCCGTTCCCCTTCGTTGCCAACCAGGGCATCGGCGTTCTGTTCTCGCTGACCCGTCTGGCGGACGATGCGCCGGTAATGGAGATGGTGCTGATCCCCTCCTCGCTGCCGCGCTTTGTCCGCATTCCGGGCGAGGAAGCGGCGTGGATCTCCATCGAGGACCTGATTTGCCGCAATGCAGACCAGATATTCCCCGGCTTTCGCATCAACGGCCACGGCGTCTTCCGCATCCTGCGCGACAGCGATATCGAGATCGAGGAAGATGCCGAGGATCTGGTGCGTTACTACCGCACCGCGATCCAGCGCCGCCGCCGCGGCGTCGTGATCGTGCTGCAGCTTCAGGGCAAGTTCGATCCGGCGGCCGAAGAACTGCTGCGCACCCAGCTCGGGCTCGACCGGGCGCTGATCCTCAAGACGGACGGGCTGATCGGCTTTGCCGGCCTCTCCTCCCTGTGCGACGAGGATCGGCCCGAACTGAAGTTCGAACCGTATTCGCCCCGCTATCCCGAACGCATTCTGGAGCATGACGGCGATATCTTCGCGGCCATCCGCGAAAAGGACATCGTGATCCAGCACCCCTACGAAAGTTTCGAGGTGGTGATCGATTTCCTCCGCCAGGCCGCGCGCGATCCGGACGTGATCGCCATCAAGCAGACGCTTTATCGCGCAGGCAAGCAATCGGCGATCATCTCTGCCCTGATCAAGGCGGCGGAAGCGGGCAAGTCGGTGACGGCCGTGGTCGAACTGAAAGCGCGTTTCGATGAAGAGCAGAACCTGCTCTGGGCCAGCCAGCTCGAACGGGCGGGCGTGCAGGTAATCTACGGCTTCGTGGACTGGAAAACCCACGCCAAAGTCTCGATGGTGGTCCGCCGCGAGGGGGACAGCCACCGCACCTACTGTCACTTCGGCACCGGCAACTATCACCCGATCACGGCGCGCATCTATACCGATCTGTCCTATTTCACTGCAGACCCGGCGGCCGGGCGCGACGCGGTGCGGCTGTTCAATTTCATCACCGGCTATGTCGAGCCCAAGCGCACTGAAGTGCTGGCGGTATCCCCTATCGGCCTGCGCGCCAAGCTGGACGAGTGCATCAACGCCGAAATCGCCAATGCGCAGGCAGGCAAACCGGCGGCGATCTGGGCCAAGATGAATTCGCTGACCGATCCGGATCTGATCGACAAACTCTATGAGGCGAGCCGGGCCGGGGTGGACATCATCCTCGTCATCCGCGGCATCTGCTGCCTGCGGCCCGGCATCACGGGCCTGTCGGAAAACATCTCGGTCAAGTCCGTGATCGGCCGATTCTTGGAACACTGCCGCATCTGGGTCTTCGCCAACGGCGCGCATCTGCCCAACCGGCGCGCCAAAGTGTTCCTGACTTCGGCGGACGGCATGAGCCGCAACCTTGACCGGCGCGTCGAAGTCATGGTGCCGATGCGCAACAGGACGGTGCACGATCAGGTGCTCGATCAGGTGATGATGGCGAACCTGCTCGATACCGAGCAGAGCTGGATTCTGGGGCCGGACGGCAGCTGCGACCGCGTGGGCGAGGTGGAAAACCCCTTCAACCTGCACCGCTATTTCATGACTAATCCGTCGCTTTCCGGGCGTGGGGCTGCAATTGCCAGTGGACGAAAGGTGCCAAAGCTCTCGCTAAGGCGCGGCAATATCTGACATAGGGCGCCTAGGCCGCCTGCAAAGCCGGGCAACACGATTCGTATGGACTGAATGATCGGCATCAGCCACTCGACCGAAAAGCGCGCCATTATCGACATCGGGTCGAACACGGTGCGCCTCGTGGTCTATAACGGGCCGCCCCGTGCACCGGTGGTGATCCTCAATGAGAAAGTGAATGCGCGCCTCGGGCGCGATATCGGCAAGACGGGGGCCATTTCCGACAAGGCAATGCGTACGGCCCTGTCCGCGCTCGCGCGCTTTGCCGGGATGTTGAAACTGCTCAGGGTCGGCAATGTCGAATGCGTGGCGACGGCTGCCGCACGCGATGCCAGTAATGGCCCCGAATTTCTCGAAGCCGTGCGCGGCTTCGGTCTCTCGCCCCGCCTGCTCTCGGGTGATGAGGAGGCGCGCGCCAGCGCCACCGGCGTGATTGCCGCTTTCCCGCATGCGCACGGCGTTGCAGCCGATCTGGGCGGTGGCAGTCTCGAACTGGTGGAAATCGGCGGCCCTGAAGGCGGGGAAGTCATGGAGGGCGGGGTCACTCTACCCTTCGGCACCTTGCGCCTGCCCGATCTGCGTGCCGCCGGCGCACAGAAATTCGCAGCCACCGTGCGAACCGGTCTCAGGGAGACGGGTTGGACCAGGGGACGCGGGGTTCCGCTATACATCGTCGGCGGATCGTGGCGTGCGCTTGCGCTGCAGGCCATGCGCGAACTCGAATGGCCAGTGGACGATCCTCACGGCTTCGAACTGCCTGGCGACGAGGCGCTGCGCCTGGCCCGCCTGTTCGCGAAGGGCAAGCCCGACAACCCGGATCCGCGCATTTCCAACGCGCGCCTGGCCACGCTGCCCGATGCCGCTGCGCTGCTCGCACAAGTGATTACCTGCCTGTGCCCCTCGCATCTGGTGTTTTCGTCATGGGGACTGCGCGAAGGGCTGCTGCACATGCAGCTTCCCGAGCTCATCCGGCGGGAAAGCCCGATGCTGGCCAGCGTTGCAGGCTTTGCCATGGGCGCGCGAATATCCTTTGAAGATTCCGTGCGCGTCGCCCGCTGGACGGCGCCGGTCTGCCGCGACGAGCCGCAGGACGGCGAAGTACGGCAGGCGGCCACGCTTCTGGCGCTCGCCACCATGCGCACCGAACCAAACCTGCGAACCGAAGAAGCCCTGACCTGGGCCCTGCGCAAACGCTGGATCGGGCTCGACATGCGCGGCCGCGCAATGATGGCGATGACGGTCTTCGCCAATACCGGGCTGACCGATATTCCCGCTGGATTCATGCGACTTGCCGACAGAACGGATCTTGACCGCGCTATCGGCTGGGGCCTTGCCGTGCGCCTGTGCCGCCGTCTGACCGCCTGCGCGGACAGCGGGCTTTCGGCCACCTCGTTGACGATCCGCAACGACAAGCTTGTGCTTAGACTCGATGCACTTGCCGAACCGCTCTACAGTTCCGGCAGCAGCAAGGATCTCAGGGCCCTGGCCGAGTGGCTCAAACTGGAAGCCGTGGTAGAGACCGCCGAAGGGGTTCTGGCTGCAAACTGACCGCCGAAACCGAATGAATCAACTCCAACCCGGTCATCTCACCAGTGTCTTGCTCTCCGCGATCTGGCTGATCCCGCGCTTGCCGTCCTGACGGTCAAGCTGAACGACGATATCAATCACCGATGCCGCATATTCCAGCGTTTCGGCGCGTGTCAGCCCAATGCCGGTCTGCATTGACATCAATGCGATCTGTTCCAGCGCGCCGCGCGGCGTATTCGCGTGAACGGTCGAGAACGACCCTGGATGGCCGGTGTTGATCGCGCGCAGGAAGCTCACCGTCTCAGTGCCGCGCAACTCTCCCAGCACGATACGGTCGGGCCTCAGACGCAGCGCGGCCTGCAGCAGGTCGTTGGCGGAAACCTTGGCCTCGCCCAGCTCTCCTTTTACCGCGATCAGACCAACACCGTTGGCGCCCGGCAAGTGCAGTTCGGCGGTATCCTCCACCAGCACCACACGTTCATGCAACGGAATCTCCGACAGCATGGCGTTGAGAAACGTTGTCTTGCCGGTCGAGGTACCGCCCGAAATCAGGATCGTGCGGCGGCGGCGGATGGCATCGCGCAGAAAGGCGATGGGCTCTGCCATGGCATCGGGCGCCGGTTCCTCGCGCGGGGGCGTGATCGGGCCGCGATCATAAGCGTCAAGCGGCAGTTCAAGCAGACGGTGGCGGCGGATCGCCATGGCCCAATTGGCACGCGTCGCGGGCGGACCGACAAGCTGGATACGCGCCCCGCTCTTCCCGCCGTACGTCGGAAGTGTGGCGGAAAGCAGCGGATGTTCGCGGTTGATGCCCTGGTGGCTGATGCGCGCCACCTGCTCGGCCAGACGCTGGAGCAGGCGGTTGTCCATCTCCGGCAGCAGAACATGCTGCATCCCGGGATGCGCGGCATCCTCGATCCACACTTCGCCCGGCCGGTTGACGAGGATTTCCGTCACTGTCTCCCGGTCAAGCCAGGGACGCAGCGGCGCCAGATAGGCATCGAGATAGACACTGCGCGGCGCTTGCGGTTCGGGGCCTGTTTCAGCCAAAACCACACTCCCCGCACCGCGCTCCGGCTGCAAGGTGAGAACGTCCGCCATGATACGTCACTGGACCTCGCTGAAATCGAGATCCTTGGCTGTAAACACGCGGATCGGCTGCCCCTGGCGGACACGGATCGTCGGCCCGACGTTCCCGGTGCTCTGCACCGCTGCAGCCGCAGCCGACTGGCCACCGCCGATCACCACGTTCGCCCCGCTGGAGGCCAGCGTCGAGAGGCCTCCCACGACGGAAAGCAGCATGGCCGAACCGAAACGTTCGAAGAAATGCGTACTCACCTTGCCCCGCAAGCCGGTTTCGCCGCCGAAGGCAATGGCGGGCGAGCCCAGATTTACCGACACGCCGTCCGGGCGAATCAGGCGCGTCCAGATCACATAGGCACGCTTCTGCCCGGCGGACAGACCGCTCTTGTACTGGCCAATCAGGCGCGAGGAACGCGGAACCAGCACGTTACGGCCATCAAAGCTGCGCACATCGGTGGAAACGATCGCGCGTACATAGCCGGGCACGTCGGTATCGATAGCGGTTTCCAGCACGGCCGGGATCAGCGTGCCCTGCGTGACCGTAGTGGCCGGGTCGAACGAACTTGCCGCCGTAGCGGTCGTGCCCGTGCCTGAAAGCCGCGCAGCGAAGTCCTCGTTGGCGTTCCCGCCACTCTTGGCTTCACCGGCAGGGCCGACCTCCGCACTGTTGTTCGGGCGGGCGTTCACGTCGAAGACAACAGTCGGGCTCGCGTAAGGGTTAGCGGCAGGTGCCGCATTGGCGGCAGGCTGCGCGGCCAGCACCGGCGCCGGTGCGGGAGCCTGCAGAGGCGCGGGCGCCGGAGCAGGCGTTTGCCGGGGCTCAGGCTCGGCGACGGCGGGAACCTCCGGCTGCGGTGCGACATTCGCGTTCACATCCGGGCCGGAGCCCGCCGAATCGTTGCGGGCCGCGTTCATCGACCACAAAGTCAGACCGCCCAGCGCCGCGATAATCAGGGCCCCGGCAGCAAGGCCCAGCCCGTCCCCGCGCTTGCGCTGGGACACCTGCGGCAGAACATTGCGTGTCGCCAGATCGATAACCTGAGCGCCTTCCCCGTCACGCGGGTCGGTGGTCCCTTCGGGCGTAAGGCGTTCGCGCAGGGAAGAATTCGGTGCCATCTCTTAATTCCCCTTGGCAGTATCGGGAGCGGGCGTGTTCGCGGCCATGGCCGCAACGGGCGCAGCGGAGACCGGGCGGGCATTTTCCAGCACAGCAACGGCCTTGCCCGAGCGCAGGATGATCTTGTCGGGCACGTCGGGCAGCACGATAGTGGAATCGTGCACCGCGTAGTTGACCGGCCCTTCCTCCCCCTTCTCGTTCTCCACGAGGATCGCCGGAACCGAGGACTTCTCGGGCCAGACGAGAAAAGTGGAATTGCCGTCATCATAAATGCGCGCGGGCATCAGCTTGTCGGACCCTGAACGCTTCCACGCAAAGTTCAGGCTGGCCGGATCGGCGGGAACAGCCATCGGATCACCGGAGGCCAGCGCCTTTTCGGCGGGATTGAGCGCGGCCATGGCCGCGCCCGGAACCGACGTCTTGCCCGGCTCGTCCTTGTAGGTGAAGCGCAGCATGTAGAGCGGCTTGGACTTGGGCGAGGCCACCAGATCGAAGAAATAGGTGTGGCGGTTGGTCACAACCGTCATATTCGTACGCGCGGCCGTTTCCAGCGGTTTTACGAACAGCAGATCGGCGCGCTTGTTGGGCGTGATCTGCCAGGCCTGCGAATCACCTACCGCGACATTCTCGATCGCTTCGCTGTCACCGAAGGCAATCACCGCCTGAATGCCAGCCTTGCCGTCAATCCGCACGACTTCGTTGTCGCTATAGGCGTGATCGACCAGGCGCGGGTCCTCGGCACGGGCGGGAACAGCCAAAACCAGCAGTACGGGCGCGAGCAGCGCGGCGTGCGATGCCAGAGCGCGGATCATTGAATCTTCTCCTTCACCGGCATCCGGCCGGTATCGTTCGAGGCGCCACGAAACCGGCTGCCGATCCCGCGCGTGCGGGAGGTATGGCCGCCAGAGCGCATGGGCTCGATGCCGCCCCCGGTAACTTGCGTTACCACGGTCCGGCGATCGCCGCCGCGCGTCTCGGAATTGCCGGACTGTTGCGAAACCTCGGTCATCGCGGCTGCACCTGCGCTGGCAATGCCCGAAGCGCGCCCCTGCACGGCAGTGGGAGCCGGCGCAGGCATGAAAGCGGGAACTGCTGTTCCCCCGGCCGCCTGACCGCTGCCGGAAGCTTGTGCACGACTGTCTCCAGCCAGACCGAAAACCCGCCAGCCCGCCGCCATCGTCGAGGCCACCTTGACCACCATGATCATGAGAGCGACGTGGACAGCGGCGACAAGGAAGAACGCCATGGCCGCACGGGCATCGACTTCGCCCAGCGCGGCGCTCTGCACCATGCCGGAAATGATCGGCACCAGCAGTTCCAGCGTGATCCCGCCGCCCAGCACCACGAACAGCGGCGTCACCGCCGTGAGCGCCACACCGCGCAGCCAGCCCGCGGTCAACCCGCGCGTGCCGTCGAACAATCCGAAAACGATGAAAACCGGCCCGACGGCGAGCAGGACAGCCAGCGCAATGCGGGCCGTCAGCAACACGCCCACCGTTCCCAACAGCAAAAGCAGCGCGCCCATCCACATGATCGTGTCCGGCGTCAGCAGCCCTGCAGCGCTCGTCGCGGCCTTGGCAGCCTCACCGCCGCTTCCACCGCTCTGCGCGCTGCTGTTGTTGGCGATGTCCGAGATCGCGCCGAAGACGATATCGATGCGGTCGCCGAAGATCGTGGTGGCAGAGCCCTTCACGCCCATCAGTTGCGCCGCGATCCAGTCCGGCCCGCCCAGCGCCAGATTCCAGACGAACGTCTGGTAAGCGGTCAGGCTGGTCACCAGCACCAGTACGACGCCGAGACGCAGCATACGCGGCGTAAGCGCGGAAATGCCAAGCGTCGTGCGGCCCGTCAGTAGCGAATAGGCAAAGAACACGATGTAAAGCGTCAGCACGGCGGTGAGCACCGGCGCCATCGTCCCGCCCGCGCCGAACAGGCGGCCAAAGGCGCTCGCAGCCATCTCGTTGGCCACGCAATCGACCGCGCGCAGCGCCGGGGCGACCCCGGCGGAAGCGACTTCGGTAAGCTGATCGCAGGTGCCTGCCATGCCGCTTACTCGGCCGCCTCAATCCAGAGATTGCCGTCTTCGGCGTCACCCGGCCATTGCAGACCGGTGAGCACCGGATACCAAACCGAAGGCTCGTCCCCGTAACGCTCGCGAAGCTGATCGAGCTTGCGCACCGTACTTTCGCGGCCGGACAGGACCGTAAGCACTTCAGGCATGCCCGAAAGGTCGAGCCGGACCACCACCGAGGCATCAGACTGGCGGATCAGGAAGCAGCGCGAATGCGCGGGCAGCGTACGGATCACGTCGAGTTCGTGCTGCGTCAGGCCGAAGCCTTCGCAGTAGTCCTCATAACGCGCGCGGGCATTGGGCATGAACAGCATCGTCGCGGTCTGTTCGACAAGCGCCGTGGCGATCCTGCTGTCCAGCGCGTCGCGCGCGGACTGCGTGGCGAAACCGACCAGCGCGTTACGTTTGCGCAGCGTCTTGAGCCAGTCGCGGATTCGCGCAGCGAAGACCTCGTCGTCGAGCGCTTTCCAGCCCTCGTCGATCAGGATCATCGTCGGTTCGCCGTCCAGCCGTTCCTCGATGCGGTGGAACAGATACATCATCACCGGCGTGCGCAGGCGCGGGCTTTCGAGCAGCGCGGTCATGTCGAAGCCCAGCACGCGGGCGGAAAGATCGAGCTGGTCATGCTGGTTGTCGAACAGCCAGCCATACTCCCCGCCTTCGATCCAGGCATCGAGCCGCGAGGCCAGATCGCCCGGTTCGGGACGGCGCGCACCCGCCAGCAGTTCGCGGAAATATGAAAGGCGGCGTAGCGAGGGGTCGTTGTGATAAGCCGCATCGACGGCCCCGGCGATCGTCGCCAGTTCCTCCGGCCCTTTCGCCTCTAGCAGAACGCCGAGCCAATCGCGAAGAAAGGCGCGGTTCGCCGCGGTATCCGGCAGGGCAAGGGGATTGAAGCCCGTCGGATGCCCCGCAGCGATGCGGCTGTATCGGCCGCCGATTCCGCGCAGGAACACTTCGGCGCCGCGATCCTTATCGAACAGGATCGTACGCGGCGCGAACTTCTGTGCCTGCGCGGCGAGGAAGTTCATGACTACCGTTTTACCGGAACCAGACGGACCAATGACGGTAAAGTTACCAAGATCACCCTGGTGGAAGTTGAAGAAAAACGGCGTCGAACTGGTGGTGGACAGCAACGTGACCGCATCCCCCCAGTGATTCCCGCTTGCCTGCCCCATGGCGAAACCATGGAGACTGCCGAAGCAGGCCATGTTCGCGCTCGAAATCATGGCGCGGCGGACAATGAAGCTCTCGTTTCCGGGCAACTGGCCCCAGAAGGCAGGCTCCAGATTGACGTCCTCGCGCACGGCAACGGCGCCGGCGTCGGCCAGTGCGGCGGCGCAGGAGGCCGTCATCTCATCCAGCGATTCGAGCGAATCGGCACGCACCAGAACCGACAGGTGATGATCCCCGAAACCGACCGATCCGGTACCCAGCGCATCGCGCG
Organism: Novosphingobium sp.; assembly: GCA_037384205.1. Taxonomy (GTDB): domain Bacteria; phylum Pseudomonadota; class Alphaproteobacteria; order Sphingomonadales; family Sphingomonadaceae; genus Novosphingobium. The sequence continues at coordinate 40,377 of JARROF010000003.1, read as the reverse complement.
CCGCGCTCATTTCTCGCCGTTCGGCAACGGCTTCCTCATCCGCCGAGCGCAGACGGCGAATCGCCAGATCGATCCGTTCGCGCGCGATCTGGCGGTCGCTCGGCGCATAGGACTCAGTCAACACCAGTTCGCACGGCAGGCGCAGCAGCGCGTCGGTAAGGCCCGGTGCGGTCGAATCGGGATAGTCCTTGAGGCTCACGATCGAACCGACGGTGCCGCGCCCGTTGGCGCCGCGCAGTTCCAGCGCATCCATACCGAAGTTGACGCGGCGATAGCCCAGCATGTGGCCGACATCGGCATCCTCTGCCGGACGCCGAACCGGGCGCATCTCGCCATTATAGAGAGCGCTCAGCAGTTCAAGCACTTCCGAGCAAGTGCCGGCCTGCCCTTCGTAGTCGCCCAGCAGGCGGGCTCCGTAAGCTCCGAGCGAAGCGGCCATGGCGCTGCCGGCCGCCCGCAGCGCCCGCACATCGGCCGGATCGGCCTCGACCGGGGCATTGCCCTTGTTCTTGAGAAAGCGCGAGAACTTGTCTGCCCAACCCGCCTTGCCGCGCGCGGGGCGGCGCACCAGGGTAATGAACTGGTCGTTGACGAAAAGCGCGCCCGAACCGGTCCGCGCCCGCCAGCGCGCATCGATATGCGCGGCCAGCGAATCCTCGAAATGCCCCTCCATCTCGATCTCGACACGGCGGCGAATCACATGATGATAAAGCACGATCCGCGCATCGAGCGTGGAACGCAACAGCACTTCGCGGGTGGCGACATGCGCGTTGAGTTCGTCGGTATCGGCCGTTTCGAACGCGAGGCCTGGCACCATCAGCGAGAGCATCACAGAACCGTCGCGCAGCAGCAGGACATTCTCGTCGACCAGCGCCGCATAAGGCAGCCGGTCGCCGACCAGCACTTCCTTGGCGCCCCAGCCCTTCAGCGGCGATTTCTTGCTCTTGCCCATAACTCCCCTTCCGCGCTTCCGCTCAGGGCGCGTAGCTGTTGCAGCCCCAGCGCTGCCAGTTGGCCACGCGCGGGCACTTGCTAACCTTGGCGATCCACAAGTCGAACACGCGCGGCTCCCGCAAGCAGGCGAGATAGCCTATACCATGAATCGCGGCAGCGGCAGGCAGGGCCCAGAAACTTTTGGTGATGAGGAATATCTCCGTCGTCACCGCCGCGTTGATGATGAAAAAGCTGTACGTCACGCCCGCGAACATCTGCGGCCGCGTGAGCGCACGGTGGACCGGATAGCGGGCAAGCCCCATCAGCCCGCCCTCAACCCACCGCCGCCTGCTGGATACCCGAAACGATCGCCCCGGCACCGAACAGGATGAACACACCGATGATGACAGTAGCGCCAAAGCGCCAGTTCAGGCGGCCGGTGAGCATCATAAAGCCGACGGCGGCGACCGCCATGACCGCAACCGCCGTGGCGACATTCCCCAGCAGTGTGCCCTGCAACCATCCGAGCGCAGCCACGATCGGACCGCTGCCGGCCGGATCGCTAACAACCGCCTGCGCCTGCGCACCCACCGGGGCCAGCGCCGCTAACGCGGCTGCGAAAGCACCAAAAGCGCCGCCAAGCTTGCGGCGCGAAATCTGAACGTATCGAATCACCATGCCCTCCGTATGAGCGCCCATTGCGCCATACTAATGACAGGTATGTGACGATGACACGGCCAATCTTACGCATATGTTGCAGGATTTTCATCCAAGCACGCCGCAATGCACAGAAAGGGCCGGTCGTGACCGGCCCTTTCACCCCCGCAGTACTTCTCTTTATATATTCAGAGCGTGCGACCCGAAGCGCGGCGGAGCAAAATCGAAACCCCGATCAGCGCGAAGCCTGGGCCGCGGCGGAAAGCAACCGGCTGAGCGCAGTGCGCGCCACCAGGCGCGAATCCATCCACGAGCCGTCGCCGAGTTCCAGATCGTACCGGTCGGGACTGGCGATTGCCGCACGGTACGTGACAATGGCATCACCCGTACGCCCGGCAGCAACATAGGCTGCCCCAAGGTTGATCAACGCAGCCGGATCACGCTCCCGCACAGCATCACTGGCCTCCAGTTTGTGCAGTGCCGCTTCAGCGCGACCGCTGGCCAGCTCTTCATAAGCGACATCCCGCGTCTTGCTTGCGGCAGGAACATCGACCGCATGCGAGAAGGCTGACTGCCCCATCAGCGCCGCGATCATGAGAATGGTAGAGGACATGGCAACTCTCCCGTAACTAACTAACGATTGCAAACATCGTCTGCCCCCCGATACGATTTCGCAACAAAAATTACGCAACTGTCATAAAAATGCAATTTAACTGTGAACATCGCATAAATCCACGAGTCGTAAGCCTTGAATCCAGACCGCCTCATAGAATGTCATATTTAAGTCATATAACTGAATAATACTGTCACCATACCGCCAACAAACTGTCACCCCCCCGGCCTAGACGCCCGGTGCAACGAGGGCGGAATCGCCGCCTCGTCCGCGACTCGAACACGGGGGAATCAACGTGAAGAAAATTTCCGGTCTGCTGCTCGTTGGCTGCAGCGCTCTTGCTCTCGCCGGCTGCGGTGCTGATGATATTAGTGCGCCGGGCGCCGACAGCATCACCGTTAACAATGGTTCGACGACGCCCACGCAGTCTCCGACCCCGACTCCGACCCCGACGTCGACCACCGTGGTCGCGGCGACCAGCTGCCCGTCCACCGGTGGCGTTACCCTCACCAACGATGGCGTTGTCACCAGCCCCGAAGGCACGTGGCGCGTCTGCACGCTACCCGCGCTGATCAACAAGAGCTCGGCCCTGCCCAAGGTGGCCGGCGTTCTTTACCGTCTGCATGGCCGCGTTGACGTGGGTTGTGACGGCGGCTTCTCCGCCCCGACTTCGGGCTCGCCCTACACCACCACCACCCAGAGCTGCCTTGACGCCGGCATCGGCACCGCCGCCGCCCAGCTCACGTCTGACACCAACGTCACTCTGACCGTCGATCCGGGCGTGATCGTTTATGGCGAGAACGGCTCCGGTCCGGCGTGGCTTGCGGTCAACCGCGGCAACAAGATCAGCGCCACCGGCACGGCCGAGAAGCCGATCATCTTCACCAGCGTAGAAAACGTCACCCACCAGAACGGTTTCGGTGACACCGCGCAGGGCGAATGGGGCGGCGTCGTGCTGCTGGGCCGCGGCCTGGTTACCGACTGCGACAACGGCATTGCCACCAACAACGTCGGCTCGGCGCATACCTGCGAACGCGAAACGGAAGGCTCCGCTAATCCGGCTACGTTCGGCGGCAACGACAACTCCTACAATGCCGGCACGATGAAGTACGTGCAGATCCGCTACTCGGGTTACTCGCTCTCGCCGAACAAGGAACTCCAGTCGCTGACCGGGGGCGGTGTCGGCACCGGCACGACGCTGGAATACTTCCAGTCGGTCAACAGCTCTGACGACGGTTCCGAATGGTTCGGCGGCGCCGTGAACTTCAAGCACTACATCGCCGTCAATGCGGACGATGATAGCCTTGACATGGACACCGGCCTGAAGGGCAACTTCCAGTATCTGCTGCTGCTGCAGCGCGCGAATGGCGGCGATGCCTTCTTCGAGGACGACTCCGACGGCAACGAAACCGACAAGCCGCGTCAGAACACCACGGTGGCCAACTTCACCGCGGTCCAGTCCGGCAACCATGACGGCCACTCGGACAAGGCCTCGATCATGGTTCGCGGCAACACCGACATCAACTTCGTCAACGGCATTGTCTACACGCCGAGCGACGAGTGCATCAACTTGTCCAACAACGCGGCAACCAAGTCGGACGGTCCGACCTTTACGGCCAACTCGGTTGTGATGACCTGCGGCGGTACGGGTCCCTTCCTGGGCACCGGCAGTGCCACGGCGGCCGAAGCGAAGGCGATGTTCGACGCCGGCACCAACAATAACTCCGCCTTCACCTCGACGCTGGCGAGCACTTTCGTCAACGGCAGCAACGAAAGCGGCGTGACCTCGTACAGCAACATCACCTCGCTCTCGAGCTACTTCGACAATGTCGCCTACATCGGCGCCGTCAACGGAACGAGCGATACCTGGTACAAGGGTTGGACCTGCGATAACTCGACCGCCAATTTCGGCTCGGGTCAAGCCTGCACGGCGCTGCCGACCACCTAACCTGGCCGCCCAATACGCACGTAAAGAGGGGGCGGTCCGTTTTGACCGCCCCCTTCTGCGCATCAGATACTTGTTCCAGGGGGACATTCAATGACCAAGCCGCGGCTTGTTTCGCTGCTGCTGCTTTCCACGACCGTCCTCACGCCTTCCCTGGCGTGGGCTCAGGAAAGCGCGCCGCCATCCGCTTCGAGCGCTGATAACACTGACGAAGACGAGCCCCAGGCGCCCGATGTGTCGCTTCCCGGCGGCGCGATCATCGTCACTGGCCAGCGTTCGCGTAATATCGAACGTGTGTCTCCGGAAGTCGTCTCTGTCCTGTCCAGCGAGTCCATCGCACGGACAGGTGAAGGCGACATCGCAGGTGCCCTGGGACGCGTGACCGGGCTCAGCGTCGTCGGCAACGGCTATGTCTACGTACGCGGCCTGGGCGACAGGTATTCGCTGGCCCTGCTCAACGGCTCACCGCTTCCCAGCCCCGAACCGTTGAAGCGCGTGGTGCCGCTCGACCTGTTCCCGACCAACATCATCGCTTCCTCCCTGGTTCAGAAAAGCTATTCCGCCAACTTCCCCGGCGAATTCGGCGGCGGTGTCATCAATCTGACCACCAAGGCAATCCCTGAGGAGAGCTTCCTGCAGATCGGAGGCGGCATAGGCTGGGATTCGGAGACAACGGACAAGCTGAGCTACAGCTACTATGGCTCGAAAACGGACTGGACGGGTTTCGATAACGGCAACCGCAACGTTCCCACGCTGCTCAAGGACTACCTGAACAGCAATACGGTTTTCTCGTCGACCGGTGATCAGGCGCGCGCAATCGGCAGCATCCTGGTCAACGGGCGCAATTCCGTTGTCCAGAAGATCAACAAGACCCAGCCGAATTTCTCGGCCAATCTCACGGCCGGCACCTCCTTCGATCTCGGTGGTGCGACGCTCGGCGTGATTGCTGCGGCAGGTTACTCTAACAAAGTACAGACCCGCTCAGCCATCCAGCAGCTTACCCGCAACACCAGCGCGGCAGCCGGCGCACTCTATTCCGACTTCCACACGGTACAGAGCGATAACCGCATCGTTGCCAACGGTCTGCTGGGGCTCGGCCTGCAATGGGGCGACAACCAGATCCGCTGGACCAACCTGTACATCCATGACACGGACAAGCATACCAGTCTTGGCCTGGGCCATCGTCTTGGCAACACGACGATCGATTACATGGACCAGCGCACGGCCTGGTACGAGCGCCAGCTGATCGACTCTCAGTTCGTCGGAGAGTTCAAGCCTTCGGACGATACCTCCATCGACTTGCGGGCAGGGTATGCCAATTCGAAGCGTCTTGCGCCCTTCGAAATCACGGCCGAATACCGGCGCACGAACAGTGCGACCGATCCCTACGGCAGTCAGTTCGTGAACTACATGGGCACTCTCGACGGCGCGCCGTCGACCATCTCGTTTTCGCGCCTGAACGAGGATGTCTGGTCGGCCAGCGCTGACGTTTCGCACCAGTTCTCCACCAACTGGAGCGGCACGGTAGGCTACTACTACCAGCTCAATTCGCGCACCAACACGAACCGCGAGTTCGACGTTGTCGCCAGTGGCGACAAGACGGACATCAAAACGTTCGGATTGCTGCGCCTCGACGTACTGCTCCAGCCCGGCACCTGGTATCTCCCGACCGTGAATTCCGGGGTCAACTACAATCTGGAGCTGCGCGACGTGACCGCCAATGTCGGCCACTTCGACTCCCGCCTGCTCAATCATGCGTTCTACGCCAAGCTTGACGGACAGTTGACTAACAGCCTTTCGATCGATGCGGGCGTGCGTTGGGAAAACGCCAACGAATCCACCTTCCTCTATCCCGTGGGCACCGACACTGTCCGGTCGAACGTACTCAAGCATGAATACTTCCTCCCGTCGATCACGCTCACCTATGAGATCGAGCCGGGTATGCAGGTTCGCGTGAATGGTTCGAAGACCATTGCACGACCGCAGTTCCGCGAACTTCTGTACCAAACCTTCTACGACCCCGAGAGCAACCGCACCTACCGCGGCAACCCGCTGCTCGAGGACAGCCAGCTCTATAATGCCGAGGCTCGCTTCGAATGGTACTTTGCGCGCGATGAGCACGTTTCGGTCGGCGGTTTCTTCAAGCACATCAAGAACCCCATCGAATCGTACCTGACCGGCACGGAAGCGTTCGTCACGTCTTATGCCAACGCTCCGGCTGCCGATCTCTACGGCGTTGAACTTGAACTGCAGAAGTACATCTACCTGGACAAGTTGGGTGGCTTCTTCGACACGCGCCGCCTTGCGCTGACCAGCAACTACACTTTCACGAAATCGAAGCTTAAGGTGAATGATACCGACACGACCCGGATTTACGGCGCGTCGACAACCCCGTTCGCCAGCACGTATTTCGAGAATGGTGCGCCCCTGACGGGTCAGTCCAAACACGTGGCGAACATGCAGATCAGCCTGGAAGACACCGGCAGTCTCTCCCAGCAGACGATCATGCTTAACTATGCCAGCAAGCGTTCGGTCAGCCGCGGGTTTATCGGCTCGATCCGCCAGCCTGACGTGATCGAGAACCCCGGCTTCACTGTCGACGTGGTGATCCGCCAGGGTTTCATGATCTCAGGCAAGGAGCTGGAATTCAAACTCGAAGGCCGCAACCTTACCGGCCGCAGGCACGAGGAATACCAGACCCTCGACAACGGCCGGGTGGACTTCAACACCTACAACCTCGGCCGCGTGTTCTCGGCATCGGCTTCGATCAAGTTCTAACCGTTCCTCACCGGAAGGCCCCTGCCCTTCCGACGGCACCTATACGGCCCGGTCGCAGCGATGCGGCCGGGCCTTTTTTTCGATCTTCCCCCACGGTCGCGCATCGCGTAAGCGGGCTTTCGTCATCTGGGGAGTAGCCGCCCGCCTTTCCCCGACGGGACCTATCATCAACAGACTTGGCCGAGGGGCTGCGGCGCACAGGAGAACGGGCCACCGTTCGGGCGAAACCAATGACGCTTGCGGTTCCGTCGGGCCGGACGGACTCCGTATGCGTCGTTGCGTATTGGCCGCCCGATCCGGAGATATCGCTTGGAAGCCCTTCTTACCTCCACAGCCGTCGTCGCGCTTGCCGAGATCGGCGACAAGACGCAGTTGCTGGCCATCGTTCTCGCCACTCGTTTCCGCCGCCCCTGGCCGATCGTCGCGGGCATTCTGGTTGCAACGCTGGCCAATCACTTCCTCGCGGCCCTCGCAGGCGAACAGGCGTCCGCCTTCCTCGACGGCCGTTGGTTTCGCTATCTGGTAGCCGCCAGCTTTATCGTCATGGCCGGATGGACGCTGATCCCCGACACTTTTGACGACGGCGAAGACACGAAGCCTCCTCGTTTCGGCCCGTTCCTGTCCACCGCCGTGGCTTTCTTCCTCGTCGAAATGGGGGACAAGACCCAGCTTGCCACGATAGCGCTGGGCGCCCGTTTCCAGAGCGTCCTACCGGTAATGACCGGCACCACGATCGGTATGATGATCGCCAATGTTCCCGCCGTAATGCTGGGGCATGAGATCATCCGGCGTGTGCCGCTGGGTACCGTGCGCATGATTGCCGCACTGCTGTTTCTGGCAATCGGCCTGTGGTTGCTGGCGCAAACCGCAGGCTGGGCATGATTGACTGTTTCGCATGATTTTGATCGGGGCAGTATTCGCCGTCTAAGGATCTCTGCCTAGTTCCCGGCACACCGAATGCTGCATACAACAGACTATAAGACACATATCGCAAATTTAACTTGACATCTTGATTCGCACTTTCCGTCGGCCACCTTCAACCAGCGCGGAGTGCCTGAGGCTCCTTAAAGGATCGACACATGCTCGATTGGTTCGAAAAGAAAGCACCAATACGTCAGAAGTTTAGAGCGCTGCTATTTGTTCATACCGGACTGGGCCTTGCCGGACTGCTCGTGACTGTACTGGCCGTAACCGGAAGCCTTCCCGGCGTGGCGCTGATCGTCATGTCCGCGCTCATATGCACGGCCATTACCGCAACCGTCCTTTTGTCGGGAGAACGGATCTGCACGCCTTATGTAAACACCGTTGCGCGCATGGAAGCCCTCGCTGAAGGGGATACGACCAGCGAAGTGCGCTATACCGAATATGAAGACTGCGTCGGCCGCATGACCAAAGCCATGGAGGCCTTCCGCGCCAATGCCGTTCAGGTGCAGAAAAGCGGCGAGAGCCAGCAACTGGTCGTGAACCGGCTCGGTCAGGCGCTCAAGTCCTTGTCGAACAATCAGCTCGACAGCGAGATCCGCGAAACGTTTCCGCCGGAATACGAGGCTCTGCGTCAGGACTTCAACAGCGCCGTGGAATCGCTTACCGACACGATTTCCAAAGTTCAGCGCACTGCCGAAGCAGTCCTCACCGGAGCTTCGGAAATCCACACCGCGTCCGACGATCTCTCCCGCCGCAACGAACAGCAGGCCGCCAGCCTCGAGGAAACGACCGCGGCGATGAACCAGGTCACCCGCGGCGTCAACGAAGCCGCGACTTCCGCCGTCGGTGCGCAGCAGTCGATCGCCAATGCCCACCGCGAAGCCACGGACGGTGGCGAGGTCGTCGAGCGGGCGGTGAAAGCGATGGGCGCGATCGAGCACTCCGCGCAGGAAATCAGCCAGATCATCGGCGTGATCGACGGGATCGCATTCCAGACCAATCTGCTGGCGCTGAATGCCGGCGTGGAAGCCGCCCGCGCAGGCGATGCAGGCAAGGGCTTTGCCGTCGTCGCCAATGAAGTGCGGGCCCTGGCACAACGTTCGGCCGATGCGGCCAAGGATATCAGCGCCCTGATCACCGCTTCGTCCGAACAGGTCGAGTCCGGTGTGAAGCTGGTGGGCGAGACCGGTGATCTGCTTACCAAGATCGTGACGCGCATCGGAGAGGTCAATTCGCAGATCTCCGGGATCGCGGAAGCCTCACAGAGCCAGGCAACAAGCCTTACCCAGGTCAATTCCGCCATGGGCGACCTCGATCAGGTCACCCAGCAGAACGCAGCCATGGTGGAAGAAGCCAGTGCAGCCACGCGCTCTCTGGCCGATGAAGCCCGCGAGTTGTCCGTAGTGGTCGGCCAGTTCAGCTTCGGAGCGGGAAAATCCGCGCCGGTTCAGAATATCCGCGCGGCAAAGCCCAAGACAGCGCGACCGGCAGCCCGACCTGCTTCGCCACCTACGGCCTTCGAGGGCAATCTCGCACTCAAGGCCAGTCCGGCAGTCCATGAGGACTGGTCCGAGTTCTGAGGCTGACACCGTTCAAGAGCCATGCCCTCTTCCCGCTCCGGGGAGAGGGCATGACTTTCATGCAAAGTCTCTGAGATGTTGACGCATCAGGCTTGGAAAATGCTCTGACGCCGCTCGGGTTTAACCAAAGCTCGATGAGACAAGCTCATCAAGCCCTGATATCACGCCGTATCGAATACGTACCCCAGCGAACGCACGGTACGCAGCGGGTTGCCGGCTCCCGCACTTTTCAGCGCGCGCCGCAACCGGCCGATCCACACGTCCACGGTGCGCTCGTCGACCGGCGGTTCCTGCTTGCCCAGCGCAGCAATAAGCTGGCCCCGGCTGAACACCCGCCCGGGATGCTCGATAAAATAGCGCAGCAGCCGCAGTTCATTGGGCATGAGCGGGATCGGCCTGCCCTGCCAGCGGGCCTGAAACGCCGCCACATCGACTGTCAGATCCCCCTGCGCGACGATGCGGATGCCCGCGCTGTCCTGGTCCCCAAGATTGGCGCCCAGCACGCGGTCCAGCAGCGCCGTGCGCGTGAGCGGGCCGACCATGTAGTCATCCGCGCCCATGCGCAGCGCGCGCTTGCGGTCCTCAAGGTTGTCTTCCTCCAGAACCATGGTCACATGGGCATGGGCCGTCAGCGGATCGGCGCGCAGGCGGCGGCACAGCTCCAGCCCCGACATCTCGGGCAGAACCCAGTCTATGAAAATCCAGAGCGCCCCTTCGATCAGGGGGAGTTCGGCAAAGTCCGTCCAGCGATGCAGGACGACATCGAATTCGTCGTGCCGGAACGCTGCCAGCCCACCGGATAGCTCACTCGCCAGTAATATATCGATCCGCCGCATGGCCCCTGCCCGGTTAACTTGGCGGCTGTCTGCCCTTCGATTATGACGAACGGGTGACGCATCGGTGACGGGAGCGTGAAAACTTTGTCAGCACATCTCTGCGCACAGCCTGCATGTGGATTGTCATCAAACTGACCCGCAAACGTCACGACGGCGCAACGCCGTCCTGCCATGGAACGCATCGCTAGCAAACCGGGGGCAACCGAGCGATGCAAAGCGACGTGGATACTCTTCTCGATCAGTACACCCGGCCGGCAACCGGCATTCCGGCTTGGCTCGACCTTCCCGATCCCAAGGGATTCAGGCCCAAGCGCAAGTACCGCACGATCTGGATTTCGGACATCCATCTCGGCACGCGCGGCTGCAACGCGCCGCTGCTGGTTGATTTCCTCCGCTCGGTTGAATGCAAGACGCTTTACCTTGTCGGCGACATCGTCGACGGCTGGCGCTTGCGCAAGGGCTGGTACTGGCCCGATGCCCACAACGAAGTGGTCCGCCGCATTCTGAAGATGGCGCACCGTGGCACCCGTGTGGTTTTCATTGCGGGCAACCATGACGAAATCCTGCGCGACTACGCAGGTCTCACTTTCGGTGGCGTCGAACTCGCGCTCGAAGCGGTTCACGAGACGGTGGACGGGCGCAGGCTGCTGGTTACGCATGGCGATGCTTTCGACGGCGTCGTGCTCTACCACAAGTGGCTCGCCTTCCTGGGCGACAAGGCCTACTCGATGCTTCTGCGCCTGAACATCGCGTTCAACGCGGTGCGCCGCCGCCTGCGGATGCCATACTGGTCGCTTTCGGCCTATATGAAGAAGAAGGTCAAGAACGCCGTTCAGTACGTGTGCAGCTATGAGGAAGCGGTCGCTTCCGAAGCGGTGAGCCGCGGGTTCGACGGTGTGGTCTGCGGCCACATCCACTGCGCCGAGATCCGCCAGTTCGGCGGCATTACTTATTACAACGACGGCGACTGGGTGGAAAGCTGCACCGCGCTGGCCGAGGACATGGACGGCCAGATTTCGATCATCGACTGGGTTGCCGAAACCGGCGGCCATGCCAGCGAGGTCGCCGTCAGCGAACTGGGCTCCCCGGCAGGGGGTGAGGTTTCGGTCGGGGCCAGCGCGTGAAGCTGGCGCTGGCGACCGACGCCTGGCTGCCTCAGGTCAACGGCGTCGTCCGCTCGCTTTCCGCCACGCTCGATGAACTGCGCGCACGCGGACACAGCGTCGAAACGATCACGCCAGACCGTTTCCTGACAGTGCCGATGCCCGGCTATGCCTCGATCCGGCTGGCCATGGCGCCGCGCTTCGGCGTGCGGCGGATGCTCGACCGGGCTGCGCCCGAAATCGTCCATATCGCCACCGAGGGCCCGATCGGCTGGGCCGCGCGCGGCTGGTGCCTCTCGCGCGGGGTGCCTTTCACATCCGCCTTCCACACCCGTTTTCCCGAATATGCAGCCGTGCGCACCGGGCTTTCGGCAGAATATTTCTGGCCGATCCTGCAGCGTTTCCATGCGCCCAGCAGCGCCGTTCTGGTCTCCACCCGCAGTCTGGCCGACGAACTGGCCGGGCGCGGCATCGCCCACACGCGGCCATGGAGCCGGGGCATCGACCACACTCTGTTCAAACCGGAAGGCACCCGTCATCCGGCAATGGCTACGCTTCCCGGTCCGGTCCTGCTCAATGTCGGCCGCGTCGCGCCGGAAAAGAACCTCGAAGGCTTTCTTTCGGCCGATGTGCCCGGCAGCAAGGTCGTGGTTGGCGATGGCCCGGCGCTTGACAGCCTGAAGCGCCGCTATCCCGACGCCCTTTTTCTCGGGACCCTGGCGGGCGAAGACCTCGCTTCGGCGTACCGCGCCGCCGATTGCTTCGTGTTCCCGAGCCTGACCGATACCTTCGGCCTCGTGGTAATCGAAGCACTCGCTTGCGGCACCCCGGTCGCGGCCTATCCGGTAACAGGCCCGGTCGACATTCTCGGCGCCGATGGCTGCGGTGTCGAAACCCGACTACCTCGACCCGGCGGCGCTATTGCCGAAAACCTGGAACAAGCCATTGCAGGCGCCCTGCAGATCGAGCGAGAACACGCGGCGGCCATGGGCGCGCTCTATTCGTGGGAGCGCGCCACCGACCAGTTCCTGCGCGCCATCGTGGCGGCGGTCCATGGGCAGGACGAAGCGCTGAAAAGCGCCGCATAAGGCTCCAGCCGGCCCTGCGGTTTGATCGCCTGTGCCGATTGCCGTTCCCTTATCCCCATAAGGATTCGGGAGAGGAAATGTCATGGAGCCACATCGCGCGCTACGTTGGCCATGGCATCCGGCCAGCGAGGCCGTTCTGCCGGCTGCGACCGGCCCGCTGGCGGCATCCCCCCAAAACACTTCGGACGTGATCCCGGCGCATGAGTTTTCCCGAGGGCGCCCGATGCCATTGTCACGACGCTCACCAGCGGAGCCATGCAGGCGCAAGGTTCGGCGCTCGCGCGCAAGGAGGAAGAGCAGGATGCCGCTGGCCTTGAAGGCATCAAGGTCCATTGCCTTGGGCGCGAAACCGCCAATGTAGAGCGGTATCTGCCCCCCGGCCGGAGAGCGAACGGGCCTTTGCCCCTTTCAGTTTGAAGAACTTGCCTTCGAAATCGACCATCCCGCAGCCGGCACAAATTCATCGAAGCGCGTGCCGCACTGGGTGAAATCGAGGTCGTGCGCGACATATTCGCCGGCGCGGTAGCTGATCGCCGGCCTATCGCGAGCCGCCCGCCCACAGCGTATCGAGCATCGCACAATGACGGACTCAGGATTGACGGCTGACGCCTCAGTTCACATCCATCGCATAACCGGCCGCGCGCACGGTGCGAATGGGATCGGTATCGCCATTGCGGTTGATCGCCTTGCGCAAGCGACGGATGTGGACGTCCACGGTGCGCTCATCGATGTCCGAATCCATGCCCCAGACCCCATCGAGGATCTGCTGGCGCGAGACGACGCGGTTGGGGCGTTCCATGAAGTAGCGCAGCAGGCGGAATTCGGTGGGCCCCAGATGCAGCGGCTCGCCGCTTCGGCGCACGCGGTGACTGGTGGCGTCCAACTCGATGTCGCCCCACTGCAGTACGTTGCCTGCCAGCGATGGCCGGGCGCGGCGCAGCAGCGCCTCGATCCGCGCCATCAGCTCGCGCGGGGAGAACGGTTTGGTGACATAGTCGTCCGCGCCGGTCTTGAAGCCGCGGATCATGTCTTCTTCCTCACCGCGCGCGGTCAGCATGATGATCGGGATCTGCGCGGTTTCCTTGTCCTTACGCAGTTGGCGGCAAACCTCGATCCCGGGCACCTGCTCGATCATCCAGTCAAGCACGATGGCATCGGGCGCCTGCTCGCGCACCATCAGCAGCGCTTCCTCGCCGTCGGCTGTCGAACGTACCTCATAGCCTTCGGCGCTGAGATTCCAGGTCAGCAACTCGCACAGCGCGGTGTCGTCCTCGACGACCAGGACTGTCGGGTTCATGCCATGGCCCCCGCAGTATCGTCGGTCTGGCTGTCACGCTCGGTGCAGTACTCGCCCGTCGCAGCGTAATAGACCATTTCCGCGACATTCGTCGCATGGTCGCCGATACGCTCCAGATTGCGGGCGATGAACAGCAACTGCGCGGCGCTGGTGATGGTGGCCGGGTTTTCCATCATGTGCGTGAGCAGCGAGCGGAACAGCGTGTTGTAGAACTGGTCCAGCTTCTGGTCGCGCCGGATCACCTCGACCGCCAGCGTCGCATCGCGCGAACCGTAAGCGTTGAGAACGTCGCGCACCATGCTCTCGGCGATCTCGGCCATCGTGGGCACCAGCGTGACCGGCTCGATTTTGTAGCGCCCTTCCAGTGCATTGACGCGCTTGGCGATGTTCTTGGCATAGTCGCCAATACGCTCGATCACGCCCGAAATCTTAAGCGCGGCAATCACGTCGCGAAGATCGTCGGCCATCGGCGCGCGCAGGGCAATGGTGCGTACAGCGAGACGGTCCACTTCCGCCTCCAGAGCATCGAGCTTGGCGTCGGCGGCAACGACCTGTCCGGCCAGATCCTCGTCATGCTGAACGAGCGCGGTGATGGCATCGCGAATGGCCACTTCGGCCAGGCCGCCCATTTCCGCGACGAGGCCGCGAAGCTGGCCGATCTCCGAATCGAATGCCTTGACGGTATGGTCTACCATGGCGTGTTCCTTCTCAGCCGTAACGGCCGGTAATATAGTCCTTGGTCTTTTCTTCGCGCGGATTGGTGAAGATTTCGCTGGTCTCACCATACTCCACAAGATTGCCAAGGTGGAAGAAGGCCGTGCGCTGCGACACGCGGGCGGCCTGCTGCATCGAGTGCGTGACGATGACGATCGCGTAGTTTTCCTTCAACTCGTCGATCAGTTCCTCGATCTTGGCGGTCGCAATCGGATCCAGCGCCGAGCACGGCTCGTCCATCAGGATCACTTCGGGGCTGACAGCAATCGCCCGGGCAATGCACAGGCGCTGCTGCTGGCCGCCCGAAAGCGCAGTGCCAGCATCGGAAAGACGATCCTTCACTTCGTCCCACAGGCCCGCCTTGGTCAGCGAGCTTTCGATCACCGCGTCCATCTCCGCCCTGGAGTTCGCAAGGCCATGAATGCGCGGGCCGTAGGCGACGTTCTCGTAGATCGACTTGGGGAACGGGTTCGGCTTCTGGAACACCATGCCGACACGGGCGCGCAGGGCCACCGGGTCCATCGAGGAGGCATAGATATCCTCGCCGTCGAGCAGGATCTCTCCGGTCACGCGGGCCCCGGCGATCGTGTCGTTCATCCGGTTGAGCGAGCGCAGGAAGGTCGACTTGCCGCAGCCCGAAGGACCGATGAAAGCCGTGACGATGCCGTTGTCGATATCGATCGATACGTTGTCTATGGCCTTCTTTGCACCATAGTAAACGTCGACGTTGCGGGCTGTAAGCTTGGTTTCGGTCATGTCCCTACCAGCGCACTTCGAACTTGTTTCGAAGATAGATCGCAAGGCCATTCATCACCAGCAGGAAGACCAGCAGGACGATGATGGCGGCGGAAGTGTTCTGGACGAAGGCCTTGTCGATCTCGTCAGACCACAGGAAGATCTGCATCGGCAGCACGCTGGAAGGATCGGTAATCCCGCCCGGCGGAGTGACGATGAAGGCGCGCATGCCGATCATCAGCAGCGGCGCGGTTTCACCCAGCGCGCGGGCCATGCCGATGATGGTGCCGGTGAGAATGCCCGGCAGCGCGAGCGGCAGCACGTGGTGGAACACCGCCTGCACCTTGGAGGCCCCGACCGCCAGCGCGGCATCGCGGATCGAGGGCGGCACCGCCTTGATCGCGTTGCGGCCCGAAATCACGATCACCGGCATCGTCATCAGCGCGAGCGTGAGGCCACCCACCAGCGGCGAGGAACGCGGCAGGTTCAGCGTGTTGATGAAGACCGCGAGGCCTAGCAGACCGAAGATGATCGAAGGCACCGCGGCCAGATTATTGATCGAGACTTCGACCAGTTCGATCCAGCGCGAACGGGGCGCGAATTCTTCAAGGTAGATCGCCGCCAGAACGCCCATCGGAAACGAGAGCAGCAACGTCACCAGCATCGTCAGGATCGAGCCCTTGGCGGCGCTCCAGATACCGGCGACGTGCGGATCGGTGGAATCCGAACCCGACAGGAAATTCCAGTTCAGACCGCCCAGACCACTGTGCATCATGATGAACAGCAGCAGCGCCAGAAAGGCCAGACTGAGTACGATGGCGCCAAGCCCGATAAGCTTGAAGCGGCGTTCCGCCGCGTGGCGGCGGGCGAGGCGCTTCGCGAACGCCGGCGAGCTGAAGGTGGAATTGTTACTCATAAGCTTCGCGGAACCGTTTGACGACGCGCAGGGCGATGATGTTGAGGATCAAAGTGACGATGAACAGCACCAGCCCCAGCGCGAAGGCGGAAAGGGTCTTGGGGCTGTTGAATTCCTGGTCACCCGTCAGCATCTGGACGATCTGGTAAGTGACCGTGGTCATCGAGGCGAGCGGGTTGGCACTGAGGCGCGCGGAGGCACCGGCGGCCATGACGACGATCATCGTCTCACCAATCGCGCGGCTGATCGCCAGCATCACGCCTGCGACAATGCCGGGCAGCGCGGCGGGCAACAGGACTTTCTTGATCGTTTCCGAACGCGTCGCGCCCAGCGCCAGCGAACCGTCGCTCATCGCTCGCGGCACGGCAGCGAGCGCATCGTCGGCCATCGAGGAAACGAAGGGACTGATCATCACGCCCATCACGAGCCCCGCGGCCAGCGCACTTTCGGTCGAAGGATTGGCAACGCCCAGCGAGGCGGCGGTATCGCGGATCAGCGGGGCCACCGTCAGCGCGGCGAAATAGCCGTAGACCACTGTGGGAATGCCCGCGAGGATTTCGAGGATCGGCTTCACCCATTTGCGAATCGTGCCCGAGGCATATTGGGTGAGATAGATCGCGCTCATCAGGCCGAGCGGGATCGCCACGATCATGGCAATGATCGCCCCGATGTAGATCGTGCCCCAGAACAGCGGCACTGCGCCGAAATTACCGTCGATATCGACGCCGCGTGCATTGCCCGGCGCCCAGTGGGTACCAGTGAGGAAAGCGATCGGGGACACGTCCTTGAAGAACAGCCCCGCTTCGAACAGCAGCGAGGCGACGATGCCGAACGTCGTCAGGATCGCCATCAGCGAAGCGATCAGCAGCAGCGCCAGAATTGCCCTTTCGACGTGGGTCCGCGCCGGAAAGCCTGCGCGAACGCGGGTAAAGCCATAGCCGCCGCCCGCCAGTGCGATAATCATGACCAAAAGGCCGCCGATCATGCCGAAACGGATCTGCGCCGCACGCATCGGCCTGGCCAGTTGCTCTGCCAGCGGATCGAACGCCACGGCATCGGGATTGGCAGCGATGTTGCGGGCGTCTGCCAGAATGGCCGCCCGGTGCATGTCACCGGCAGGAAGCTGCGCGGCGGCGGGATCGGCCATGACCGCCCCGTCGACTAGCCCCGGCATAATCATCGACCACGCCGTCCAGGCCAGCAACGCCGGAACGAGGATCCACAGCGCCAGATGCCAGCCGTGGTAGCCGGGCATCGAGTGCATCGATCCCCGGCCGGTATAGAGCAGCCGGGCCCGGCCCCGTCCGGCGAACCAGCCGACAAGGCCCAGGCCGATCACGGCCAGGAGAACTCCTGAGAGAATCATAACTGGCCGTAACGTCCTTTACTACTGGGCTTGGCGACCTGGCCCTGCGGGCCGACTTGCTGTGAGGCCTTACTTCAGCACGCTTGGATCGAGCGGCGTCATGTTGGCGATGACTTCGGCATTCTTCTTACGGACGTCATCGGTGGCAATGATCATGCCCTTGGGCTTGAGGTAACCGTCCGGCCCCCAGGCCTGGGGCCACGCTTCGGCATAGGCCTTGAGATCCTTGATCGGGCCAAGGTGCTGCTTCTTGATATAGATGTAGAGCGGACGCGCACCGGGATAGCTGAAATCAGCAATCGCGTCATAGGTCGGCTTCACGCCCGAAAGCGGGATACCGTTCAGCGTGTTGATGTTCTCTTCGAGATAGGAGTAGCCGAAGATGCCGATCGCCTTGGGATTCTGCGACAGCTTCTGAACGATCAGGTTGTCGTTCTCGCCCGCATCCACATAAGGGCCGTCCTCGCGGATGTCCTGACAGGTCGCCTCGTACTTGTCCTTGTCGGTCTTCTTGAGCGCTTCCATCGCCGGATCGGTGTTGCACCCGGCTTCGAGGATCAGTTCCTTGAGCGCGTCACGCGTACCGGAAGTCGAGGGCGGGCCATAGACGAGGATCGGCTCGGCAGGCAGCGACGGATTCACGTCTTTCCAGGTCTTGGACGTGTTGGGCTTGCCGAACGGATTGGCGGCCAGCGCCTTGTAGATGTCGGTCGGGGTCAGGCCGAAGCCGGGGCCCTTCTTGTCTTCGGCAAAGGCGATGCCATCGATGCCCACCTGCACTTCGACGATGTCGGTCACGCCATTCTTCTGGCACAGTTCGTATTCCGACTTCTTCATGCGCCGCGAGGCATCCTCAATATCGGGATGCTGGGCGCCCACGCCAGCGCAGAACAGCTTCATACCAGCGCCCGTGCCGGTCGATTCGATCACCGGAGACTTGTGCCCGGACTTGGCGAATTTCTCCGCCACGGCCGTGGCGAAAGGATAGACCGTGGAAGAGCCGACCGCCGTCACGTATTCACGCGCACCGGAAGCGGAACCGCCCGAACCACCGCAGGCGCTGAGCGCCAATACGGAAACAGCAGCGAAGATGAATGTGTTGGTCGAACGCATAGACTTACCCCTTGGGCTTAATTCTGGAACGCCCCTATTGGGGTACAATGACACTTCCATGACGAAGACATGACATTGTATGCCAATTCCGGAATTTACTGAAAAATGCTGGGTTTTCGGCTAGTTTCTGCGGCATTCTGCGACAGGAATTCTGATCGGGAATCAGAACGGCAAGGCGTGTCGGTCTAGGCGCAGGGTCGGCGGGTTGCAAGCACGGCAGGCTCGGCGCCGCTCGTGCCGCAACGGAATCAGAAATCGAATTGTGCCCGCATGCCCATCGCATCCACGTTGTAGCTTGCATCGCCATTGGCGGTGACCGGGGTATCCTTCACCCAGATATGGCCGTAATCGAGGATGAACCGGACATAGTCCGTTGGAATCCACAGCGCGGAAAGGCCTGCGGTCTGCTGACGCCCTCCCCGGATACCCGCATCGTTCAGGTCCAGCCAGTCATAGCGGGCATTGATCTGGATCGCGCCCATGCCGCCCTTGTCTAGGCCATGCCCGGGCTTGATGCGGTCATAAGTGCCCTTCCTGTAAGCGGTGGTGTCATCGGTAAGCAGGTAGCCTACTTCGGCATAGCCGCCGTTGAACGTCGGGTTCCTGAAACCGGTGCGACGCACGGTCTGCCAGAAGCTTTCCGCCGTCGCGTGGAAGCGGCCCTTGATATAGGCGCCCTCCAGTCCGATGCTGCGCTCCTGCGTGGCATTGCCGATCCCTGCCTTGACGAATCGCAGGTCGCTCGTGTGGACAAATGGGCGAGCCTGATACGTCACGGCCGGGATCGCATCGTTGAGTGTGCGCACATGCACCGAACCGCCCAGATGCAGCGTGCCGCCCGCCACCTCCGGCATGGCGACCAGCCGGCCGTCGACACTCCACGACTTGGCGGTATCGCTGCGCAGCGTGCTCGGATCGTCGGTGAAAACGCCCAGCTGCGCCACCACATTGTTCCCGGCATACTGGGTATTGAGCCCCACCCGCCGCTCGAAACCGAAAGCCTGCGAGAAGCTCGAACGCTCCTGGAAGCTCGTGAACAAGTCGGAGGTCATCTCCTCCAGCCCCCAGTTCGGCTTCTGGTTGCCCAGCGTCAGGGTTACGGTTTTGCCGGCCTTGTAAGTCATGTACATGTCGTTGATCGACACGTCGGAATTCGCGACGTTGATCTCAACCCGATACCCGAAACCACCCGGCATCGCGCCGTCAAAGCCCAGATAGACACGGCGGAACTCGACGCTGGCGCCCAGATGCGCCTGCTGATCCGGCGTCAGGCCCGAAGGTCCGTTCACACTCCCGAGATCGACCTGCATGCGGCCGCGCGGCTTGAAGCTCCAGCCCTCACCAGTGCTGATCTGCGGTGCGCCCTTGAAGGCGACTTTCACTGGCGGTGCCCTGTCGGCAGCCTCTTTCGCGCCTGCGGCGGTTTGCGTCGCGGTTTCGGCAACCTGTACGGCCGAGGCGGCTTCGGCCCTGGCCGTGGCGAGCTGCGCCTCCAGTGAATCGATACGCTGCGTCATCGCCTCCATCTGGGCGCGCATCGCCGCCAGTTCTTCCTGGATCGACGCAGCATCGGCGGCATTGGCCTGAGCAGGCAGAACCCACCCTGCGGAAACGGCCAGAGCGACCGCTGAAACACGAACGATTTTCCTCAATTCCGACACCCTCCATGAACACTTAGTGACATTTTGGCGACGCCGGTATGACTATTATATTTCACTTTGATGACATTTGAAATGTAAATCGTCCAGGTCAGGCGGCAATGCTACTAGCTGCGCGTGCGGCCGTATTGCGGAATTCGGCGGAAAGCCCCGGGCCAAAGACAAAAAGGCAGGAAACGGAAAACCGCTCCTGCCACCAGATGCGAAGATCCCCGGGGCCGCCGGACTTGCAGTGTCCGACGGGCCCCGGGGCTCCCCAGCGAAGGCCTGTCCGAAGGGGGCGGACGCAGGCCTTAAAAATCGATCTGGGCGCGCATCCCCATCGAATCGACGCCATAGGACCCGTCGTCACCCACGGTGACGGCAGCATCACTGACCCAGGAGTGACCATAGTCCGCCAGCAGGCGCAGATGGCTAACGGGAATCCAGACGACCGAAAGGCCGGCCGTCTTCTGGCGACCGCCCATGACCCCGCCATCGACAAGGTCGACCCAGTCATAGCGGGCATTGACCTGCACGGCGCCGATCCCGCCCTTGTCCAGGCCGTGACGCGGCTTGATCCGCTGGAACACGCCGCCCGAATAAGCCGTCACATCGTCGGTCAACAGATAGCCGATTTCACCGTAGCCGCCGGTAAATGCAGGGTTGGACAGTCCCGGGCGGCTGACTTTCATCCAGCGCGTTTCGGCCGCAGCATGGAAACGGCCGGATATCCAGGCGCCTTCCAGCATCAGCTGGGTTTCGCTGTCGGCCGAAAGCGTGCCGCTATCCACGAGGCGCAGGTCGGTCGAATGCAGGAACGGGCGCGCGCGGTAGCGGGAAGACACAACCGATCCCCCCAGTTCCTTATAGTGCGCCGAACCGCCCAGATGCAGGGTGCTGCTCCCCAGCTTGGGCGCGAAAACGACACGGCCGTCCACGCTCCAGACTTTGGCGGTATCGGCGCTGATCGTCGAAAGATTGTCGCTGAACACGCCGCCCTGCACGATCACATCGCCGCCGCTATACTGCGCGCTGACGCCCAGACGACGCTCAAACCCGAACGCCTCGCTGGCCGCCGTGCGTTCCATGAAACTGGTGTAGAGGTTGGCTTCCAGATCTTCGAGCCCCGTGAACGGCTTCTGATTACCCAGCTTCAAGGTGACATGCTTGCCCGCCTTGTAAGATATGAAAGCATCCGCCAGCGATACCGAGGACCCGCCGACGCTCACATCGAGGCGATAGCCGATGCCGCCCGGCATGTTCCCTTCGAAGCCGATCCAGGCACGACGCAGTTCGGTCGCCACCCCCAGGCGGTCATTGCCGGAGCCGGACAGGCCCGAAGGCGCGTCAATCCCGCCAGCGTCAAGCTGAACACGGCCGCGCGGCTTGAAGCGCCAGCCGCCTTCGCCCTTGAATTCCGGCGCGCCCTTGAACGCAACCTGCACCGGCGGCGCCTTTTCCGCCGTGGCCTTGGCCTCGGTCGCCGTTTGCGCGGCAGCCTGCGCCGCCTGGCTGGCCGTATCGGCCTTGGCATTGGCCGACGCCAATTCTCCTTCCAGCATGTCTATACGCTGGGCCATGGCCTGCATTTGCGCACGCATCGCCGCAAGTTCATCCTGCATCGACGTGGCATCGGCGGCATTCGCCTGCACAGGCAGAGCCCAGCCTGCCGATACGGCAAGCGCGAGCGCTGAAATACGAAGCCTAGTCCCCAATGTTGCAATCCTTCCCTCAACGTTCATGCAACCGGAAAGCATCGCCCGGCACAGGATCTCCCCGATCCCGCCGCTGTAAACCACCGCCGCAATAGGAAGGTTATGGCGAAAAGAAGCTAAACTTCCTTAAGCGGCAGCATAAGGGAAGCTGTCGTCCCCGCTCCTAACCGGCTCTCAATATCGAACCGTCCTCGATGGCGCTCGACGATGTGCTTGACGATGGAAAGTCCCAGCCCCGTACCGCCCACAGCGCGGCTGCGGCTGGTATCGGCGCGATAAAAGCGCTCGGTAATGCGGGGCAAATGCTCGGGCGGAATGCCATCGCCCTCGTCACTCACGGAAACGAGCACCCAGCCGGTTCGGGCCGCTTCCACCGCAACCGTCACGGTTCCGCCGGACTTTCCGTACTTGCGCGAGTTGTCGATGAGGTTGCGCAGCACTTGCGAGAGCTGGCCGCGATCCCCGGCGATTACCGCATCGGCGCAATTGGCGGTAACCGCCACCAGTCCGCCATTGCGGAATTCTCCGGCCACTTCATGCGCCAGCGCGACCAGATCAATCCGGTCGGACGGCACCTCGTGCTTGACCGCCTCGATCCGCGACAGCGACATGAGATCGGCGATCAGCGCCTGCATTCGCTGCGCTTCATGGCGGATCGTGCCGAGGAAACGGTTGCGCACGGTCTCGTCCCCGCCCGCCTTGGGATTCAGCAGCGTTTCCACATAGCCCAGAACATTGGCCAGCGGCGTGCGCAGTTCATGGCTGGCATTGGCCACAAAATCGGCATGCGACTTGGCGACACTAACCCTTTCGGAAAGATCGTAGAGGCTGACCAGCCGCTCCGTCGCGCTCAGCACCCGGCAATCCACTTCCCAGACCGAGCCCCCGGTTGAAAGCCCGGTCACTTGCGCCAGACCGCCGGTGTCGCTGAGAATCGCCGCCACCGCCTTGGGATCGCGGATGGCGATGCGCACGTCCTGCCCGATAATATGCCCTCCCAGCAGCCCCTGGGCGGCGCTGTTGGCAAACCGCACCTGCCCGCGCGACACGATAAGCGCTGGCGTCTGCAGTTGTTCGAGGAGGTGAACACCCTCGACAGTCATGCGGTAACTTTCCTTTCCTTGCCTCTTCCCATCACGCCGGTTCCGTGAACGAAAGACGGCCCATACTATTTTAAAGAGACAGTCCGGTGGCAATGGCAAATGCGCAAACAGCCTCACAAAATGCCTTTACCCCTGCTCCGGTCCGCCTGAGATGAAGACTGTCGCCAGGATGCGCTTGCCCGCTGGCCATCTGTCCGCACACCGGCTATGCTGCATGCGCGAGAGCGAGACGGAGAGGCACAGCCGGAACGCTCAGACATTCACAACCCAAAGCCGCAAGGAGGAGTGCGGCTTTTCCGGTAGAAAGGTTTACGTGACGAAATTCACATCTGATCGCCTGCTCCTCTTCGGCGCCACAGGCGATCTTTCCCGCAGAATGCTCCTGCCATCTTTGTGCGCCCTTGATGCGGAGGGATTGCTCGATCCACGGATCGAGATCATCGCCACGGCCCGGTCGGATATGGACGACCTTGCCTTCCGCAACTTCGCGCGCGAATCGCTCGAACAGTTCCTTCCGGCACACCGCCGGGGGGGCATGGCCACATTCCTCAACCGGTTGCGTTACCAGCAACTCGATGCGAACGAGCTTGCAGGCTTCGATGCGCTCTCGGACAAAGTCGGCTCGCCGCAGGAAGGGCTTTCGATCTTCCTGTCGACCGCACCCAGTCTGTTCGAGCCAACCATCCATGGCCTTGCCAGCAGCGGCCTTGCCGGGGAACGCGTGCGCATTGGCCTCGAAAAGCCGCTCGGCATCGATCTTGCCTCCAGCAAGGTGATCAACGACGCGGTTTCCGCCGCTTTCCCGGAAAACCGGATCTACCGGATCGACCATTATCTGGGCAAGGAAACCGTCCAGAACCTGCTGGCGCTACGCTT
This sequence comes from Novosphingobium sp., assembly GCA_037384205.1. Lineage (GTDB taxonomy): Bacteria > Pseudomonadota > Alphaproteobacteria > Sphingomonadales > Sphingomonadaceae > Novosphingobium. Next base: position 16,445 of record JARROF010000003.1, on the reverse strand, counting down.
TGCCAACCTGATGTTCGAACCGCTGTGGAACGCGGCCCATATCGATCATGTGCAGATCACCGTGTCCGAGACCGTCGGCCTCGAATCGCGCGTGGCCTACTATGACGATTCGGGCGCCCTGCGCGACATGGTGCAGAACCACATGCTGCAGCTCCTCGCGCTCGTGGCGATGGAACCGCCGGTATCCTACGACGCCACCAACGTACGTGACGAGAAGGTGAAGGTCCTGCGCGCGCTGCGCACGGTGAAGACGGGCGAGACCGTCACCGGCCAGTACCGTGCGGGTGCCATCGGCGGCCAGGCGGTCCCCGGATACGACAATGAGCTGGGCAAGGATTCGGACACCGAAACCTTCGTCGCGATCAAGGCGCATATCGATAACTGGCGCTGGCAGGGCGTGCCATTCTACCTGCGCACGGGCAAGCGGATGCCGCGCCGCACGACCGAGATCATCGTCCAGTTCCGCCAGGTGCCGCACTCGATCTTCACCGGACGCGGCGCCAAGACCGTGCCCAACCGGCTCGTCATCGGCATCCAGCCGAGCGAGAACATCACGCTCTCGCTGATGACCAAGGTTCCCGGGCTCGACCGCGAGGGGATCGGCCTGCGCTCGATCCCGCTGGAAATCTCCATGCCCGATGCCTTTGCCGGACCGCAGCGGCGCATCGCCTACGAACGCCTGCTGCTCGACCTTATCGAGGGCGATCAGACGCTGTTCGTTCGCCGCGACGAGGTGGAGGCCCAGTGGGAATGGATCGATGCGATCCGCGCCAGCTGGGAAGAACAGCAGCTTGAGCCCAAGACTTATACGGCCGGAAGCTGGGGCCCGTCGGCCGCCATCGCGCTTGCCGAGCGCGATGGCGTGACCTGGCACGAATAGCCCCTCTTCCGGAACAGAGTTTGGATTGATCCCGGCCGCCGGACCGCCCGTTGGTGGCGCCTTCGGCAAGCCCTCGCGGCCGGGCCAGAAAGATCAGGAGAAGCCCATGAGCCATCTCAACCCCGTGGTCGCGCGCGTGACGGACCGCATCATCGAGCGCTCGAAGCCCACGCGCGAGCGTTACCTCGACCTCGTCGCGCAGGAGCGGGACCGCCATTCCGACCGCAGCTTCCTCTCGTGCTCCAACCTTGCCCACGGTTTCGCCGCCTCGGGAGAGGACAAGCCCGCCATCGCCGCCGGCGGCGCCATCAACCTCGGCATCGTCACCGCCTATAACGACATGCTCAGCGCCCATCAGCCCTATGGCCGCTATCCCGAGCAGATGAAGCTCTTCGCCCGCGAAGTGGGCGCTACAGCGCAAGTCGCGGGCGGCGTGCCCGCCATGTGCGACGGCGTGACGCAGGGCTTCGACGGCATGGAACTGTCGCTGTTCAGCCGCGATACCATTGCCCTTTCCACCGCCGTCGCGCTCAGCCACGCGATGTTCGACGGCATGGCGCTGCTCGGCATCTGCGACAAGATCGTGCCCGGCCTTGTCATGGGGGCGCTGCGCTTCGGGCACCTGCCCGCGGTGTTCATCCCTTCGGGGCCGATGCCCAGCGGCATTTCCAACAAGGAAAAGCAGAAGACCCGCCAGCTCTATGCCGAAGGCAAGGTTGGGCGCGAGGATCTGCTGGCCAGCGAGAGCGCCAGCTATCATGCGCCGGGCACCTGCACGTTCTACGGCACCGCCAACTCCAACCAGATGATGATGGAGATGATGGGCCTGCACGTGCCTGGCGCCGCCTTCGTGCCGCCGAACACGCCGCTGCGCCAGGCCCTCACCCGCGCCGCCGTCCAGCGGCTGGCGGCGATGACCAGGAAGGGCAACGATTACCGGCCGCTCTCCGAAGTCGTGAACGAGAAGGCCATCGTCAACGCCGTGATCGGCCTGCTCGCCACCGGCGGTTCGACCAACCATGCGATCCACCTGCCCGCTATGGCCCGCGCCGCCGGGATCGTGGTCGACTGGGAGGATTTCGACGAGCTGTCCTCCACCATTCCACTCTTGACCCGCGTCTATCCCAACGGCTCGGGCGACGTGAACCACTTCCACGCGGCGGGCGGCATGGCCTGGGTGGTGAAGGAACTGCTCGGCGCAGGGCTCGCCCATGCCGACATCCTCACCGTGGCCGAAGGCGGGATGAGCGCCTATGCCAGCGAGCCGGTGCTGATGGACGGCGCTCTCGCCTGGACGCCCGCCCCCGCCGAAAGCGGCGACGAGGCGATGCTGCGCCCGGTCTCCGACCCGTTCCAGCCCGACGGCGGCATGCGCCTCGTCGCGGGCAATCTGGGGCGCGGCACTTTCAAGACCAGCGCGGTCGACAAGGAGCGCTGGACCATCGAGGCGCCGTGCCGCGTCTTCGATACGCAGGAAGCCGTAAGCGCCGCTTTCAAGGCCGGAGAGCTGGACAAGGACGTTATCGTCGTTGTGCGCTTCCAGGGCCCGCGCGCCAACGGAATGCCCGAACTGCACAAGCTGACGCCGCCGCTCGGCGTGCTGCAGGACCGCGGCTTCAAGGTCGCGCTGGTAACGGACGGGCGCATGTCGGGCGCATCGGGCAAAGTCCCTGCCGCCATCCACGTCACCCCCGAAGCGCTTGCCAAGAACGGCAGGCCCGGTCCGCTCGCCTATCTGCAGGACGGCGACGTGGTGCGCCTTTCCGCCGAGGACGGCGCGCTTTCGACCACCGCTGACCTTTCGGGCCGCGAACCGGCCCCGGCTCCGGCCGACGCCATGGGCATGGGCCGCGAACTCTTCGCGATGTTCCGCATGAGCGCGGGCGGCGCCGAACAGGGCGGTTCGGCGATGCTGGAGGCGGCAGGGCTGTGAGCAGCATGACTGAACTCGTCGCTGTCGATATCGGCGGCACCCACGCCCGGTTTGCCATTGCCAAGATCGCGCCGGACGGCACGATCACGCTGGGCGAACCGGCGACCCTGTACACCAAGGACCACGGCAGCTTCCAGCTTGCCTGGCAGGCCTTTCGCGAGATGAACGGCGGCACCCTGCCCGCGGCCGTCGCGATGTCGGTTGCCGGGCCGGTGGGCGGAGAGCTCATCAAGTTCACCAACAACCCCTGGATTCTGCGCCCGGGCCGCATCAAGGAGATGCTGGGGCCCACGCGCCACACCATCGTCAACGATTTCGCCGCCGTCGGCCATGCTGTCGCCCGCGCGCATGAGGACGACTACATCCACCTGACCGGGCCCGACGTGCCACTGCCCGCATCGGGAACGCTCAGCGTGCTTGGCCCCGGCACCGGGCTCGGCGTCGCCCATGTCTGGCGCGATGGAAAGGACGGCTACCATGTGCAGGCGACCGAAGGCGGCCACATCGACTTCGCGCCGCTGGACCTGATCGAGGACGCCGTCCTCGCCCGGCTGCGCAAACGCCATAACCGCGTTTCGGTGGAACGCGTCGTCTCCGGCCCGGCCATCGTCGACATCTACCAGACGCTGGCGGCGATGGAGCACCGCGCCGTCGTGGAACGGAGCGACATCGAGATCTGGACGGCGGGCGCCTCGGGCGAGGACAGCCTTGCCTCTGCCGCCGTGGACCGCTTCTGCCTGTCGCTGGGCGCGGCCGCCGGGGACTATGCCCTGGCCCAGGGCGCTTCAGGCGTCGTGATCGCGGGCGGCCTCGGCTACCGCATCCGCGACACCATCCGGAAATCCGGCTTTGCCGAGCGTTTTTGCGCCAAAGGCCGCTTCGCCAGCATGATGGCGGGTCTTCCCGTCAAGCTTATCACTCATCCGCAGCCCGGCCTGTTCGGCGCGGCTGCCGCTTTCGCCAGGGAGCATCTGCAATAATGACCACCTCATCTGCCGCCGTCGAAAAGGTCATGCGCCTCGCCCCGGTCATCCCGGTGCTGGTGATCGAGGATATCGAGCACGCGCTGCCGGTTGCCGAAGCGCTTGTCGCGGGCGGGCTGCCCGCGCTGGAAGTGACGCTGCGCACCGAATGCGCGATCGAGGCCATCAGGATCATGAAGCAGGTCCCCGGCGCCGTCGTCGGCGCGGGCACTGTGCTCACCCCTGAAGATCTGGCGAAGGCGATCGACGCGGGCGCCGAGTTCATCGTCTCGCCCGGCCTCACGCCCAGACTGGGCGAAGCCGCCGCCAAGTCCGGCATTCCCTTCCTGCCCGGCACCGCCAATGCCAGCGACGCGATGCTCGCCCTCGAACTCGGGTTTGACCGGCTGAAGTTCTTCCCGGCCATGGCCGCGGGCGGCCCGCCCGCGCTGAAGGCGATCTCGGCCCCGCTGGCGGACGCAAAGTTCTGCCCGACCGGCGGCGTCACCATGGACAACGCGCCGGACTGGCTCGCGCTCGATGCCGTGCTTTGCGTCGGCGGCAGCTGGATGATCCCCAAGGGGCCGCCCGACGTTGCCAAGATCGAGGCCACGGCACGCGCGGCGGCAGGGCTGGCACGATGACCGGGCCGGCGCTCTCCACCGTCGCAGATCTCGAAGCCCGCCTTCAGGAACTCCACAAGCTGACGGCGCAGACGCCGCTTTACAATCCGGTGTTCCAGCTCGGCATAGAACTGTCGCGCAAGCTGGAGAACGGCGAAATGAGCCTCGACGATATCGAGACTCTCATGGCCGAGATGGAGTGCGAGGGGCTGCGCGCCCGCGCCATCCGCCTCGGCCGCGTGCTCGAAACCACCTCGCTCGAAGAAAACGACGCCCGGCTCGATGCGGCGGCGAATGAGGACGACTTCACCGCCTTCGCCGTGCGCTGGCAGCGCCCCGCCGCACATGTCGTCTTCACCGCGCACCCCACCTTCCTGCTCACCGGCGCGCAGACCGAAGCCGTCGCCCATTCGGCCTCGACCGGCGACCACAGCGAAGCCACGGTCTGCGTCGCCTCGGCCGAGCGCGACACCATCACGCTCGATCTCGAACACGAAAAGGCCATGGCCGCCATCGCCAATGGCCAGAAGGCGCGCGACCGCATCTGCGCCCGCCTGTTCGACATCGCTGCCACGCGCTGGCCCAAGCGCTGGAAGAGCCTGCAGCCGATGCCGGTGCGCTTTGCCACCTGGGTCGGCTACGACATGGACGGGCGCACCGATATCGGCTGGTCCACCTCGATCCGCTACCGCCTGCAGGAAAAGGCCCGGCGCCTGTCCGGCTATGCCGAAAGCCTGAACGATCTTGAGCCCGAAATCGCCGCCCGTCTCGCCCGCGCCGCCGCGCACACCGCGGACATGGCAGCCAATTTCAGCAAAGACCTGAGCGAACCCGAAGCGCTTTCCGCCGCCGCCAATGCGCTGACGGCCGATCATCCGGACAAGCTCACCAGCCTCTCAGGTGTGATTGCCAAGCTGGAGGAAGAAGCCCGCCACGCCGGGCAGGAAGCGGCCTGCAAGCTGCTCGTCACCGCCGCCGCCATGCGCGCCGACGGCCTGGGCATGGGCTGGATTCACTTTCGCGTGAATGCCTCGCAGCTCCAGAACGCGATCCGCCGCCGCATCGATCCGGACGGCAAGCTCAGCCTCGCCAGCCAGGCCGCGCTGGTAAAGATGCGCGAGCTGCTGGCCGAAGTGAAGCCGCTGAAGTCCAACTTTGGTGCTCTTGCCATCGAGAACAGCACCGCCGTGCGCCAGTTCCTCGCCATGGTGCAGATCCTCGGCCATATCGACGCCGATGCACCGATCCGCATGCTGGTGGCCGAATGCGAGCAACCGACCACGGTTCTGGCTGCGCTCTACTTCGTCAAGAAGTTCGGGATCGAGGACAAGGTGGACGTCTCCCCCCTGTTCGAGACCGAGAGCGCGCTGGAACACGGCGGCCGCTTCCTCGATGCGGTGCTGTCCGAACCGGCCTACCGCGAATACGCCAAGAAGCGCGGGCGCATCTCGATCCAGACGGGCTTTTCGGATGCGGGCCGCTTCGTCGGGCAGATCCCGGCGGCGCTCGCCATCGAGCGCCTGCACGGGCGCCTGGCCGAGGCCATGGTGGCCAACGGGCTGACCGACGTTTCCGCGCTGATCTTCAACACCGGCGGCGAATCCATGGGCCGCGGCTGCCATCCTTCCAGCGTGGACGACCGCTTCGACTGGCAGATGCCGCCATGGGCGCGCCGCCGTTTCCTGCGCGCCGGGATCCGGCTTGAGCCCGAAGTCTCGTTTCAGGGCGGCGACGGCTATCTGTGGTTCGGCTCGGACGAACTGGCGCTCGCGATGCTCACCCGCATGGCCGAAAAGCCAATGTGGGGTGCCGATGCCAGCGCGCCGACCGACGTGTTCTACCGCCGCACCGACCTCAGCCTCGATTTCTACCGCGCGATCCGCCGGGTGCAGCACGAACACCTCGAAAGCGCGACGTACAGCCGGGCGATCACGGCTTTCGGCCTCGGCCTGCTCAACGATACCGGCAGCCGCAAGTCCCGCCGCCAGTCGGACCTTGCCGCAGACCGCACGATGAGCCTGCGCCAGATCCGCGCGATCCCGCACAACGCCATCCTCCAGCAGCTCGGCTATCCGGTGAACGTGATCGCGGGCATGGGCACCGCGTCGGACGGCAACCGCGAGGAAATCGCCGAGATGCTGACCGAAAGCGCGCGCGGGCGGCAGCTCGTGCGGCTGGTGCGCGCGGCGAACGCTCTCGCCTCGATCAAGACGGTGGCGGCCTATGGCGAGCTGTTCAATTCGGCCTACTGGGCCAGCCGGCCCTATCGCGGGCACGAGCAGCACATTTCCGAGGCCTGCCTGACGCTGGCGGAATACCTCACCAAGGACGACCGCACCGGCGTGTTCCGGCGCCTCGCCTCGCGCCTGCGCGTCGACGCGCTGAAACTGCACAAACTGCTCGACCTGATCCCGGACGAAGACCCGCCGATCAAGGACCGCGAGCACACCCGCCGCAGCCTCGGCGCGCTGCAGGCGCTGCGCATCGCGCTGTTCAAGCACATGTTCCTGCGCGCGGTCATGGTCCCGCCTTTCAGCCGCGCCAACGACATCAGCCGCGACGATGTGCTGGAGATGTTCTTTAGCCTGCGCGTGGAGGACGGCCTTGCGCAATTGCGCCGCGCCTTCCCGGTCCACTTCCCCTCGATCAGCGACTTCGCGATCGACGAGCCGAGCGAATATCCGGACTCAACCGCGGCAGGCTATGCGCAGATCCACAAGGATTTCATCGATCCGATCGCGCGCGCTCACGCCCTGTCGCTGCGGATCACCACGGCGCTGGCGAACGAGTTCGGCGCGCATGGGTAGCGTTTTGCCTCCTCGTTAAACAAGGAGGCAAAGTGCCTCAGCATGTGATGGAGCAATCCATCACGCAGCGGCGATTGTCCTTAGACGGAATTCGTTCGTCAGCGAAAAACGTTCGAAACGTTCGGCCCAGCCGCTATCCTGGCGGCACAGTTCGGACGCCCGGCTGAAATGCCCCGCAGCCTCCGCCGCACGGCCCAGTTTCGTGAGGCATTGCCCCAGATAGAAATGGGCAAACGCATGGTCAGGATAGGTTCTCACCAGATAGTCGAAATAGAGAGCGGCATTTTTGTAGTCACCGATCGACATGCGGAAGTTGTTGACAAAATTGACCTCAAGATTGAGATCATATGCGGCTCGTGAAACGTATTGAGCCGAGTACTCAGGCGTGTTGATCACATTTTCATTGTCGAGATAGCCCGAAACGAGGAAATCGTCCTTTTCCTCGATATAGCCGTTGGTGATGCATTCCTGATAGAGCAGAGATCCTTTGGTGGGGCTTGCGATGGACACGCTGCACCAGTCGATGCCGACCTCTCTGATGAAGTCCACCGTATTGCGGCGATGCTCATCCGTTTCACCGGGCATACCGACGACGAAGAAGCCGAAGATCCAGATACCGAACTTGCGGAGCGTGTCGGCGACCGGCTTCACGCGGTCAAGACGCATCGGCTTGTTGATGATGTTGCGCAAGACATGCGGATCGCCGGATTCGATCGCCAGCCGGACGGCCCGGACCCCGCCCTTGTACATGAGTTCGGCGAGTTCATCATCGACGTAGCTGACCGTTACGCCGTTGGGCAGTTCGATGCGAAGATTGAGCGGTGCGACCTTGCGGAAGAATTCCTTCGCCCGGCTGCGATTCAGCAGAATCTGATCGTCATAGATGGCGACCGTCGTCAGCCCGTAAGTATCGACCAGATGTTGCAGATGCGCGATGATGCGGTCGACCGAGGCATAACGCATGCTGGTGTCATTTTCGCCGGAATGCCAGCAGAACGTGCATTTGAACGGGCAACCGCGCGAGGTGATCAACGGAAACTGAACCGGATTGTCCTCGTGGATATCCAGCGTGGGATAGTAAGAGGACACCGGTTTGTATCGGTCCTGATCGACAAGCGAATAGTCCAGATCGACCACTTTATCGAGATCGTTGAGCAGGTTCTTGTCCGGCGATGTTCCGCGTTCGATGGACCCGCGCGTCACCCAGGCACGATCCTCTTCCAATGCGTCGCGCATATTTTCGGCGAGCAGCAGATCGCGCATGATGACTTCCGCTTCTGAATAGGCGATTGCGTCAATATCCGGCTGGATTTTAAGAATCTTCTGCGCTGCCGGATAGACCGCCGCGCCGCCGAGCAGCCGCAACGCATCCGGCGCCAGTTCCTTCACCAGACGCGCGACCGGGCCCACATAGCGATAGGCATTGTCAAACATGACCGAGATACCGACCACGTCATATGTATTCGCTGTGAGCCTGTCTCTTACACTCACCATAAAGTCCGTGTCCTGATGGTCGAAGCCCACCAGATCGAGGATTTCAAAATCGGCAATGTCCTTGCTGTAGGTCGCAATCGACAGCAGGCCGTAAGGGTAGTCCTGAAAATTGCCTGCGTTGCCGGCGGCTTTAAGATGGGTAAGGCAGATCAGAAGAACGCGCCTGCGAACCGGAGCGGGTGCAGGCCCAATGCCTTGCGGCGAGGCCGCCTTCGATTCCATCATCAGAATTCTCCAAGATACGGCAATCGCATCATTTTTCGTTACCCCAAAGACCGTATGCAGCGATGCCTTCCCACGAGCGCCATGGCGCCGCACGCCAAACCTGCTGCCATATGGATTCAGATTTTCACCGCTTTGGGAATCCCCTGTGAGACAGACTTCGCGCAGCTTGGTATTTCAACCGAAATCCCTTGTTCAGAATCATGATCCCACAGATATCGTTAATTCTGCGTTGACACACTGCTTTCCGGCGGTCGCGAAATTGCAGAACCGCCGCCATGTCCATCATTCGGCACGTCTGCATCTTTGACCACGCACAGCCCCGCATGATCGCAGGCCGGCAGAGGCCGCCATTGACGCGCCCTGACAGCCGATTCCGATGAACTTTCGTGCTGATCACTGTCATTCTCCCGCCTATACCGTGCCTCCCGCCATGGAAGCGTCTGGACGGAAGCCTGTCCAGCTATCGCAGCCCTAGGCCACCCGTGCATCGCCGGGCGGCGCTACCCACCGGAAGGTTATCCCGTCCCCAGACCGGCGGCGCATGGACTTCCCGGTGCCAAGTTCCTAATGTTCCGCCTACGCGCAATAATTGAACAACGAGGATGTCATGGCTCCCCCCTCCGCCAATGCCGCCCACGGTCCGGAAACACTCTCCCATCTGCTCGCGGCTGCGGTTGGCGAGGCCAGCGCCGCATGGGCGCTGGAAACGCTGGCCATCGTGCCGGACTTGCGCGGCGGCACCGGCCGCCCCAGCCGCGCGCAAGTGGCCATGGCGCTCAACGCAGCCCTGTTCCTCGATCTGGTGGACCGCGTGCCCACCGCCGCCCGCTATGTGCAGGCCGTGCGTGCGACGGGTGAGCCGATCGTCTTCGATCACGGTGCCCTGCGGACGATCGACGGCCCTTGCGGCGCGCTGCCCCGGGGCTACACCGCCTTCGCACGCATTCTGGAGCCTCTGGGCTATGAAGTTGGCGGCCTCTATCCGCTGCCCGCCCTGAAGATGACGGGCCGCGCTTTCGTGCACCGCGATTTTCCGGAAACGATCCCGCAATTCTTCGTCTCCGAACTGCACATCAGCGCGTTGTCCGAAACGGTACAGTCTGTGGCGGAGCGCATTTTCGGCGCATCCCGCGATCCGCTGGGAGAAGCCGAACTGGCCGCGCTCGACACGCTCGCCCGCGACGGCGCCTGCTCGATGGAAGAGGCCGACACCGTCCTGAAAGGCACCCTGCGCGCCTTCGGCCGCCAGCATCCGGCGCCCGCGCTGGAGGACTACCGCACGCTGCTGGAACACAGCAAGGAAGGCAGCTGGATCGCCACCGAAGGCAATGCCTTCAACCACGCCACCACCCGCGTGCCCGATGTCACTGCGCTGGCCGGCAAGCTGAAAGCGGAAGGCTATCCGATGAAAACCGCCGTCGAAGTGTCGCAGAACGGCCGCGTGCGCCAGACCGCAATCCTCGCCGACACTGTCAGCCGCCCGTTCCGCCTGCCCGACGGCAGGGAAGCGGCGATGGACGTGCCGGGATCATTCTATGAATTCATCACCCGCGACAGCGATCCCGCCACCGGTCTGCTCGACCTGACGTTCGACAGCGGCAACGCCACCGGCATCTTTGCAGTCACGAGGGCGCAATGACCATGTTGCAGTCCTTCGATCCCGCCACCGGCGCTCTCGTCTGGGAAGGCGAATCCGCCAGCCGCGATGATGTCACCGCCGCCCTGCACCGCGCCCGCAAGGCCTTCCCGCAATGGGCCGCGCTGCCAATGGAAGCGCGCGTGGAAGCCGTGCAGCGCTTCAAGGCCGTGCTGGAAGCCCGCAAGGAAGCGCTGGCCGAAACGATCTGCCGCGAAACCGGCAAGCCGCGCTGGGAAGGCCTCGCCGAAGCCGGCTCGATGATCGGCAAGGTCGGCATTTCCATCACCGCCCAGGCCGAGCGTGCGGGCGAAAAACATACCGACATGCCCTTCGGCCAGGCCGTGCTGCGCCACCGCCCGCACGGGGTAATGGCGGTGCTGGGCCCGTTCAATTTCCCCGGCCACTTGCCCAATGGCCACATCGTCCCGGCCCTGCTCGCGGGCAATACGGTGGTGTTCAAGCCGAGCGAGATGACCCCGGCGACCGGCGCGGCCATGGCCGAATGCTGGGCCAAGGCGGGCCTGCCGGATGGCGTGTTCCAGATCCTGCAAGGCGGGCGCGGGACCGGCGAGGCGCTGATCTCCGGCCCGATCGACGGGCTGCTCTTCACCGGCTCCGCCGCGGCGGGCGCGCATTTCCGCCGCATGTTCGCGGACCGGCCGGACGTGATCCTGGCGCTCGAACTGGGTGGCAACAACCCGCTGGTCGCATGGGATGGCGATATCGAGGAAGCCGCCGCCATCGTCGTCCAGTCCGCCTTCGTCACCACCGGCCAGCGCTGTTCCTGCGCGCGGCGGCTGATCGTGCCGGACAATGCCTTCGGCACCGCACTGGTCGCCGCTGTCGAGGAACTGGCCGGACGGCTGACCATCGGCGCGTGGAACGAGATGCCCGAGCCCTACATCGGCCCGCTGATCTCCGATGCCGCTGCCGCATCCGCCGTGACCCGCGTCGAAGCGCTGGTGGGGCATGGCGCGAAAGTGATCCGTCCCTTCACCGGGATCGAAGGCCGCAGCGCTGCGTTCGTCACACCGGCCCTGCTCGATGTCACCGGCGCCGGCGTGCCGGACGAGGAAATCTTCGCGCCCGTCCTGCAAGTGCGCCGCGTCGCCGATTTCGATGCCGCGCTTATGGCCGCGAACCACACCCGCTTCGGCCTCTCCGCAGGCCTGATCAGCGGCGACGACGCGCTGTGGCAACGCTTCATCCACGAATGCCGCGCCGGGGTGGTCAACCGCAACCGGCCCACCACGGGCGCGGCCGGATCGATGCCTTTCGGCGGTCTGGGAGACAGCGGCAACCACCGCCCCAGCGCCTATTACGCCGCCGACTACTGCGCCTATCCCGTCGCCAGCTTCGAGGCTGCAAGCGTAATGGGCAACACCAGTGCTCTTTCGGGAAAGCTGCAGCCATGACGGGACTAGTCCAAGAAGAACAGGACCTCATCGCCCCCGTTGAGCGCGCGCCGATCCTGGAGCGCACGCTGGAATGGGCCGCGATCAACAGCGGCACCACCCATCTCGATGGCCTCGCCGCCATGGCCGCAAAGCTGGCCGAGGCCTTCGCGGTGCTGCCGGGCGAAGTACGCCTCGCCGAGCCCGCCCCGGTGGAGAAAGCCGACAGCGAAGGCCGCATGCGCGCCGTCGCCCATGGCCCTCATCTCGTCGTCTCGGTGCGCCCGGAGGCCGAACGCCGGGTGATCCTGACCGGCCACATGGACACGGTCTATGCGAAAGACCACCCCTTCCAGACCTGCGACTGGCTCGACGAGGACACCCTGCACGGCCCCGGAACGGCCGACATGAAAGGCGGCCTCTCGCTGATGCTGGCCGGTCTTGCCGCCTATGAACGGGGCAGCCCCACGCTCGGCTACGACGTCCTCATCAACAGCGACGAGGAGACCGGCTCGCTTTCCTCCTCAGCGCTGATCGCGCAACTGGCGCGCGGCAAGATGGCCGCGCTGACTTATGAACCTGCCCTGCCCGACGGCTCGATGGCCCGCGCGCGGCCCGGCTCGGGCAACTATGCCGCTGTGATCCACGGCAAGTCCGCCCACGCGGGCCGCAATCCGCAGGACGGGCGCAACGCGGTCGTCGCGGCGGGGGATCTGGCGCTGAAACTGGCGGCCGGACGGCGCGAGGGGCTTTCGGTCAATCCGGCACGGATCGAAGGCGGCGCCCCCAACAACACGGTGCCCGATCTCGCCATTCTCCATTTCAACCTGCGCCCGCGCACGCCGGAACTGGCGCAGGTGGCGCAGGCGCTGATCGATGACGCCATTGCCGAAGTCGCCGTGGCCCACGACGTCTCGATCCACCTCACCGGCGGCGTCTCGCGCCCGCCCAAGCCAGTGGGCGCGGAGACCGAGGCGCTCTACGGCCTCGTCTCGCGGGCCGCCGCCGATCTCGGGCAGGCCATGCGCTGGAAGGACACCGGCGGCGTGTGCGACGGCAACAATATCGCCGCCTGCGGCGTGCCGGTGCTCGACACCATGGGTGCGCTGGGCGGCTCCATCCATTCGCCGGACGAATTCCTGCTGGCCAGTTCGCTCGATGCCCGCGCACGGCTGACGGCTCTGGTCATGCACCGTCTGGACCGGCAAGGTATCACTCTATGAGCTTTCTCCTTAGAACCGCCCGCGAAAAAGACCTGGAAGCCCTCTACCGCATGGCCAAGGGTACCGGCGGCGGCTTCACCAATCTGCCGCCCGACAAGCCGACCCTGAAAGCCAAGCTGGAACGCGCGGCCAATGCCTTTGCCCGGCCCGAAGATACGCTGGACAACAACCTGTTCGTTTTCATCCTCGAAGACACCGAGACCGGCAAAGTGCGCGGCACTTGCCAGATCATGTCGCAGGTGGGCACCGAGCTGCCATTCTATTCCTACCGCATCGGCCGCATCACCCAGCATTCCAAGGAACTGGACCGCACCTTCCGCGCCGAAATGCTGACCCTGTGCACCGATCTTGACGGATCAAGCGAAGTGGGCGGGCTCTACCTCGATCCCACCGAGCGCTCCTCGGGCGTCGGCAAGCTGCTCGCACGCAGCCGCTACCTGTTCATCCGCGCCCACCGCGCCCGCTTTGCCGACCGCACCCTCGCCGAACTGCGCGGCGCGATCGACGATGCCGGCAACTCGCCGTTCTGGGACGGCCTGGCCGGGCGCTTCTTCGACATGAGCTTTCGCGATGCCGACGAATTCAACGCCCGCCACGGCAACCAGTTCATCGCCGACCTGATGCCCAAGCACCCGATCTACACCGCGCTGCTTTCCGAAGGCGCGCGGCAAGTGATGGGCCAGCCGCACTATTCGGGCCGCCCGGCGATGCGGATGCTGGAAAACGAGGGCTTCAAGTTCCAGAACTACATCGACATCTTCGACGGCGGCCCCTCGATGATGGCCGAGACCGACCGTATCAAGACCGTCCGTGAGGCGAAGGATGCGGTGGTGACGGCTCTGGCCTCTTTCGGGGAGGAGGGCCCCACACACCTCCTCTCCCACGGCCGCCTCGCCGGTTTCCGCGCCTGCCTGGGCTGCGTGAGCGAGAGCGGCGATGGTGTGGCGGTCGATGTGCAGGCGGCGAGCCTGCTGGGCATCGGTGTAGGCGATACCATCACTTACGCACCGGCCTGAGGCACTGTCCATGATCACCGAAATCAACTTCGACGGCATCGTCGGCCCCAGCCACAACTACGCGGGGCTCAGCCTCGGCAACCTCGCCTCCACGCGCAATTTCGGGAAAGTCTCGCGCCCGCGCGATGCCGCGCTGCAAGGGCTGGCGAAGATGCGCGCCAATTGCGAGCGGGGGCTGCCACAGGGGTTCTTCCTGCCGCAGCGCCGCCCGGACGAGGGGTGGCTGCGCCAGCTGGGCACGACCGTCGCCGAAGCATCGGCGCAGTTGCGCGCCAATGCACTGTCGGCCTCGTCGATGTGGGCGGCCAATGCCGCCACCGTCTCACCCGGGGCCGACTGCGCCGACGGGCGCTGCCACCTTACGGTCGCCAATCTGGTGACGATGCCCCACCGCAGCCACGAATGGCGCGAGACCCTGGCGCAGCTGCAACTGGCCTTCGCCGACACCGCGCACTTCGCCGTCCACGCCCCGGTGCCGCCCCCGTTCGGCGACGAGGGCGCGGCCAACCACATGCGGCTGTGCGCCCGCCATGAGGCGCCGGGGATCGAGGTTTTCGTCTATGGCGAGAGCGGCGGCCCCTTCCCCGCGCGCCAGCACCGCGAGGCCAGCGAAGCCGTCGCCCGCATCCACGGCCTCGACCCGGCGCGCACGATCTTCGCCCGTCAGTCGGCCGAAGCGATTGCCGCCGGGGCCTTTCACAACGATGTCGTCGCCGTCGCCAACGAGCGGGTGCTGTTCGCCCACGAACTCGCCTTCGCCGACCGCGAGGGGCTCTATGCCGAGCTGCGCGCCAAGCTGCCCGAAGTGGAGATCGTCGAAGTCCCCGCCAGCGCGGTGAGCCTGGAGGATGCGATCAAATCCTATCTGTTCAATGCGCAGCTGGTGACGCTGCCCCCCCAAAATGGACTTGGCGGAGAGACGGCGCTGGTGCTTCCCGGCGAAGCGCAGGAGACCGCCCCTGTATGGACATGGCTACAGGCCCATGTCTCGGGCAACGGCCCGATCCGCCACCTCTTCGTCCATGACTTGCGCGAGAGCATGGCCAACGGCGGCGGCCCGGCCTGCCTGCGCCTGCGCGTGGTGGCCGATCCCGCGACCGTCGACCCGCGCTTTATCGCCACGCCCGAAAAGCTGGACCGGATCGAGGCGGTGGTGCACCAGTACTGGCCGGAGGAAACTGCGGTGGAGGACCTGCACAGCCCTGCCTTGTGGCAGGATGTGGCGGCGGCGCGAGCGGCCTTATGCGCGGAGCTGGATTTGCGGGAGCTGGACCGGGAGCGTCTGACCTGCCCCCCGTCGGTCCCTCGCTCATAACGAGAGTCTTGCGGTTGAATATTCCGGCACGCTCGCCTGCACAAGCGCGTCGGGCGTGATGCTGTCGTCCTGCACGAACGTTCGACGCGCTTGTGCAGGCGTTCGATTTCCCAACGATGAGTGGGGCCGAACATGGTTGTAGTCGTAGCGCCAGATGGCCAGCTTCCGGCGGGCGTCAGCCAAGCTGTCGAACAGTTCCTCGTTGAGCAGCTCATCGCGCAATGAGCCGTTGAAGCTCTCGATGAAGCCGTTCTGCTGAGGCTTTCCGGGGTCGATGTAATGCCACTCGACCTTGTTCTTGCTGGCCCACTGCAGGATCGCCCGGCTCGTAAATTCAGTGCCATTGTCACTGACAATGCAAGCCGGTTTCCCGTGCAGGCGAACCAGTGCATCCAGTTCGCGCGCCACCCGAGCCCCCGAGATGCTGGTGTCCGCGGTCAGGCACAGGTTCTCCCGGCAGCCATCATCGTTGATCGCCAGAATCCTGAACTTGCGCGATGCGCCGAACGTATCGGAGACAAAGTCCATCGACCAGCGGTCGCCTGGGCGAAGTGCCCCCGGCACCGGCATCCGGCTGCCCCGGGCCCGCTTGCGGCCGCCTCGTCGGCGTACCGACAAGCCTTCTTCCCGATATAGCCGGTAGAGCTTCTTGTGGTTCATGCTCATGCCCTTGCGCTCCAGCATGACGCCGATCCGGCGATAGCCGAACCGACGGCGCTGCCCTGCGATTGCCCGCATGGCTTCGCGGATGGCTCCGTGGTCCGGCGGGCGTTCGCGCCTGACCGTCTTGGGATCGACGCCAATCAGCACGCAGGCCCGGCGCTGCGAGACCTGGTAGTCCCGCATCACACCCAGCGCCACGTCGCGCCGCTGGCCTGGCGTCGTCAGCCTTTTCCCAGCAGGTCCTTCAGGATCGCGTTGTCCAGCATGCTGT
>JARROF010000002.1:0-57569 GCA_037384205.1 Novosphingobium sp. | reverse complement strand
GGCAGTGGCCCCGGCTGGAACAGGCGCATCTCGTCGAAAGTGCCGTAGGTCGGCAGTTCGTGCTTGAGGCGCACCGCTGAAACCCTTCCCTGATCGAGCAGCGCCACGCCGTTGTGCAGCGCGCCATCGAGCACGAAGGCGGAACCCACCAGCATCGCCGGACCGTCGGACGCGCTGGCCTCGGCCAGTTTCTGGAGTTCGGCCGCGGCCCGCTGGATCAGCGAGGGCTTGAGAATGAGATCTTCGGGCGGATAGCCGATCAGGTGCAGTTCGGGAAAAACGATGAGATCGCAGGTACGCGCCCGCTGGCGCGCCGCCAGCACACTCCGGGCATTACCGGGAATATCCCCGACCGACTGGTTAAGCTGGGCGAGGGCAATCTTCAGCGTATCGGGCATGGCGGACTGATGCCCGCCGGTCCGCCACGTTGCAATTGAAAACCCGCACCGACGTTGGAACAGTCAAACAAAACACCGCCGGCAGAAAACTGGCCCGGCCCGGCGCGTAGCAGATACAAAAAACCCTCCCGCAGGGGAGGGCTTTCGTCCGCCTTTCGACGGACTTTCCGTTTGCTCCCCTGACCGGGGAACGGAAAGCGGCGGGGGCCGGCATGCCGCTATGGCACGCAGCGGCCCCCAGGCCGGATTACATCGCCTCGGCGGACGCAGCCTCGGTGGGAGCGTCTGTGGCGTCACCGGTCATCATTTCGTCCGGAGCGGTCTCAACCGACTCAGTCTCCGTCGGAGCCGGAGTCCCACCGCAAGCGGCGAGCGACAGAGCGGCAGCCGACGCGAACGCGGCGAAAGCAATCTTCTTCATGCGAATCCCCTTGCATTGTTTGGCGCATAGGCCAACGCTTGCAGGCAAGCCTGCGGGGCCATTCTTTAGACGAGACAATGGTGCAACGCAAATAGGAAGTGACAGGGTGGAAACCCGCCGATTTCCTCGGGGTTGCACACATCTACTGATATCTTTATATGATGCGGCATGCGGATCGACCCCCTCCTGAGAGCGCTTTCGGAACCGACGCGCCTGCGCATCATGCGCCTGCTGGCCCATATGGAACTGGCCGTGGGGGAGCTTGCTCAGGTGCTCGGGCAGAGCCAGCCGCGCGTCTCGCGCCACATCCGCATCCTATGTGATGCCGGGCTGGCCGAACGCCGCAAGGAAGGCAGCTGGGTCTTCCTGCGCAGTGCGGTCAGCGAACAAGGCAGCCGCCCGCTCGGCGCGGCAGCCGCACGCCTGCTGACCGTCGCCGAACAGGACGATTCCACGTTCGCCGCCCGCTGCGCCGAGGACCGCCGTCACCTCGCCGCGATTCGCGCGAGCCGTGAGGCCAGTGCCGAGGCCTATTTCGCCCGCCATGCCGAAGAGTGGGACACGCTGCGCCTGCTCTATGGTGCCGACGAACCGGTGGAAAAGGCCCTGCTGGACGGCCTCGACGGGCACGACCTGGGCGCTCTGCTCGATGTCGGCACTGGCACCGGCCGGATCGCCGAACTGCTTGTCGGGCGCGCAAACCATGTCACAGCGCTCGACAAGAGCCCGGAAATGCTGCGCATTGCCCGGGCCCGGCTGCAGGCCCTGCCCGCCGGAAAAGTCGATCTGGTCCAGGGCGATTTCACCGGGCTGCCGTTCGGAGGGAGCGCTTTCGACACGGTCCTGTTCCATCAGGTCCTGCACTATGCCCAGGATCCGGGCGTGGTGCTGGCCGAAGCCGCGCGCGTGCTGCGCCCCTCGGGCCGGATCGCCGTGGTGGACTTCGCCGCGCATGACCGTGAAGAACTGCGCGAGCGCCACGCCCATGCCCGCCTGGGCTTTTCCGACGAACAGATGCTGGCCTTGCTCAGCGAGGCGGGCCTGACCCCGGAAACGCCCGTGGCGCTTCCGGGCAATCCGCTCACCGTGAAAATCTGGACGGCCCGTCGCGACGGCGCCGCATCACCGGCCCACACCGGCACGAACCCCGCAACACGAAAGACGACATCCGCATGACCGCAGCCCCGAAACCGGCCGCCTCCCCCCTCTTCGCGCCATTGCCGGGGGACATTTCGGTGTCCTTCGAATTCTTCCCGCCCAAGTCGGAGAAGATGGAGGAACAATTGTGGGATGCGATTACCCAGCTGGCCCCGCTGGCGCCGGACTTCGTCTCGGTGACGTACGGGGCGGGCGGTACCACCCGCGAACGCACCCATGCGACCGTGGCCCGTATTACCCGCGAGACCGATCTGGTGCCCGCCGCGCACCTGACCTGCGTGAGCGCCAGCAAGGACGAGATCGCCGAAATCGTCGACCAGTACTGGGACGCGGGCGTGCGCCGTATCGTCGCGCTGCGCGGCGACCCGCCCCCGGCGGACGGCGGCAAGTTCGTGCCCCATCCCGAAGGCTATACCTGCGCGGCCGATCTCGTCGCCGGGCTCAAGGCGCGGCATGATTTCGACATTTCGGTCGCCGCCTACCCGGAAGTCCATCCCGAAGCGCTGAGCGCGCAGACGGATCTCGACAATCTCAAGCGCAAGATCGATGCGGGCGCAAGCCGGGCGATCACACAGTTCTTCTTTTCGACCGATGCCTATTTCCGCTTTCTGGACAAGGCGCTCGCCGCCGGAATTACCGTGCCGATCCTGCCGGGTATCATGCCGGTGACGAACTTTGCCGCGATCCGCCGCATGTCGGGAAACACAGAAATCCCCGGCTGGCTCGAAACCATGTTCGAAGGGCTGGACGAGCGTCCCGGTCCGCGCGCGCTGGTCGCCGCGATCGCCGCCGCAGACTTGTGCAAACGTCTCTATGACGGTGGCGTGCGCGATTTTCACTTCTATACGCTCAACAAGGCCGAGCAGACTTACGCGATCTGTCAGCTTCTCGGCCTGCGACCGAAGATGAAACTTGAGGAGATTGCCGCATGAGCGCCCGCGAAACCTTTCTCGCAGAGGCTGCCAAGCGCATCCTGATTACCGACGGGGCTTTCGGCACCGAAATCCAGAACTTCAAGCTGGCCGAAGCGGACTATGCCGGTGATCTGGGCCTCGGCCGCGATCAGAAGGGCAACAACGATATTCTCGCGCTGACCAAGCCCGAAGTGCCCGAGGCGATCCACCGCGCCTATTTCGAGGCCGGGGCGGACATCGCCGAGACCAACACGTTCAGCGCCAACCGCATCAGCCAGGCCGACTACGGCGCCGAACATCTGGTGCGCGAGATCAATGTGGCCTCCGCCCGGCTCGCCCGCCGCATGGCCGACGAGTTCCAGGCGAAGGATGGCCGCCCCCGCTTCGTGGCAGGCGCCATCGGGCCTACGAACAAGACGCTTTCGCTGAGCCCCGACGTCAACGATCCCGGCTATCGCGAGATCGACTGGGACACGCTGGTCGATGTCTACAAGGAACAGGCTGCAGCCCTCGTGGAAGGCGGCGCGGACTTCATCCTGATCGAAACGGTGTTCGACACGCTCAACGCCAAGGCCGGGATCATGGCGGTCAAGCAGCTCGAAACCGAACTGGGCCGCGAAGTGCCGGTCATGCTCTCGATGACGCTGACCGACCTTTCGGGCCGCAACCTCTCCGGCCACACGGTCGAGGCGTTCTGGCACGCGGTACGGCACGCAAGACCCGTCACCGTGGGGCTCAACTGTTCGTTCGGTGCCACCCAGCTCCGTCCGCACGTGAAGGCGCTGTCCGAAATCGCCGACACGCTGATCATGATCTACCCCAACGCGGGGCTTCCCAACGAACTGGGCGCCTATGACGAAATGCCCGACACCACCGCCGGTTTCGTGAAGGAATGGGCGATCGCAGGACAAGTCAACGTGCTGGGCGGCTGCTGCGGCTCCACGCCTGCGCATATCGCCGCGATGGCCAGGGCCGTTGCCGGCGTCGAACCGCGCAAGGTACCCGCGCTGGAACCGGTGACGCGGCTGGCGGGCCTCGAACCCTTCATCATGGCGGCCTGAAACGGGACGCCGTAATGGAATCCACGCCCATCTGCGCATTCGCACTGCCGGTCCCGACGATGCCGATGCTCTGGCGCTCGTCTCCGGCGCGACTTTCCTTGAGAGCTTCGCCGGTGTCGTCGATGGCGGGGCGATCGTCTCGCACTGCACCCGTCAGCTCGGCGCCGGGTCCTATCGCGCCCTGTTCGATAAGGGCGCGCGGGCCTGGCTGGCCGAAGTCGAGCCCGGCCACGCGCCCATCGGCTATGCATTGACTTGCGAGCCGGACCTGGAACAGGCGCAGCCGGAAGATCTGGAACTGAAGCGCATCTATGTGCTGGAACGCTTTCACGGCACGGTGATCGGCAGCGCGCTGATGCGGCGGGTCTGCGAAGCGGCACAGGGCCATTCCCGGCTGCTGCTGGGCGTGAAACAGGACAACAACCGCGCGCTCGCGTTTTACCGCAAGCACAGCTTCGAAACCATCGGCACCCGCAGCTTTCAGGTCGGCGACAAGACTTACGACGACTTCGTTCTCGCCCGCACGCTGGCCAAACTGACACAACGAGAAAACCCATGACCGCGACTCCCTCATCTGCCCGTTTCGTCAACATCGGCGAGCGCACCAACGTCACCGGATCGGCCCGTTTCAAGAAACTGATCATGGCCGGCGACTATCCCACCGCCATCGAAGTCGCCCGCCAGCAGGTGGAAAACGGCGCGCAGGTGATCGACGTCAACATGGACGAAGGCCTGCTCGACGCGGTCGAGGCGATGACCACCTATCTGAAGCTGATCGCCGCCGAGCCGGACATCGCCCGGGTGCCGGTGATGATCGACTCGTCGAAGTGGGAAGTGATCGAGGCGGGCCTGAAATGCGTCTCGGGCAAGCCCATCGTCAATTCGATCAGCATGAAGGAAGGCGAGGCGCCGTTTCTGGAGCAGGCGCGCAAGTGCATGGCCTATGGCGCCGCGGTCGTGGTCATGGCCTTCGACGAGACCGGGCAGGCGGACACCAAGCAGCGCAAGATCGAGATCTGCACGCGCGCCTACAAGCTGCTGACCGGCATCGGCTTCCCGCCCGAGGACATCATCTTCGACCCCAACGTCTTCGCCGTCGCCACCGGCATCGAGGAGCACGACCGTTACGCGCTCGACTTCATCGAGGCGGTGAAGGAAATCCGCAAGGCCTGCCCGCACGTGCACTTCTCGGGCGGCCTGTCCAATCTCTCGTTCAGCTTTCGCGGCAACGAGACGGTGCGCCGGGCGATGCACTCGGTGTTCCTTTACTACGCGATCCCCGCCGGGCTCGACATGGCGATCGTCAACGCCGGCCAGCTCGACGTCTACGACCAGATCGACCCCGCCCTGCGCGACGCCTGCGAGGACGTGATCCTGATGCGCTCGCCCGGCGTCGGCGCGGACGGCAAGACCGCGACCGAGCGCCTCATCGAACTGGCCGAAAGCTTCAAGGGCAAGTCCGTCGCCGAAGTAAAGGAGGCCGAGGAATGGCGCGGCTATCCCGTCGCCAAGCGGATCGAGCATGCGCTGGTCAAGGGTCTCGACGCCTGGATCGTCGAGGATACCGAGGAAATGCGCGCCGCCACCGCCGAAGCCGGCGGGCGCCCGATCGAAGTGATCGAAGGCCCGCTGATGGACGGCATGAACGTCGTCGGCGACCTGTTCGGCTCGGGCAAGATGTTCCTGCCGCAAGTGGTGAAGTCGGCGCGCGTCATGAAGAAGGCGGTCGCCCACCTGATCCCCTATATCGAGGCGGAGAAGGACGCGAATTCGAAGGCCAAGGGCCGCATCATCATGGCCACCGTCAAGGGCGACGTGCATGACATCGGCAAGAACATCGTCGGCGTCGTCCTGCAGTGCAACGGCTATGAAGTGATCGACCTCGGCGTCATGGTGCCCTGGTCGAAGATCCTCGACACCGCCAAGGAAGAGCAGGTCGACATCATCGGCCTCTCGGGCCTGATCACCCCCTCGCTCGACGAGATGGTGACAGTGGCCGAGGAAATGCAGCGCGCCGAAATGACCATCCCGCTGCTGATCGGCGGCGCCACCACATCGAAAGTGCACACCGCGCTGCGCATCGATCCGGCCTATAAAGGCACGGTGGTCCATGTGCTCGACGCCAGCCGCGCGGTCGGCGTGGCCTCGCAGCTGCTCTCGGACACCCAGGCCGAAGGCTTCAAGGCATCGGTCGCGATCGATTACGAAAAGGTGCGCATCGCCCGCGAGGGCAAGGGCCAGTCGGACCTGCTGCCGATTGCGGACGCCCGCGCCAATGCTTATGCTCCCGATTTCGCGCAGAAAGCGCCGGCCCCGGTCCAGCCGGGCCTGCACGCTTTCGCGGAATGGGACCTTGCCAACCTTGTCGAGACTTTCGACTGGACGCCGTTCTTCCGCGCCTGGGAACTGGCGGGCACCTATCCCACGATCCTCGACGATGCCGTGGTCGGCGAAAGCGCCCGCCAGCTCTTCGCCGATGCCAAGGCGATGCTGGACAGGATCGTTTCCGAAAAGTGGCTGACGGCCAAGGGCGTCTGCGCCTTCTGGCCGGCCCGCCGCGAAGGCGACGACATCCTTCTGGGGGACGGCACCCGCCTGCCTTTCCTGCGCCAGCAGTTCAAGAAATCGCGCGGCCGTGCGAACTTCTGCCTCGCCGACTTCCTCGACACCGAGAACGACTGGCTGGGCGGCTTCGCGGTCGGCATCCACGGCATCGAACCGCACCTCGCGCGCTTCCAGGCCGCGCATGACGACTATTCGGACATCCTGCTGAAAGCGCTGGCCGACCGTTTCGCCGAAGCCTTCGCCGAGCGCCTGCACAGCCATGTGCGCACCACCCTGTGGGGCTATGCGCCGGGCGAGCAGCTGACCAACGAGGCGCTGGTCCGCGAGGAATACCGCGGCATCCGCCCGGCACCGGGCTATCCGGCCTGCCCCGACCATTCGCTCAAGCCGATCCTGTTCGATCTGCTCAAGGCCACGGACAACGCCGGCATCACGCTCACCGAAAGCCAGGCCATGCTGCCGACTTCGGCCGTGTCGGGCTTCTACTTCGCGCATCCGGAAAGCCAGTACTTCGGCGTCGCCCGCATCGGCCGCGACCAGCTGGAGGACTATGCCGGGCGGCGCGGGGTGGACTTGCCGGTGGCCGAGCGCTGGCTCCGGCCCAATCTCGGCTAGGAAACGGCCCCGATGCCTCTTGCTCCGGATATCACGTATGGCGCAGTGCGCGGTCTGGAGGATTTCTGGCAGCGCACGCTCGCCATGCGCGCGCCCACGGCGCAAGAGGCCCATGTCGGCAACGTCCTGCTCTCCGCCATCGGCATCGGCATCGGCGAAGTCCTGACGATGCTCCATCACGACCGCCCGGACTTCGCCGTGTTTTGCAACTGGATCGAGGCGCAGGCCGGACCACCCTGCCCCCACCGCATCGCGCGCTATCACGCCTGGCTTGACGGTGCCTCCGTGCCCGGCCCGGCGCGTGTGGAACTGGACGTGATCGATGCCATGGCGCCAGTGCTGTCCGCAGCCGATCTCGCGCAATGGCACGAACAGGGCTTCGTCGTGCTGCGCGGCGCCATATCGCGAGAGGAAGCCGCCGCCGTCGAGCAAGTGCTCTGGAATCAACTGGGCGCCACCCCAGACGCGCCGGAAAGCTGGCCCCATACCGAAACAGAAGGAATCTGGGTCAACCTGTCCCACCATCCGGCGATGGATGCGGCCCGGCGCAGCCTGCGGGTCCGCAAGGCCTTCGCCCAGCTCTGGGGCACCCCCGATCTTTGGCTGATCATCGATCGTCTGGGCTTCAACCCGCCTGCGACCTGGGCCGATCCGTATCGCGGCGGCGGCGTTCACTGGGATGTCAGCCTTGCCCGGCCGATCCCGTTCGCCACCCAGGCGATCCTCTACCTTACCGATACCGCCGCCGATCAGGGCGCGCTGCGCCTGGTGCCGGGCTTTCACCGTATCATCGACGACTGGCTCGACGGGGAAGGCCGCAACGATCCGCGCAACCACGACTTCACGGCCCGGACCCGCACCGTTCCCGCCGGCGCGGGAGACCTCGTCATCTGGCACCACGCGCTGCCGCACGATGCCAGCCCCAACCTTTCGGACAAACCCCGGCTGGTGCAATACCTGAATATGTTCAGCGCGGACGTTCCTCCAAACCCTGTCTGGCTCTAGCTCTCCCAAAATAGTGTAGCGTATCCGTCACCGTCTTCATGCCGACGTAGAGCCCGCTCACGCGCGACAGTGCCCGGCCGTACTGGCCGAAGGAGAGGATCTCATCGGTCGTCGCCGGATAGAGCACCGGCGCCATCGCCGTGACCAGAACATGTTCCGACCGGTGCGCGGCGAGCGAGGACTTGGCGGCGTGATCGTCCCCGCACAGCAGCAACGCGCCGTTCCCGGTGTGTGCCCTCGAAGTTCGCAGCCTTGATCGCCTCGCCCGCGCGCTCGACGCCCACATCCTTGGCGTGCCAGCCGAACCGCTGGGTGCCGCGTACGGAAGTGGCCGCCAGTTCCTCGTCGAGACCGGGCTCGAAACGGATGTCATGCGCCGTGAGCCGCGATACCCGGTGACGCAACCTGCCCCATGCCGCCCCGCCGCCTGGTCCCGCCGCGCCTGATCGAGCAGCAGGCGCACCACGCCCTGCAGCGCCAGGGCTGCCGCTACCCTGCCAGTTCCGCCGCCAGTTCGGGTACATCCGCCAGCGCGCGCAGGGCATCGTTGAGATGCGTGCATCCTTCCGGTCCGCGCAGTTGCGTCAGCACCTCGTTGCGGATGCCGGAAAGTTTGCGGCCCATCAGCCGCCGGGTGTTGCCCATCGCGCCCGGGCATTCGGAGAACGGCAGGATGCGCGCTTCCGGTTCGATCGAAAGCAGTTCCAGCGTCCCGATATCCGCCGTCGCGCGCAGCAGGTATTCGTGGATGGCAATGCGCCCGCCGTCGGGCCGGGCGGCGCTGTCCTGAAAGGCGGAATCAATGCGCAGCACGCCCGCCGCCTCATCGCGCACCACGTCAATACGGCGGGCGCGGCGGAAACCGGGGCCTTCATGGTCAGACAGCGCGTGCCAGCCTTGCGGGTCGTCCGGATTGCGCACGTCGCCTGCCTCGGCATAGGCGACATTCTGTGGCGGCCCGTCGCCGCGCAAGCCGCTGTTACCCTCCTGCAGCCCCCAGCAGACATTGACGCGCTGGGTCATCATCCGCGCGTGCTCCTCCTCGCCCATGTGCTGGCGCAGTTTTTCCACCCAGTCCGGATACCACTGCGACCATGCGAAGGCCGAGACCAGCGCCGAGCCTGAGAGGTCGTCCAGCACCAGATAGAGCGGATGGGTCTGCGCGATCAGATCCGGCATCACTTCGCCGAGCAGCATGCGCAAGTGCCCGCCCGCCCGCGCGCCCACCAGTTTCTGGAGGCCTTCGGGCTCGGGCTCCGCCGAAATCTCTGTGATCGTCTTGTCGTCCTGAAGCCGCGCCCGGTAGCTGCCTTGCGCCACCGTACGCGGCGCCCCGCTCCCGGCCGGGGTCAGCACATCGCGCGCGGCGCCGATGAACAAGCGATGCCCCTCTATCCCGTCCGGCCAGGATACATCGATACTGGTCGTACGCCGAACCGAATTGGCGGCACGCACGGGCGCCGGATTGGCCGTCGAACGCGGCGGCGGAGGCAGAGTCTCGATATCCATCCGGCCAAGCTGGCCTTTGCACACGTGTCAATCAAGTCTCCGGCACGACTTTCCAGAACGCGCCATGTACAAGGCGCGCTCCTTCATAGGGAGGCCGGACCAGCCGCCCCCGTCGAAACCGCCGTCGATAGATGCAGGAAGACCGCGCATGCGTCAGTTGGGCAGTTGTCAGGACAGGGGGGCATCCCTATGCCCGACACCGGAACCGCCATCCGGCAAGGATGATCCGGCAGGAATCAGAAGAGGACCCGCGAGAAATGGCCTACACCGACTTCCTCAAGCAGCAGTGCTACATCGGCGGCGAATGGTGCGACGCCGATTCCGGGGCGACGTTCGACGTCACCGATCCGGGCACGGGCAAAGTGCTGGGAACGGTTCCGAAGATGGGCGCGAACGAAACCACGCGCGCGATCGACGCAGCCGAAGCCGCCCTGCCCGCATGGCGCGCGAAGACCGCCGGTGAACGCGCCGGGATGATGCGCAAGCTGTTCGACCTGATGATGGCCCATCAGGACGAGTTGGGCGAACTGCTCAGCCGCGAACAGGGCAAGCCCTTTGCCGAGGGCAAGGGCGAGATCGTCTATGGCGCCAGCTTCATCGAATGGTTCGCCGAAGAAGCCAAGCGCGCCTATGGCGACGTGATCCCCAGCCATCAGGGCGACAAGCGAATCGTCGTGATCAAGCAGCCGGTTGGCGTCGTCGCAGCGATCACGCCATGGAACTTCCCCAATGCGATGATCACCCGCAAGCTCGGCCCGGCGCTGGCTGCGGGCTGCACGATCGTGATCAAACCGGCTTCGGCCACGCCCTATTCCGCGCTGGCCATCGCCCAGCTCTGCGAGATGGCAGGCATTCCGGCAGGCGTGGTCAACGTCGTGACCGGCAGCGCCGGCCAGATCGGCTCCGCCCTGACGCAGAGCCCCAAGGTCGCCAAGGTCACGTTCACCGGCTCGACCGAAATCGGCCGCGACCTGCTGCACGAATGCGCCGAAACCATCAAGAAGTGCTCGATGGAACTGGGCGGCAACGCGCCGTTCCTGGTATTCGACGACGCCGATGTCGATGCCGCGATCGAAGGTGCAATGATCTCCAAGTTCCGCAACGGCGGCCAGACCTGCGTGTGCACCAACCGCTTCTATGTGCAGGATGGCGTCTATGACGAGTTCGTCACCAAGCTGGCCGCGCGCGTCAACGCGATAAAAGTCGGCTACTCGATGGACGAGGGCACGCAGGTCGGCGCGATGATCGACGAGAAGGCGGTCGAGAAGGTCGAGGAACACCTTCAGGACGCGGTGAGCGGCGGCGCCACCCTGCTCGCGGGAGGCAAGCGCAGCGAACTGGGCGGCACCTATTTCTGCCCCACCGTCGTCGCCAACGTGACGCCCGGGATGAAGCTGGCCCGCGAAGAGACTTTCGGCCCGCTCGCGGGCGTGATTCGCTTCACCGAGGAAGCCGAGGCGATCCGCATGGCCAACGATACCGAGTTCGGCCTCGCCAGCTACTTCTACTCAAAGGATCTCTCACGCGTATGGCGGGTGGCCGAAGCCATCGAGGCGGGCATGGTGGGTATCAACACCGGTCTGATCTCAACGGCAGTCGCGCCTTTCGGCGGTGTCAAGCAGTCAGGCCTCGGCCGCGAAGGCTCGCACTATGGCCTCGATGATTACATGGAGGTGAAGTACCTCTGCATGGGCATCGATCCGGCCTGATCTCGCCTCCCCCTCCTCGGAAGAGGAGGGGGAGGGGTGACAACGCGCCGCGAACACCACACCGGCCACCTGCTTTCACAAGAGGGAAACAGCCATCGTGATCGGAAAGCCCATCGTAATCGGAAAGCAGGGCACCGAAACCCCGGCGAGCGAAGCGCCGGACTGTGTCGCAGGCCCTCGCTGGAAGGCCTGGAACCGGCAGCAGAAAGGACCGGACGGCCCTGCCCGGAATCAGGCGTAGATCGAGAAGACTTCTTCGTCGGTTTCCCGCGGCAGGCCGTTCTCGTTGGCCGGAAGCGGCTCAAACGCGTCCGCCGTCATTACCGTGCCCGAAAGGCCATTAAGCTTGAAATGGCCCAGGCGCCGCTCTTCCTCGCTGCGCCAGTTCTTCCGCAAATTGAGCGCGCTCACGAACAGTTCGCCGTGCCGGACGAACATACGATGTGGCGCGAGCAGCATCTCACCACCATTGTACTGCGCACAGATCGCGCGCCTCAAGGCGATGGCTTCGATAATCGTTCGCTCGTGAGACATTTTGGTATCAGAGGCATTATGCATCGCAGCATATTGCCGGGACGCTGAACATCCTGCAACCCGGAAAACAGCGTAAATCCTGATCGAACCGGCTAAACTGCTGCAATTTTTGAACAGTACCGAATTCCAGCACCGCGTCGGTCAGCGCCTTGAAGTTCTCCGCATAGCCGCCAAACAGATTGAGGCCGGCCATCGGTTCGATCTGAACGCCGCCCGAAAGCAGCACTTTCGACGTTGATTTGAACTTCGTATCGGGAGGCTGGTGAAACAGGTCGACGCAGTCGACATCGAACCGCGCTTCGGTCAAGGCCGCACTGGAGCAGGTGCGTGAACGGCGGCCGCGCCGTCACCTGATACCAAAGCTTGATGAACTTGACTTAACAAGCCCCGGTTAAGCCCATGCGGTGTCCAAGCATTTCCCAGGTCTGATGCATCAGCATCTCAAAGACCTGGTAGAAAGGCCCCACTCCCCGATGTAAAGCTCAGATGGCAAGGGGCCGACGACTTTCACCGCCGACCCCCGATCCACATGGGGGAGTGGACCTCTTCGTCAGGAAACCCGAATCAGGCGGTCTTGGCGCTGTTGTATCGCTCGATCGCTTCGAGAACGATCTGGCGCGCGTCGTCCGCACCGCCCCAAGTCCCGATGCGTACCCACTTTTCCTTTTCAAGATCTTTATAGTGGGTAAAAAAGTGTTCGATCTGGCTGAAAACGATTTCCGGAAGGTCATCTTTTTCATTCACGTTCATGTAGTACGGGAAAGTACTATCCACGGGAACGCAGACCAGCTTTTCATCGCCGCCGTGTTCGTCTTCAAGGTTGAGCACCGCGATCGGGCGAGCGCGGATCACGCAGCCCGGGATGAACGGCGAGCGGGCGACGACCAGCGCATCGAGCGGGTCACCGTCGGGCGAGAGCGTGTGCGGCACGAAGCCGTAGTTCGCCGGGTAGCGCATCGGGGTGTGCAGAATGCGATCGACGAACAGGGCACCCGATTCCTTGTCGAATTCGTATTTGACCGGCTCGCCGCCGACCGGAACCTCGATGATAACATTGAGGCTTTCCGGCGGATTGTCGCCTACGGGAATCTTGTCGATGCGCATGGTGGTCCTTTTCTATAGGCATCAGTGAACAGATGCCGATGGGATCAAGATGCGCGCGACTTAGCCTTCACTTTATTGCATCGCAACAATCTTCTCGCTTACGCGAGATTTAGTTACGCCGGGGCGACAGCAGGCGATCCAGTCCGTTCTCCTTGCCCGGCGTGGTGCTTTCCAGCCAGGGCCAGCGCAGCCCGCCGTGGTAGTCGATCGAGACGGTATCGTAACGGTCTCCGCGCTTCACCAGCAGTGTGACCGGCTGCGTGTCCGAGGTCTTGGCCGCAGTGACCGCATTCTGGATCAGCGTCTTGGAATAGGCACGGCGGTTCACCGCCACGATCTTCATGCCGTTGACCACGCCTGCATTGAACGCCGGGCCATCCCATAGCACCGACGTGACATTGCCGTCATTGTCCAGCGAGAAGCCCAGCGAATAGGTAAGATCCAGCGTCTTGCGCGCGTCGGACAGGCCCTTTTCGTAAGGGTTGGGCTGTTCCTTCCACACCAGCTTGTATCCGGCCATGCGCATGCCGTTCACCGGCGCTGGCTGGTTCGTCTTGTACAGGCGGGTGCGCAGGAAATCGGCCCAATCATAGGCATAGACGCCGTTCAGCGTGCGCACGACTTCGTCGAAATCATAAGTCAGCTCGCCCCAGTCACCATCGCGCACGCCGAAAAACGCCTTGGCGAAATCGTCGAGCCCCTTGCGGCCGCCGGTGCCCTTGCGGATGATCTGGTCGGCTTCCAGCCAGGTCAGCGCGCCTTCGACGTAGTAGTCTTCCCCGCGGGTCAGCGAATAATAGGGCAGCGGGCGCCGCCGGGCGAGCTGCGGGGCATTGGTGGTGTCTTCCACCGAGCGCCAGCTGCGGCCCGGCTCGCCGTCCTTGTACTTGGCCACGGCATTGGCGAACATGCCCAGCACCGTGTCCTTCTGCTGCACGCCCGAGCGTGCCGCCAGCACATAGCCCCAGAACTGCGTCTGGCCTTCGTAGACCCACAGCAGGGTGTTCTGCATCGGCTGCTGATAGTCCGGTGTCCACAAGTCCGCCGGACGGCGGTACTTGCCGTTCCAGCTATGCGTGAACTCGTGCGGGATGACGTTGTGATCCCAGTCCATGCCGTCCCAGTCGGTCCACGAGGTGGGCTCGTACTGGTTTTCGCTGGAGCGGTGATGCTCCAGGCCGATGCCGCCCATGCGGTCGGTCAGCGCCAGCAGGAAATCGTAGTGATCGAAGTGGCGCGCGCCGAACGTCTTGAGCGCCTGATCGACAAGGTTGCGGTAAGTCTGGAGATGTTCGGGCGCAATCGCCATGTCCTCCGGCTCGTCCGCCACCACGTCCAGATGCACGCCGTGCCCCAGATCCCAGCGCTTGGCGTGGATGCCCGCGAAAATCGGCGAATCGACCAGCCGTTCATAGTCAGTGGCGTCCCAGGTCACGGTGCTGCCCTGCTGCGCCATGCCGTCGAGCGCGGTGTAGACGGTCCAGTCCTTGGGGAACGTGACAGTGGGCTTCACCTGGATATCGCGCACATAGTGCCCGGCGGGGTAAAGGCTCATCTTCTCCCACTGCAGGTTGAGCATTTCCTGCGTCATGGTGATGCGGCCCTCGCTGGAGCGCACCGGAGACGTGTGCAGGAACTTCGCCGTCACCTGCCGCGTGCCTGCGGGCAGCGAGAGGTGAAAGGCATTCACGGCCACGGTATCGCGCACCCAAGGGATTTCCTTGCCATCGGCATAGAAGTGAACATCGGCCAGCAGCGCGTAGGGCCCGGTCTCGGAGTGATTGCCGGGCAGCCAGCCGGGCTGGAGCAGGGTCAGCGTGCCGGTGCCGGGCGCGACCGGGAACTGCTCGGTCACGCGGTAGATACCGTGTTCGGTATCGCGCGCATCGATCGTCAGAGCGACCGTGCCCGGATAGGGCGCGTCCTGCGCAGCCGTAATCGCCGGTGGCAGCGGCAGCGCCATCGGCTTGGTTCGGACAGGATCCTGCGCCGTCGCCGAAACGGAAAGGAACAGGAGGGTGGAGAGCGTGGCAACCGCGGAAAGATATTTCATTACGCCCATCTTTGCGTCCATTGCCGCGTTTGGCAACCATCCAATCCATGCAGGCCAATCCATGCAGGAATGCAGGACCACTTTATTGCCGCGCCCATTCGGGCTAAGCGCGCGCCCTATGAGCAATACACCAAGCCAGACGCCTCAGGCCATTCGCGGAACCCAGGACATTTTCGGCGCCGATGCCGAGGCTTTCGCGCATGTCGTCGAAACTTTCGAGCGCGTTCGCAAGCTCTACCGTTTTCGCCGCGTCGAAATGCCGGTGTTCGAAAAGACCGCCGTGTTCTCACGTTCGCTGGGCGAGACAACCGATGTCGTCTCCAAGGAAATGTACTCGTTCGAGGACCGGGGCGGCGATTCCCTGACCCTGCGGCCCGAATTCACCGCCGGGATCGCCCGCGCCTTCCTCACCAACGGCTGGAAGCAGTACGCGCCGCTGAAAGTGGCAACGCACGGCCCGCTATTCCGCTACGAGCGCCCGCAGAAGGGCCGCTACCGCCAGTTCCACCAGATCGACGCCGAAGTGATCGGCGCGGCCGAACCGATGGCCGATGTCGAGCTGCTGGTCATGGCCGATCAGCTGCTCAAGGAACTGGGCATTGCCGATGGCGTGACGCTGCAACTCAACACGCTGGGCGATGCGCAAAGCCGCGAGGCGTGGCGCGGCGCGCTGATCGAGTACTTCCGCGATCACAAGGCCTCGCTCAGCGAGGATTCGCAGGACCGGCTGGAGCGCAACCCGCTGCGCATCCTCGATTCCAAGGACCCGCGCGACAAGCCGTTCACTACCGATGCCCCGAAGATCGACGATTACCTTTCGGCCGAAGCGCAGGACTTCTTCGGCGCGGTGACACAAGGGCTCGAATCTGCATCGGTGGATTTTGTCCGGACCCCGGCCCTTGTGCGCGGGCTGGATTACTACAGACACACTGCGTTCGAATTTGTGACAGACCGCCTGGGCGCGCAGGGCACCGTGCTTGGCGGCGGCCGCTATGACGGGCTGCTGGAAGCGCTCGGCGGCCCGCATACCCCCGCAGTCGGCTGGGCGGCCGGGATCGAGCGGCTGGCGATGCTGGTGGCCGATGCCGGTGCCGCCAGCGAACCGGCGCTCACCTGTATTCTCGCCGTCGAGGACGTTGCTGCGCTGGGCTATGCGCAAAAGGCCATCACCGCGCTGCGCCATCAGGGCATCGACGCGGACATGATCGCCACCGGCTCTCCCCGCAAGCGCTTCGACAAGGCAGTGAAGCTGGGCGCCAAGGTGCTCGTCTCGTTCGTGGTGCGCAACGGCGTGCCCACCGCCAACCTGCGCGCGGCGGAACCCACCGCCGAATACCTTGCGGTCGAGCAGGTCATCCAGTCGCTGCAATCGTGAACGGCGTGACGTACACCCCACACTTCGTCACCCCCGCACAGGCGGGGGAGGCGGGTTCCCGCCTTCGTGGGAATCACGAGGACGATTGCTTCCCCTCCCCTGCAGCGGAGGGAATCGTGGGGCGGGAGCCATCCATGTGGCGCCGCGCCGGACTGATAGCCCCCACTCCGCCCGCCCCCCTGAAAGGGAGGGGCTTGTGAGCCTTTCCGACGAACGCCTCTCCCAGATCGCGCACCGCTTCGCCGAGCTGGAAGCGCGGCTCGCTTCGGGCACGCTCGAAGGCGATGCTTTCGTGGCTGCCAGCCGCGACTATGCCGAGCTGGAGCGGGTCGCCAAAGTGGCGCGCGAAGTCGCGGACATGCGCGGCGAACTGGCGGACCTGCAGACGCTCGACGATCCCGATCCCGACATGCGTGCCCTCGCGGCCGAGGAAATCGCCCGGATCAGGCAGGAACTGCCCGAGCGCGAACGCCAGCTTGCCGTGGCCATGCTGCCGCGCGATTCAGCGGACCAGCGCCCGGCCATGCTGGAAATCCGCGCGGGCACCGGCGGCGACGAGGCCGCGCTGTTCGCCGCCGATCTCTATCGCATGTACGAGCGCTATGCTGCCGAGCGGGGCTGGAAGGTCGAGATGATCTCCGCCAATGCCAGCGATATCGGCGGCTTCAAGGAAGTGGTCGCTCATGTCTCGGGCACCGGCGTCTTCGCCAAGCTCAAGTTCGAATCCGGCGTCCACCGCGTCCAGCGCGTGCCTGTCACCGAAAGCGGCGGGCGCATCCACACCGCGGCGGCGACGGTCGCCGTCCTGCCCGAACCCAGCGAAGTCGATGTCCAGATCGAGGACAAGGACCTCAAGATCGATATCTACCGGGCCTCGGGGGCGGGCGGGCAGCATGTCAACACCACCGATTCGGCGGTGCGCATCACCCACTTGCCCTCCGGTCTCGTGGTGATCTGCCAGGACGAGCGCAGCCAGCACAAGAACAAGGCCAAGGCGATGCAGGTCCTGCGCGCGCGCCTCTACGAGAAGATGCGCGACGAGGCGCAGGGCGCCGAGGCCGAGGCACGCAAGGCCATGGTCGGATCAGGCGATCGCTCCGAACGCATCCGCACCTACAATTTCCCGCAGGGACGCGTGACCGACCACCGCATCAACCTGACCCTGCACCGCCTGCCCGAAGTGCTTGAGGGCCCGGGTCTTGGCGAACTGATCGACGCGCTGATCGCCGAGGATGAAGCCAAGCGCCTCGCGGCGATGGATTCGTGACAGGCACCGTCGCCGAACGGCTGCGCGAGGCCGCCGAACAGCTCGGCCCGGAAAGTTCGACCGGCAGGCTCGATGCCGAATTGCTGATGGCGGCCGCGCTGGGCGCCAGCCGCTCGGAGCTGCTGCTGCGGCACATGCGCGATCCGGCGCCCGAGGCCTTCGAAAGCCTGTTCGCGCGGCGACTGCGGGGCGAGCCGGTCGCCTATATCCTTGGCACTGCGGAATTCTACGGCCTCGAACTGGAAGTGAGCCCGGCCGTGCTCATTCCGCGTGCCGATTCCGAAACCGCGATCGAAGCCGCCCGCGAAGCCTTTCGCACCGCCCCGCCGGAACGGATTCTGGACTGCGGCACCGGCTCCGGCGCCCTGCTGCTCGCGGCACTGAGCCTTTTCCCCTCCGCGCATGGCGTGGGAATCGACCGCAGCGCGGAAGCCCTTGCGGTCGCCGCGCGCAATGCCGCCCGGCTCGGGCTGGACCCGCGCAGCGGATTTCACACGCGCGACTGGGAACAGCCCGGCTGGGCACTGGATCTGGGCGGGCCGTTCGGCCTGATCCTGGCCAACCCGCCCTATGTGGAAGACGATGCCCCGCTGGAGACCGTCGTGCGCGATCATGAGCCGCACGGCGCTCTGTTCGCCGGGCCGGAAGGGCTCGATGCCTATCGCATCCTGATCCCGCAGCTCCCCGCCCTGCTGGCGCCCGACGGCCTGGCCCTGGTCGAGATCGGGCATCGCCAGGCCGAGATGGTCAGGGCCATAGGTGCAGCGGCGGGATTGGCCGCCACAGTTCACCGCGATCTCGGCGATCGTCCGCGAGTCATTGCTTTTTCCGCCGGTTTAATTCCGGTTGCATAATATTTCACTTGGAATTCTGGCCCGGAATGCCTAAGAGTAGCGTGGTACCGGTTAATGGACGAGACTTCCCATGCCCGGTCCACCTCCATTATTTGCAAGCGGCCGCGGTGAATGTCGCCGCGGCAAGCAGATGTGGAAGTCTCGGCAGCCGGGGGGCCAGCCGTGATCATAGACATACGGCAGTCCGGGCTCAGGGTTCGGACTTAGGCCAAGGGTTTTGAGGAAAGTAATCCTTGAATAACAATCGTGGTAACAACCGCAGGCGTGGCCGCGGCAATAACCGTCAGCAAGGCGGTCAGCAGATGAATCGCATCGACAGCAGGGCACGGGGCAATGCGCCGCAGCTGCTGGAGAAGTACAAGAAGCTGGCCCATGACGCCCATCTCAACGGCGACCGTGTTCAGGAGGAATACTACCTCCAGTTCGCGGACCATTATTTCCGCGTCATTGCCGATCAGAAGCAGCGCCAGGAAGAGGCCCGCCAGCCTCGCCGCGACGAGCGCCCGTATCAAGGCCCGGGTGAGGACATCTCGCTTGACGACGATTCCCACAGCGAAACCGGCCATGCAAACGGCAACACCGCCAGCGAGCGGGGATCCCGCAGCGAGCGCGATACGGCCGGCGGGGCTCCGGCCGAAGAACCGGCCAAGGACAAGACGGAAACCGTAGCGGCTGCGGAAGCCGATACGAGCGCCGATACGAGCAGTGCCGCGCCGGCAGACGATGCCAGTCCGGAAGAACGCTCGATCTACGAGCCTGCGGAAAATCCTTTCGTGCGCGACAACCGCGGCGCCACTCGCACGCCCAAGCCGCGCAAACCACGTCGCAAGACCCGCGACGATGACGGCGAAGCCGCAAGTACTGGCGAATCAGCCAAGGAGGCCGACGCGGGCAATCTCGATCCGGCAACGCTGCCGCCTTCGATTTCCGCCAAGACTTCGAAAAAGGCCGCCGCGCCTGTCGAAGCCGAGAATGCGGAAGAGAAGCCCAAGCGCCGCCGCACCCGCAAGACGGCACCTCCGGCCGACGATGCAGGCGGCACGCTGGAAACCATAGACGGCTGATATTGAGATAAGTTTGCCCGGCGCGCGCAACTTCACTTGCGTCGCTGCCGGGCAGGCTTACAACCCGGCGCCGATGCAGTCCGCCCGGCGCCTCTTGCCCTTCTCGAAGATCCCGAAAACCCTGGAGCGGCCGCGCCTTGCCGTCGCCGTTACGGCCATCGGCAGCGGTGCTCTGGCTGCCTGCGGGTTCCAGCCCCTCTCGCTCTGGCCTTTCACGCTGCTGGCCGTGGCGTTGCTGTTCGAACTGGTAGTCCGGACCCGCACCGGGCAAGGCGCCTTTCTGATCGGCTGGTACTTCGGCATCGGCCATTTCACGCTTGGCAACAACTGGATCGCGACCGCCTTCACCTATCAGGCGAACATTCCCCCCTGGCTGGGCGGCATCGCAGTCTTCCTTCTCTCGCTCTACCTTGCCGTCTTTCCGGCACTGGCCACACTCGCAGCCTGGTTTCTGGTCCGTCCAGACCGCGCGCGCGCGCCTTTTGCCGCCCTGGTTCTTGCCCTTGGATCGACCTGGATCGTCACTGAATGGATCCGTGCCTGGCTTTTCACAGGCTTTTCCTGGAATCCTCTCGGCATAGCCCTCCTCGGCCAGTTCCAGACTCGCGGCCTGGCACTGATCACCCCCTGGACGGGCACTTACGGGCTATCCGGGCTGTTGGTGCTGCTGGCCGGACTGCCGGGCCTTTGCATTCGCACGGGAATGCGATTCTCCGGGGCAAAGCGCTGGATCTGGGCGCTGCCCGCGCTCACCGCCGCTGCCGCATTGGCCACGCTGATGACTGTGCCTGACCCCTGGGTCCGGCGCGAGGAAGGCGCCGTGCACTTCACGCTGGTCCAGCCCGATCTGCGGCAGGAAATCATTGACGACCCGCGCTGGTATGAAGCCAACTTTCTCAAGCTGGCACGCCTGTCCCTGCCGCGCCATCCCGGCGAGAAGCGAGTGGTATTCTGGCCCGAATCGGGCCTGGGCGACTACATTCGCGATGGTTATCCGTACTATCTCTATCGGCTCTATACCTATGGCGCCGACCCGGCGATCGCCCGCGCGCGAATCGGCCGTGTCATTGGGCCATACAGTCTGCTGCTGACCGGCTCCGTCGATCTCGTGATGAAGGACGGGGATGCCGTTGCCGCGCGGAACTCAGTTACCGCGATCGACGGCCGGGGCGATATTCTCGCCGGGTATTCCAAGGCCCATCTGGTGCCTTTCGGCGAATACCTGCCGGTGCGCTGGCTGCTGGCCCCTCTCGGCGCCGCGCGGTTCGTTGCCGGAGATCTCGACTTTCGGCCCGGGCCGGGCCCACAGACCTATGATTTCGGCAGCTGGGGCAAGGCCGGCATCCAGATTTGCTACGAAATCATCTTCAGCGGCAAAGTCACCGATCCGCTGAACCGGCCCGACTATATCTACAACCCCTCGAACGACGGCTGGTTCGGCAGTTGGGGGCCACCCCAGCACCTGGCGCAGGCCCGGCTGCGTGCGATCGAGGAAGGCGTGCCGGTCCTGCGCTCCACCACCACCGGCATCAGCGCGGTGATCGATGCCGACGGGATCGTGCGCCATTCCATCCCGCTCCACACCGCCGGGCGCATCGACGGGCGCATCCCGCCGCCTCATGCCCCCACCCTGTTCGCCCGTTACGGCAATGCCCTGCCGCTCGCACTTGCGGCACTCCTTGGCCTTTGCGCCGTTTCCATGGTTGCGTTCAGCCGCCGCCGCAGGTAGAGACATCGTCACATAAAGATTTCTTTATATGTTAGGTGTGACGCAATGCGCAGTGATTATGTCTTCACGTCCGAGAGCGTTTCGGAAGGCCATCCCGACAAAGTTTCCGACCAGATTTCCGACGCGATCGTCGATCTGTTCCTTGCCAAGGACCCCGAAGCGCGCGTCGCCTGCGAGACGCTGACGACCACCCAGCTGGTGGTTCTGGCCGGCGAAATCCGCTGCAAGGGCGTGTACGAGAATGGCGCCTGGGCGCCCGGCGCGCTGGAAGAGATTGAGCAGACCGTGCGCGATGTCGTGAAGACGATCGGCTATGCGCAGGACGGCTTCCACTGGGAAACTTTCGAGTTCATCAACCGCCTGCACGGCCAGTCCGCCCATATCGCGCAAGGCGTCGACGCCTCGGGCAACAAGGACGAAGGCGCGGGCGACCAGGGCATCATGTTCGGCTTCGCCTGCGACGAAACGCCCGACCTGATGCCGGCCACCCTCGATTACAGCCACAAGATCCTGCAGAAGCTCTCCACCGACCGTCACTCGGGCGCGGCCCCCTTCCTGGAGCCCGACGCCAAGAGCCAGGTAACGCTTCGGTTCGAGAACGGCGTGCCTGTGGCCGCCAGCGCAGTGGTCGTCTCCACCCAGCATCAGGAAGGCTACGACGCGGGCGAGAAGGAGGCCGAGCTCAAGGCCTATGTGAAGCAGGCCGTGACCGAAATCCTGCCCGAAGGCTTCGTCACCGGCGAGACCAAGTTCCACATCAACCCGACCGGCTCATTCGTGATCGGCGGCCCGGACGGCGACGCGGGCCTTACTGGCCGCAAGATCATCGTCGACACTTACGGCGGCGCGGCCCCGCACGGTGGCGGCGCGTTCTCGGGCAAGGACCCGACCAAGGTGGACCGCTCGGCCGCCTATGTCACCCGCTACCTCGCCAAGAACGTCGTGGCGGCGGGGCTCGCCAAGCGCTGCACGATCCAGGTGTCCTATGCCATCGGCGTGTCCGAACCGCTTTCGCTCTATGTCGATCTGCACGGCACCGGCACAGTGTCTGAAGAGGCGCTGGAAGCCGCCCTTACCAAGGTCGCGGCCGAAAAGCTGGGCGGCCTGACCCCGCGCGGTATCCGCGTCGGTCTCGGCCTCAATAAGCCGATCTATGCGACGACCGCCGCCTACGGCCACTTCGGCCGCAAGCCCGAAGGCGACCTGTTCCCCTGGGAACGCACCGATCTGGCCGATGCGCTGAAAGCCGTGCTGGCCTGAATATTGCGCCGGCCCGCACACTGCGGGCCGGCTTCAGACCTCAGACGGACTGCGGAGCGAGGAAACTCGCCGTGGTCTGGCTGAGCGGCCCCGGCCAGGCGCCGAACTGGATCGCACCGCTGAACCAGTAAAGCGGCGATGCCGGGAATGCGAGGTTCATGTTGAACGCCAGCGTCTTGTCCGTGCTGCTGGCGATCAGCGACAGCGGGAACCCGATCGCCGGCGCATCATCGTAAATGAACATGAGACCGGTGTAAGGCGAGATCACCGGCGCCGCAGGGTTGGGAAACGACAGCGTCCCCGCGACCGGCACAACCTCGCATCGCGCTGTCGAGGCTTGCGCGGCATCCCCCTGCAAGGCCACTTTTCCATCCGGCGCAACGATCGTCAGGTCGTATTCGAAACCAACCTGACTGCCGGGATCCGCCATGATCTCCGGCTTGTATACTGTCAATTTGAGCGTGGTTGTCTCGGGCATTGCATAACCCTCCAGTCTGCGCTTCCAACGAAGCCGCAAGAGAGCTTGAAAATGCTGGAGACGCCGAACATCCGCAAATCAAAAGCCATCCAAACTGGTTAAAATTTCTTCATTTCATCCCTTTGATCCGAATAGAGCCTCGTCCGGCAGGGGGGAGCAAGTCCCCCCTGCCGCGGCTTCACTTCGCCGCCAGTTCCTTCACCAGCCGAGGCGCAGGGTAGATCTTTTCCAGCGCCTCCTCCAGCGAGGCAGTGGAAACGACAACGGTGCGGTTCAACACCGGGTCGTAACCGTAGTTGCCGCCCAGCGAGTGGATATTGCCGTCGAAGGCTGCCCCGATCACGGTCCCGGCCTTGTCCACCACGGGCGAGCCGGAGTTGCCGCCGATGATATCGTTGGTAGTCACAAAATCGAACGTCACCGACTTGTCGATCTGCTTTTCCTTCGCGGCAAAAGCCGGGGCGAGATCGAACGGCGGGGCGCCGGTGGCGCGTTCGAACGTGCCGCCGATGGTCGTCTCGAAAGGCACCTGCCGCCCGCGCTCGGGCCAGCCTTCGACCTTGCCATAGCTGATGCGTAGCGTGAACGTCGCATCGGGATAGAGCGAATCGCCATAGGCCGCGAAGCGGGCGTCGGTGAGTTTGGCCGCGGCGGCCGTGGCCGGGCCCGAATAGGCCTCGTCCACCTGCTCTTCCAGTTCGCGCTGGCGCGCTTCCAGCTTGCGGGCATAGACGATCATCGGGTCATTCGATGCCGCGATTGCGGCCTCACCGCCTTCCCAGAGCTGCTTGCGGAAGGCCGGATCGGCCAGCTTCGTGCCCGCGACCAGCCGCTTCGCCAGCGCTTCCGGGCTTTCCTTGCCCAGCAGCAGCCTGCTGTCCGGATCATCGACGCCGAGATACTCGCGCGCCTTCGAGAGGCTCCATTCCATCCGCATCTCGTCCAGCCAGGAATAGACCGGCGCGGCATCGAGCAGGCGCTTTTCAGTGAGCGGCAGCGCGCTTTCGGTATAACCGGGCAAGCGCTCGGCATTGGGCTTGGCGCGCTCGGCGGCCGCCATCACCAGTGTGTGCGCATAGCGATAAAGCTCGCCCGAAGGCTCGATGAAACGATAAGCCATATAGAGCTTGCGGTAGGCCTGCACCGCCTTGTCCATATCGGCCCAGGGATCGCCAATCCCGGGCTTGCCCACGCTCATCGTCTTGAGATCCGCCTCCGCCTTTGCAAGCCTCGCCGTGAAAGCCGGATCGTTCAGCGCCTTCATGCGCCCGATATAGACTTTCAGGCTGTTCTCCACGCCGTTCAGCATATCGAGCCCTTCGCGCTGATGCTCGGGGCTTTCCTCCATCGCCCGGATCAACCGCCCGCGCAGCTCCGAATAGGTGGTGACGATCACCGGCAGGCGCACTTCACGCTCGAACGCCAGCTGACTCTGGGTGTAGAGGCGCGAGGTCGATCCGGGATTGCCGACGACGAAAGTCATCTCGCCTTTCTTCGGCGCGCGCGGGTTCCACTTGAGGTGATTCGGCGTCTTGACCGGCTTGCCGTTCTCATAGGCACGCAGGAACGAACCATCGAGATCGTAGCGCGGGACGTTGAAGTTGTCCGGATCGCCGCCAAAGGTCGCGGCGCGATCTTCCGGAGCCCAGACCAGCCGCACGTCGGAATACTTGCGGTATGTATAGAGCTTGTACTGGCCACCGCCGAACAGGGTGACGACCTGGCAGCGGGTCTTCTCACGGTCCGTGCAATGGGAGGCCTCGATCTCCGCTATCCTGGCATCGCGAGCCTTGGTCAGCGCCTCGCCGGTAAGCGCGCCGATGGCGGCCTTCACATCGTCCGTCACGTCGATGATCTTCGTCACCACTTCGGCCTGCTGACCGGGGCACTTCTTCTCGTCGGTCAGCGCGCCGGCCACGAAGCCATGATCGAGCAAGTCGTTGCCCCCGGTCGAATTGTCATAGAGGCACGAGGCGACGCAGTGGTGGTTGGTGAGGATCAGGCCCTCGCCCGAAACGAAGCTGGCCGAGCAGCCGCCGGTCAGGCGCACGGCGGCATTGCGGACGGTATCGAGCCAGGCCTGATCAGGCGCCCAGCCATATTCGGCCTCCACTTTGGCGCGCGGAAAGGCATCGAACGTCCACATGCCTTCATCGGCAAGGGCGGGGGAAGAAACGAGCGCCAGCGACGCGGCAGTGCCGGCAAGCAGTGAAAGCGAACGGAGTGTCATCGAGATATCCTTGTTCTTGATTGCAGCGATTTTCCCAAGGAAATCCGGGCTGTCCAGTCAAAACCCGACCAGACTCAGAAGGTTACAGAAACAGCGCCATTCGCGTTATCGACAAACACAGGACCGCCTCGGGCAAGCAACAAGCGCAATGCGCCCCGGCGCACTGCGCGCGCCCCGCGGACAATACCCGTCTCTCCCGGGCTCGACACGACGGGCCGCGCGTCCTACCGCGATTTGGAAACAAACGACGCAATGACGTTTCTGCTGGGGTATGGCGATGACTTTCGAAACCCTGATCCGCGCCGCCGAGCTGCAATCGCTGCTCGCCTCCGGCCGCGATGTCCTGCTGCTCGATTGCGAATTCGCGCTGGACGCGCCTGACAAAGGACGCGCGATCTACGCCGCAGGGCACATTCCCGGCGCGCACTACGCCCATCTGGACGATGATCTCGCCGGTCCAACCGACGGCACCAACGGCCGACACCCGCTACCCGCGCGCGTGGCACTGGCGGCATGGCTACGCACGCTGGGACTGCACAAGGGACAGCAGGTTGTCGCATATGACAGTATCGGCGGCGCCCGGGCCGCCCGGGCCTGGTGGCTTCTGCGCTGGATGGGGCATGCGCCGGTCGCCGTCCTCGACGGCGGCAAACCCGCCTGGGTGACAGCCGGATTACCTCTGGAAACCACCGTGCCCGGTCCGACCATGAGCGGCGATTTCGAGGCAGGCGAGCCGCTTGTCGCCATGCCCGTCAACGCGGCAATGGTGCTGGAAACCATATCGGATACCGAGACCCAGGTGCTCGATGCCCGCGACCCGTCGCGCTTTCGCGGCGATCCCAATCCCATCGACCCGGTCGCCGGGCACATTCCCGGTGCACGCAACCGCTTTTTCCAGGATAATCTCGGCCCGGACGGTCTGTTCCGCCCGGCAGCGGATCTGGCTGCGGACTTCGCCGCGCTTCTCGGGGGCAAGGCTCCCATTCTGAGCTGCGGCTCCGGCGTCACCGCCTGCCACAACGCACTGGCCATGGAGATTGCCGGAATGCCCGGCGCGCAGCTCTATCCCGGTTCGTGGAGCGAATGGATCAGCGACCCCGCCCGCCCGGTAGAGACGGGCGAGGGTTGAATTCACTTACTTCGCCAGTTCCGCCTCGATCGCACTTACCAGCAGTGCATCGTCCGGCGCGGTGCCCGGAGCGAACCGGCCAGCGACAGTACCATCCCTTGCGATCAGGAACTTCTCGAAATTCCATAGCACTTCCGGGTCCTCGTTCGGCGTCATGCCGTAGCCGCGAAAGCGCTCCTTCATCCCCTCTACATCACCCTGCTTGGTCGGCACTGCCTCGATCAGACCCGCATAGAGAGGCTGCTTATCGGCTCCGGTTACGGACGCCTTGGCGAACAGCGGGAAAGACACGCCGTAGTTGAGCGAGCAGAACTCCATGATTTCGTCATGCGTACCCGGCTCCTGCGCACCGAAGTCATTGGCCGGAAAGCCCAGAACCTCGAAGCCCTTGTCCTTGTAGTCCTCGAAAAGCTTTTCGAGCCCTTCGTACTGCGGCGTCAGCCCGCATTTGCTGGCAACGTTCACCACCAGCAGGACATTCCCTTTGTGCGCGGCAAGGCTATCGGACGCACCGTCGATTCGAGTAAGCGGAATGGCGGCAATGTCGGTCATTTTCGTTTTCTCCGGTGCTACTTGGAGAAAATATAGGGTGAGCGCCCGACAGCGACAAGACCGCGCCGAAGCATCAGGGCGATTGCGTCAGAACCGGCGAAACCCAGGCCGGATCATGTGCAAAGGGCAAATCGGCATCCTCACGCAAGGCCCTGAGAACGGAAGCAAAGTTCGTCCCGGCCCGCCAGCCCAGAAGACGCTCTGCCTTGGCCGGATCGTAGACCCGCTCAATTTGCTCGGGCAGAACCCAGCCGCACCGGTCATAGAGCGCGGCGGCATCAGGGAAACGCCGGGCAATCACGGCACGCGCATCGATGGCGAGGTCCCTGGCATCCTCGCGGGAAAACGGCGGCGGAGCCGAAAGGACGAAGGTCTCACACCCTTCGATCCGTTCCAGCGCGGCCAGATGCGCGCGCGCCGCATCGCCCACGGTCAGGCGGCGGTTAAGCAGTTCGTTGGCCTTGAGATTGGGGCCGGAGGGGAAAGCGTGGGTATCGTCATCCTCGGGGAAGAAACGTCCGGTGCGCAGAATCGCCACGGCCATGCCGCTCTCGCGCGCGATCAGGCGGCACAGGTTCTCGGCGGCGAGTTTGGTCACGCCATAGATGTTGCGCGGCTCCAGCGGGCCGAAGTCCTCATCCATCCACCAGGCCCCGGCCTCGCCCGCCCCGGCGCGGACATCGGCGCGCACCATCAGCGATGTCGTGGAGGTGAACAGGAACCGCCCATGCCCCGCCTCCACCGCCGCTTCGAGCAGGTTCAGCGTGCCGCTGACATTGACGTCGATGAAAGTCTGGCGCGGGAAGCGGACAATATCCGGCTTGTGCAGCGCCCCTGCATGA
Organism: Novosphingobium sp.; assembly: GCA_037384205.1. Classification (GTDB taxonomy): domain Bacteria; phylum Pseudomonadota; class Alphaproteobacteria; order Sphingomonadales; family Sphingomonadaceae; genus Novosphingobium. The sequence goes on along the minus strand of JARROF010000002.1, from coordinate 29,743 downwards.
ATGATCGCCTCGATTCCGTAATGCGCGACGGTCTGAAACACGAGATCGCGGTCGGCGACCGAGCCGGTAACGCGGGTGTAGAGACCGGGCGCGACATCGAGCCCGGTAACCTCATGCCCGCGCGATTGCAGCAGCGGCGCCAGATGTCTGCCCAGCCAGCCGGACGAGCCTGTCAGCAGGATTTTCATGCGCGGCCTCCCTGGAATCCAGCGCTTCGGCCCGGTGCGGAAGCGTGCTTCGACAAGCTCAGCACGAGCGGGGCGGTTTTGCCAGTCCTCCGCCCACCCTGAGCCTGTCGAAACCCTGAACTTGTCGAAGGGTCAGCTCACGTAATGCCCGGTGGTCCTGGCCGCCACGTCCTCGGCGGTGACGCCGGGGGCCAGCTCGATCAGCTTGAACGGGCTATCGTGATCGGGGCGCTGGAACACACACAGGTCAGTCACGATCATATCGACCACGTTCTTGCCGGTCAGCGGCAGCGTGCATTCGGGAATGAACTTGGGCGCGCCGTTCTTCGCGGTGTGCTCCATGACGACGATGATCTTCTTCACGCCGGCGACGAGATCCATCGCGCCGCCCATGCCCTTGATCATCTTGCCCGGGATCATCCAGTTGGCGATGTCCCCGTTCTCGGCGATTTCCATCGCGCCCAGCACGGCAAGGTCGATATGGCCGCCGCGGATCATCGCGAAGCTCTGCGCGCTGTCGAAATAGGCGGTCTGCGGCAGTTCGCTCACCGTCTGCTTGCCCGCATTGATAAGGTCGGCGTCTTCCTCGCCCTCATAGGGAAAAGGCCCGATGCCCAGCATGCCGTTTTCCGACTGCAGCGTGACGGTGATGCCCTCGGGCACATAGTTCGCCACCAGCGTCGGGATGCCGATGCCGAGGTTCACATAGAACCCGTCCTGCAGTTCCTTCGCCGCGCGGGCGGCCATTTCATTGCGATTCCAGGGCATCAGACGGTCTCCCTCTCGCGCGTCGTCACGAATTCGATCTTCTTGTCGTAAGGCGCGCCCAGCACGAGACGCTGGACATAGACCCCGGGCAGGTGGATCGCATCGGGGTCGAGGCTGCCGGTCGGCACGATCTCTTCCACTTCGACCACGCAGACCTTGCCGCAAGTGGCGGCGGGCACGTTGAAATTGCGCGCGGTCTTGCGGAAGACCACGTTGCCGCTCTCATCCGCCTTCCACGCCTTCACAATGCTGAGGTCGGCGAAGATGCCCTTTTCCAGCACGAATTCCTCGGGGCCGTTGCGGCCTTCCATAACCCTGGTTTCCTTGCCCTCGGCGATCTGCGTGCCGACGCCGGTCTTGGTGTAAAAGCCGGGGATGCCCGCCCCGCCCGCGCGCATGCGCTCGGCCAGCGTGCCTTGCGGGCAGAATTCCACTTCCAGTTCGCCGGAAAGGAACTGGCGCTCGAACTCCTTGTTCTCGCCCACGTAGGACGAGATCATCTTCTTCACCTGCCTGGTGCGCAGCAGCTTGCCGATGCCTTCGTTGTCGATGCCGGCATTGTTCGAGGCGAAAGTCAGGTCCTTCACGCCCGAATCGCGAATCGCATCGAGCAGGCGCTCGGGAATGCCGCAAAGGCCAAAGCCGCCGCTGGCGATCAGCAGGCCGTCCTTGAGCAGACCGTCGAGCGCGGCCTCGGCACTGGGATAGAGCTTGTTCATGAGTCTCCCTTCCGGTTTCGGCGCGAAGCTAGACACAGTCTTTGATTACGAATAACGATTATTTTTTATCGAATTTCATAAGGAATAGCGATGAAACGAATCGCGCTTTTCCATCTTGAAACGCTGATGTGGATCGACCGGCTCGGCACTTTCGGCGCCGCCGCGCAGCGGCTCAATACCACCCAGCCGGCCATCTCCGCGCGCGTGCGCGAGATCGAGCAGCAATTGGGGATCGCCCTGTTCCAGCGCGAGGGGCGGCGCATGGTGCTCACCGCACGCGGAAGGCGGCTCGTCCAGGCGAGCGAGCCGTTCTACCGGGGCCTCGAACAGGTGCTGCTGGAAGCCAGCGACTATGCAGGCGCCACCGGCGCGGTGCGCATCGGATCGGGAGAGATCGCCGCCTCCAGCTGCCTGCCCGCCTTCATCCAGACCATCGAACGCGAACGGCCGGGCGTGACGATGGAGATCGAACTGGACCTCACCGCCCGCCTGCTGCAGCACCTGCTGGCGGGAACGCGCGATATCGTATTCCTCGCCGGCCCCGTCGCCAGCCCCGGCATGAGAACCGCGCCGATCGGATCGGTGGAACTGGTCTGGGCGGCAGGCGCGGCGGTGGCGGACGCGGGCGGCTTCACCCGGCCACTGCCGGTCTGGTCGCTACCCGATCACTCTCCGCTCCATGCCGTGACATTGGCGACGCTGGAAGCACAGGGTCTCACGGCACACGCAGTTCACACCTGCAACAACGTGCGCACGCTGATCGAGATCGTCGCCAACGGCACGGGCGCCGCAGTGCTGCCCGAAACCATGGTGCGCGGCCAGCTTGCCGCCGGAACTTTGCGAGAAGTACTGCCCCGCCCGCGACATCTGGTGCACTTCGAAGCCGCCATCCGCAGCCGCGAGCGCGATCCGGTGATCCTCGACCTGTTCGCCCGCGCCGCACGGCTGGAAATCGACGCCCCCGCGCCGTAGACACGCGCCAGCCCTCCGGCCCCGCCCCGGCCGGCTCACTATTGCCGGCTACGAAAAAAGACGGTGCCACAATAGAATGACAGCAGCGCGGCGATGGTTGATCTTTGTCATGGCCATTGCGCCCCCAATGGTTACCTTCGACCCGTCAGAGGGAGAAACACATCATGCGCTCGATTCTCGTCAACGCCGACCGTAAACCTGGAAGCGATGCCCGTGTTGAAACGGCACTCGATCTCGCCCGCCGTTTCAACGGGCATGTCAGTGTTCTCGTCGACACCCCGGTAACGCGATACATCGCTATGGACCCCATGGGCGGCAGCTATGTCATTTCCGGTGCCCTGGAAGAGGCCCGCAAGGACGACGATGAAGCCGCAGCGGCGATCGAAACGCGCATGACGCGCAACGATGTCCCGTTCGATATTCTTCGCAGCGAAGACGATCCGCTCAGCGCTCTCGCCAATGCCGCGCGTCTGGCCGATCTTGTCGTGGTTTCGCGCTCGGGCGGGCTGGCAGGCGAGCTGGCGCTTGCCTCGAGCACACCGGTACTGGCCCTGTCTGACCAGACGCTGGCACTGCCCATCCGCCGCGCCTGCATAGCCTGGGACGGCGGCGAACAAGCCGCTTCGGCATTGCGCGCTTCGGTGCCTTTGCTCGAAAGCTGCCAGATGGTGAAGGTGATCTCGGTCATCGAGAAGCCCGGCGGTTTTCCCGCCACCGACGCGCTACGCTATCTCTCCCGCCATGGTATCCACGCCGAATTCGAAGAGCATGAACGGCGCGGCTCGACCGAGGAAACGCTGGCCATTGCCGTGACTCAAGCCCACGCTGAACTGCTCGTGATGGGCGCTTACGGCAAAAGCCGGGTGCGCGAATTCCTGTTCGGCGGCGTGACCGCCTATTTCCTCGAAGAAACCAACATGCCGTCACTGCTTCTCGCGCACTGACGGTCTGCTGAATGACGATGGCCTGTCGGGCAAGTGACGAGCTTGCCCGTACGCACTTGTTTTCCCGGCACAAACTACTGAACTAGGTTAGTGAATTGCGCTATGCAGCAGTTAACGCTCCCATTGCCCACCTGACTCGCGGCTTGAAACTTGAGCGGCGCGCAAAGATGGCGCCGCCCTGCATTGCCAGTTCTATGAATTTCCTATATTTTTTGGCAAATCTACAGCAGCCGTGTTTGGTTATATGCAAGTGAAATTGCAATTTTTGCAACAAAAATCACCCATTTCGCACTTGCACAAAACCTGAGTCGCAGGCATATAGAAAACGCCTTTCAGGCATCCTCTCCCAAAACTTCCACGACCCGGTCGGCAACGATCGGGTCTTTTTTCTTTTCCGGCCCATGCCATATGCAGCGGGCCTCGCTTTCCCTTCTCCGGTTTGAAATCCTGCGCTGCCATACCTAGCTCCGACAGGCACAAGCGCCTTGAACCGCCAGATGGCGCAGGGCCATTGCCTGGAAAGGAATGTCATGGCGGACGGGGATACCCAGCTGAACGAACGCACGGTCAAGCTGCAGGTCGCGGCGGCCCGGCAGGAAGAGAGCGGTCAGGGCATTGCCCGTCTTTCCCGCGCTTCACTGGCGGCCATCGGCGCGATGGAAGGGGATGTGCTGGAAGTGACCGGCAAATCCGTCACCGTGGCCCGCGCCGTTCTCGCCTTCCCGGAGGACGAAGGACTCTCCGTGATTCGTCTCGACGGCCTGCAGCGCGGCAATGCCGAAGTCGGCTCGGGCGATCACGTCACCGTGCGCAAGGCCGAATCACGCGCGGCCCAGCGGGTCGTCTTCGCCCCTGCGCAGAAAGACATGCGCCTGCAAGGCCCCCCGGCCGCGCTCAAGCGCAATTTCTTCGGCCGCCCGATGGTGCAGGGGGACCTGATCGCCACCACCGGCCAGCAGCAGGTCGCGGACATCCCGCCGCAACTGCGCCGCATGTTCAACGCGCCCGCCTATGCGCTGACGCAGATTCGCCTCAACGTGATCTCCACCACCCCGCGCGGCATCGTCCATATCGACGAGAACACCGAAGTCGAACTGCGCGAGACCTTCGAGGAGGCCCAGGACGCGCGCGGCGACGTCAATTACGATGACGTCGGCGGCATGAGCGACACGATCCGCCAGTTGCGCGAGATGGTGGAACTGCCGCTGCGCTATCCCGAACTGTTCACCCGCCTGGGCGTCGCCCCGCCCAAGGGCGTGCTGCTCCATGGCCCGCCGGGAACCGGCAAGACCCGCCTTGCCCAGGCCGTCGCCAATGAGAGCGAGGCCAACTTCTTCTCCATCAACGGCCCCGAGATCATGGGTTCCGGCTACGGCGAGAGCGAGAAGCATCTGCGCGAAGTGTTCGAAGGAGCGACCAAGGCCTCGCCCGCGATCGTCTTCATCGACGAAATCGATTCGATTGCCCCCAAGCGCGATCAGGTCCACGGAGAAGCGGAAAAGCGCCTGGTCGCCCAGCTCCTGACGCTGATGGACGGGCTCAACAGCCGCGCCCATGTGATCGTCATCGCCGCCACCAATCGGCCCGATGCCATCGACGGAGCGCTGCGCCGCCCCGGCCGCTTTGACCGCGAGATCGTGATCGGCGTGCCGGACGAATCCGGCCGCCGCGAGATTCTCTCGATCCACACCCGCGGTATGCCGCTGGGCGAGAAAGTGGATCTCAGGGAACTGGCGCGCACCACCCACGGCTTCGTCGGCGCCGATCTCGCCGCACTGACCCGCGAAGCCGCGATCGAGGCGGTGCGGCGGATCATGCCGCAGCTCGATCTGGAAGCCCGCACGATCCCGGCCGAAGTGCTCGAAAGCCTCTCCGTCACGCGCGAGGATTTCATCGAGGCGCTGAAGCGCGTGCAGCCTTCGGCGATGCGCGAAGTCATGGTACAGGTGCCGAACATCGGCTGGGCCGATATCGGCGGGCTGGACGAGGCGCAGCGCACGCTGCGCGAAGGCATCGAATTGCCGATGAAGAACCCCGAGGCCTTCCACAAGCTGGGCATCCGCGCGGCCAAGGGTTTCCTGCTCTACGGCCCGCCCGGCACCGGCAAGACGCTGCTGGCCAAGGCCGTGGCCAAAGAAGCCGAGGCGAACTTCATCTCGATCAAGTCGTCCGACCTGCTCAGCAAGTGGTACGGCGAAAGCGAACAGCAGATCGCGAAGCTCTTCGCCCGCGCCCGGCAGGTGGCCCCCTGCGTGGTCTTCATCGACGAAATCGACAGCCTGGTGCCCGCGCGCGGCTCCGGCGGCGGCCTGGGCGAGCCGCAAGTAACGGCCCGCGTGGTCAACACCATCCTGGCCGAAATGGACGGGATGGAGGAGCTGCAATCGGTCGTCCTCGTCGGCGCGACCAACCGCCCGGCGCTGGTCGACCCGGCCCTGCTGCGCCCCGGCCGTTTCGACGAACTGGTCTATGTCGGCACCCCCGACACCGCCGGGCGCGAACATATCCTGGGCATCCACACCGCCGCCATGCCGCTGGCGGATGACGTGCATCTCGGCACCATCGCCGAGCGCACGCCGCGCTTCACCGGCGCCGATCTGGAAGACGTGGTCCGCCGCGCCGGCCTGATCACCATCCGCAAGCACGGGGCCGAAGTGGAAAGTGTGACCATGGCCGACTTCGAGGACGCCCTTGAAGACAGCCGCGCCACCGTGACGGAAGAAATGGAGGCCGAATATACGAAGATGAAAGGCGAACTGAAGAAGCGCGCCATGGAAGTCTCTCCGATCGGCTTCATCACCCCCGGCATGGTGGAAAGCACACGGGACAAGAAGCACGGGGATTGATCGCACGAGGCGGGCGCCGTTTCCGCGCGGTGCCTGTCTCGCGTCACCTCATTTCCCGCAATCGGGCTCCACTTCGAACAGCTTCGTCCAGTTCTTGCCTGTCACGAAGATGCGCTTGCCCTTCGGATCGTAGGCAATGCCGTTGAGCACTGCGTCGTAGTCGGTCGCACCGGCATCGGCGCCAAGGCCAGTGAAATCGATCCAGCCGGTAACGCGCCCCGTTTTCGGATCGATGCGGGCAATGCTGTTGGTCAGCCAGACATTCGCCCAGATCTCGCCGTCGATCCATTCCAGTTCGTTGAGATTGCGCACCGGCTTGCCGTCGTCGGTGACGGCCAGCGAGCCGGTCTGCGCCATCGTTTCCGGATCACGCAGGCGCAGGCGGGACGAGCCGTCGCTCTGGTAGATCGTGCCGTCGTGGATGGTCATCGCCCACCCCTCGCCCGCGTAATGGAAATAGCCGATCTGCTTCAACGTCTTGCTGTCCCAGCGATAGCCCAGTCCATCACGCCAGGTGAGGCTGATGATCTGGTCTTTCCAAAGCACGATGCCTTCGCCGAAGAACGTGGGATCGACCCGCGTCTCCACCAGGGGCTTGATGGAGGCGAGGGTGCGCTTGAAGATGCGCGACTGGCCAAGCTTTCCCGTGCTCTCGAACAGGGCGCCGTCCGCATAGAACAGCCCTTCGGTGAAGGCTGACGGATCGTGGGGGTAGGTCTTGACGATCCGGTAGCCGCAGACCGGCGCTTGAGCGCGCGCGGCCGACAGGCCCGGAAGCATGACGAGAACAAGCGCCGCGAGGGCAAGCCGCGATGCGAAGAAAAAGCGATCTATCATAATCCGGCGGTGGCAAAATACGGGCCGTCAGGCAAGCGGCCTGCACATCGACGCGTATTCACCCTGCCTGCTTCCCTTCGCCCGCCACGGCAATCGCATCGGCCATCGAGGGGCTGGCGGCCAGTTCAACCGGAGCCGTATGCAAAGTGCGGTTTCGGCGCAGAGCTTCGGGCATTTCACTGCGGATCCAGGCAAGCACGCCTTCGCGCATGGCGCAGCGCAGGTCCCACAGATCACCCGAGTTGGCAGCCGTCATCAGCAGGCGGACTTGCACCGTCTCGTCGGACATATCCGTCACCTGCACGCCCTGCGCGCGCTTGTCCCAGCGCGGATCGGCGCGAACCTGTCGTTCGAACTCGGCCCGGATCGGCGCCACGTCCACGGCATGATCGAGATAGAGCATCACGGTGCCCGTGAGCTGCGCGTTCTGCTTGGTCCAATTTTCGAATGTGCTTTCGAGGAACTTGTGCGAAGGCACGATCAAGCGCCGTTCGTCCCAGATCTTCACGATCACGTAAGTCGTGCGGATATCCTCGATCCGGCCCCATTCACCGTCGATGATCACGACGTCGTCAATCGCGATCGGCTCGGTCAGCGCCATCTGGAACCCGCCGATCAGCGCCTTGAGCGCGGGCTGCGCGGCAGCACCGACTGCCAGAGCGGCAAGCCCAGCGGATGCCATCAGCGTGACACCGACCTGCCGCACGCCCGGTATCGCAAAGAGCATCAGCGCCACCGTGACGAAAATGATCACGAAAGTACCGATCCGGCTGAGGATCGCCAGCCGCGTACGCCGCCGCCGGGCATTGCGGTTATCGGCAACGGAAACATCCGTGCGCAAGGCCATCGCCTCGACAAAGCTGCGCAGCAGGGCCAGCACGATCCAGCCCAACAGGAACGGCATGACGAAACCCGACACCTTGGCCCAGGCGACTGCCAGCACCGGCGTTTCCCGCGCCGCATAGGCCACGCCCAGGGCAATGAAGGCATAGCGGGCCGGGCGCGCAAGGCGCCTGACGAGTATGTCGTCCGTCTCGCTCTGGCTCCCGCGGACTACTTTGCGCAGCACCCGGAACAGTACATGATGCGCCAGCAGCGCAACAGCAATGCCGATAACCGCGGCCAGCGCGCTGGTCAGGAGCTGCTCTCCCCAATGGGGGAACTGCCCGGTGAAATGTTCGATCCAGTCAGTCATGAAACCTATCGTATGACGCGCGTGCGCAGATTCAACCGGAAGCAGCCGCAGCGGCCCCATCGGCAGCAAACGACTGCGCATGATGGTTTCGGGCATGGCCTCCGCCACCCACGGGGTCAGCGCCTCGCGGATACCGTTTTGACACGCCGGACCACTCCATCGTCTTCACCGGCGATACCGGACCGTCAGCCGCCGTCGCACAAGCGGCCAAAGGCGTGCGCGAGGTCTACGCGAGGCCAGTGATCGTCGCGCAAGATGGTGACGAATTCCAGCCGCATTGTGCCTCTCGATGCCTTGCCTCTTGTGAAGCTCCGCAAAACGCAGCCATTTGACCAAGCGAAAATCCTCGCTTGGTCAATTCTCCGGACCTTTCGATCCGGCTTGCGGACTAGACAAGCTCCAGGCCGCGCAGAGCAGGTTCTCCCTTCCAGTCCATGATATTCATGCCTGCAGTGGCACCGAATGCAGCCATATCCTGACGCAAAAGAGCCAGAATGCGGGAACTATCCATGCCGGAAGCAGGAGAGTCCGCCAGCGGGGCCACGCTGTACCCATCGTTACGGATGCCGCCGACCTCCGGCACCGAAGATGTCTTCGCAGAGGCGAATGCCGTTTGCCCGGCAGGGGTGGCCGAAGACTCCGCTGGCGTTTCTCCCGCTATCCTGTCGAACAGCCCGTTGTCGGACATCAGTTCTGAAAGCAGTGTCTGTCGGGAACCCGAAGCATTCCGCAGCGTCCTGATCGCATTTTCGATATCGCTGCCAAGCGCCGTCTGCTGCCCTGCCCAGGACACCGGTGGATCAACGCGGGAGCCGGATGCGACAGCACCTGCCGTCCGCTGACCGGGCTGGAAAGCCAGAGACGCATCGCCGAGAACACCCGTGGTGCCATCGGTGCGGGTAAAGCTCGACGTCGCGAGCAGCGCATTGCTGCCGACTTTCAGTACCGTATCGGGCGCGGCCACGGCATCCTTGATATTGAACGAGGCGATGCCGAGATCGTCCAGCGCATGGAGTTCGCCTGCATCGCTCACCCCGTTTCCATTGGCGTCGATCCAGACCTTGAGCTCTCCGAACCGTGCATCGGACGCATCGACGATGCCGTCGCCATTGCTGTCCAGATGAGCGAGCCCGGCAAGATCGCTCGTCGCCCCTTCTCCAGCGGCAAGGCTGAGTTCGGATGTTTCGGTAATCATTCCATCATTGTTGCGATCGACGATCAGGAAGCCATCCCCGCGCGAGATCCACCCGGTGTCATCCCGGACGCCATCGCCGTTCATATCGTAGTAGGCGTTCGCTTTCCTGCGGCTCTCGAGTTCGACACCGTTCCCGTCGAGATCGAGCACGATGGGCGACAGCATCCCCCAGCTCTCGTTCCTGAAATTGACAACAGTGTTGGTTTCCAGCGTCGTCTCCCAGGTCCGACGGCCCCTACGCATCAGCGAAACCGTACCGCCCGATACGCTCAGGTAATACTGGCTGCTCTTCCGGCCGGAAGCCTCGAACGAAGACGGTGCGAAATCCGGCAGGTTCGTGTCTGCCGCGAAATACGTGAGCGCCGCATCGATAAAGCCCAGCGTGCTGCCATCGGTACGGGTGTAGCTGCCGGTATGGAGGATTGCCACGTCGCCGAACCGGGTGGTTCCGTCATAGGCCGTTCCGGCGAGATTGATGGAAGCGACATAGGCCTCGTCCAGCGTGTAGACCTCACCTTCATCCGCGGCACCGTCGCCATCGGCATCGAGCCAGACCCGGAAATCACCGAAACGTTCGTCCGCCGAAGACAGCACCCCGTCGCCGTTGCTGTCATAGGCGGCCAGACCGGCAAGATCGGACGCCGCCCCCTCGACATCGTCGACGAAGCTGAACTCACCGGCATTGCTGACCGTACCGTTCCCGTCCCGGTCCAGGAACAGGAAGCCCTCGGTATTGCCGATCCAGCTCGTGTCATCGGCAAGGCCGTCGCCGTCGAGATCGTAGCGGGCCTTGCTGTCCGCGGCCGAGACGGTGGTCACGCCCTGCCCGTCGAAATCGAGCACGATGGGCGATGCGATGTTGACGGTCTCCCCGCCCTTGAAAGCGAGCCGTTCGATGGAAGACAGACGGTCCGACCCGTCGTTTCCGTCCGCATCGGCCGCATTGTCGCCAACCTTGATCCGCAGGAAGCCCGACTGACTGACGACGCTGTAGGTCGATCGATAACCGAAAAAGTGCGCCGTGTCGGTACCGCCACCGCCCATCAGGATATCATCGCCCTGCCCGCCCCAGAACTGGTCATTGCCGCTGAGGCCAAGCAGGAAGTCGTTGCCGTCACCGCCCGCCAGTTCGTCCGCACGCAGGCCGCCGGTCAGGATGTCATTGCCCCCACCGCCAAATATCCTGTTGGTTCCCAGCAGGTTGCCGATAAGCACATCGGTTCCCGAACCACCCTGACGGTAAGCGTCGAACTGATCGGACGGATCGACCCCGATCGAGACAGTGGCGCTCGAAGTCAGTTCCCCGTCGCTGATCGTATAACGGAAGCTGGCGGTTCCGGTGAACGCGGCATCGGGCGTGAAGACCAGATAGCCGGCTTCGTCGAACGCCACTTCGCCGCCAACCGGTGAATCGAACGAAACCACTGAGAGGACATCGCCGTTCGCATCGGTATCGTTGTCCAGCAGGGCCTGCGGATCGATCGTGATCGCCCGGTTGCTGGTGGTCACGAACAGCCCATCGTCTTGCGCCACGGGCGCCACGTTGCTGGGTGTTATGGTGAGATGGAAATCGTCCGCCGCCGCAAATTCACCGTCGCTGGCAGTGACCGAAATATCGAACTCGCCGCCAAACGTATTGGCTGTCGTTCCGGTAAACCGGGTTCCATCGAAGCTCAGCCAGCCCGGCAGTGCCGAACCGTCGGCCAGAGTGGCCGAAAGCGTCAGCGGATCGCCGTCAACGTCCGTGAATGTGCCGTCGGGAACCGCGATATCGATCGGGTAACCGCCCAGCACGTCCTGATCGGCCAGGGCCAGCGTCAGGACCGGGGCATCGTTCACCGGCGAGACGGTGAGATGGAAGGTATCGCTTGCCGTCAGCGCGCCGTCGCTGGCTGTCACCGTGATGTCGATAGCCCCATTGAAGTCCTGAGGCGGTGTTCCCGTGAAAGTCGTGCCGTCAAAGCCAAGCCACGAAGGCAGCGGATCACCGGACGCCAGTGCGGCGCTGAACGCAAGCGCATCGCCATCGACATCGCCGAACGCGTCCGTCGGCAAGGCGACCGACAACGGCGCATCCTCGGCCGAAGCCACATCGGCCAGCGGGGTCAGCAGCGCCGGCGCGTCGTTCACGGGATCGATGGCAAGGCGGAAGGTATCGTTCGCGGACAGCAGGCCGTCGCTGGCATAGACGGTGATATCGACATAGCCGTTGAAGTTCTGCGGCGGCGTGCCGGTGAACCGGTTCCCGTCAAAAGCAAGCCAGACCGGCAGCGCGGAGCCGTCCGCACGGCGGGCCGTCAGCGTCAGGGTATCGCCGTCGACGTCGCTGAACGCACCGGCATCGAGTACCAGATCGACGGCTGCATCCTCCGCACTCGATACATCGGGAAGGAGACGAGCCACAACCGGAGCATCGTTCACGGCCAGCACGGTGAACACGAAGTTCGCCGCGACCGACAAATCCCCGTCACTGGCCGTTATCGCCAGACCCAGAGCACCGTTGAAATCCTGCGGCGGCGTGCCTGTCAGCTGCCCGTCCGCATAGTGCATCCAGCCGGGCAAGGGCGTTCCGTCACTTCGCGTCACAGTGAATGCGAGCGCGTCGCCATCGACATCGGCAAAGGCATCCAGCGCCAGAGGAAGCGCGAACGTGTGGTCTTCGGCAACGACCATGTCGCCGATCACCTTCGTCAGGAGCGGAGCATCGTTCACCGGATCGATCGTCAGGCGGAACACGTCACCGGCGGCCAGCAGACCATCGCTGGCGAGTATCTCGATATCAAGAGCGCCGTTGAAATCCTGCGGAGGGGTGCCGGACAGGATGCCGTCGGACAGCGTCAGCCAGTCGGGCAAGGCGCTGCCATCGGCGAGCCGCGCCGAGAACGCCAGCGGATCGCCATCGACATCGGCGAAGCTGTCCAGCGCAAGCGAGAAGGCCATCGCCGTATCTTCAGCGCTATCGAGATCGGCCAGAGGCGTCACGACCACGGGCGCATCGTTCACCGGATCGATAGTGAGCGTGAAGCTTCCCTGCGCTGCAAGCTCGCCGTCACCGGCCCTAACCGTAATGCCCCGCGAACCGTTGAAATCCGCCGGCGGCGTGCCCGTGAAGCGGCTGCCATCAAACGAAAGCCAGCCGGGAAGCGGCGAACCGTCAGACTGTGCGGCTGAAAGCGCCAGCGAATCGCCGTCGACATCCGTGAAAGTACCGTCCGACAAGGTGAAATCGACCGTGCCATCCTCTGCGACGTGGATGTCCGCCAGCGTGCCGGCCAGGGCCGGAGCGTCATTGACCGGCGTCACTGTCAAAATGAAGCTGTCGCTGGCCGCCAGAACACCGTCGGAAGCCGTAACGGTAATCCCGATGGTCCCGTTGTAGTCTTGCGGCGGCGTTCCTGTGAAACGACCGTCCACGAACGTGAGCCACCCGGGCAAGGGATCGCCATCGGCAAGGCGCGCCGTAAACGCAAGCGCATCGCCATCGACATCGCTGAAACTGCCCGCCGGCACTGTAAAGTCGATAGCGGTATCTTCGGCTACCGAGACATCCGCCAGTCCATCGGCAAGAACCGGCGCATCGTTCACGGCGGATACGGTCAGAACAAAGTTGTCCGAGGCCGTGTATTCGCCATCGCTGGCCGTCATCGTCAACGCCAACGCACCGTTGAAATCCTGCGGCGGAGTGCCGGACAGCGTGCCGTTTTCGAAGCTCAGCCAGCCGGGTAACGGCGAGCCGTCTTCGAGCGTCACGGCAAAGCCGAGCGCATCCCCATCCACATCGCCGAAGGCCCCGGTCGCCAGAGCGAACGCGAACGGCACATCTTCGCTCGCATCCAGATCGGCAAGCGGCACCCCGAGTGCCGGCGCATCGTTGACCGGCGCAATCGAAACGAGCAGATCGCGCACAGTCTCGGCCTGCCCATCGAAGGCGGCCACTTCAAGCGTGACAGTGCCGTTGAAGTCCTGCGGCGGAGTGCCGGACAGCGTGCGCGTTTCGCGGTCGAAAGTGAGCCATTCCGGCAGTGCGCCACCGCCGGGCGCGCGCACTTCGACAACCAGCGCATCCCCGTCGACATCGCTTGCAAAGCCCGCGGGCAAGGTTGCGCTAAACGGCTCGTCCTCGGTGCCTTGCAGCACGGGAATCGCGGCGATCACCGGCGCATCGTTCACGGCCGCGACATCGACAGTGACTCGCGCCGTTCCGGCGAGACCCGTCGACTCCTCGATCTCGTAAGCGAACGAGGCTTCGCCGGCGAAATCGGCATCCGGCGTGATCTGCAACTGGCCGTAGCCCAGATCGGTCACCGTCACGCCCTCCGCATCGACGATCCGACTGATGACAAAGGCCTGATGGTCCGCGTCACTGTCGTTGTCGAGCAACTGGCTCGCAAAGATCGTCAGTGGCGTATCTTCCGCCATAGCCAGAGCATCGTCCCTGGCAACGGGCGCGTCCGCCACCGGCAGCACGTTGATCGTGACCAGAGCCGACAGCGGGATGCCCTGCTCATCCTGGATCGCATAGCGCAGTTCGAGCTGGCCGTAGAAATCCGGCGCAGGCGTGACGCGATAAGTGCCGTCGCCCTGCAGAACTGCGCCGTCGAGGCCCAGGAACGTCACTGTCGATCCCTCAGGAACCACGTCGTTGGCAAGCAACAGCGCCGGATCGATATCGAGCCAGGTGTCCTCGAGCATTTCCAGGCCGAGGTCCGATACCGGAATAGGCAACGGCTCATCGGGCAGGACCAGCAACGTCGCATAGCCCACGCTGCTGTCACCATGACTGTCGGTGACGCGATAGTGAAAACCGGCATCGCCGACATAGTCTGCATCGGGCGTAAAGACGGCCGTGGAGCCCACCATCTCGACCGTGCCCTGATCACCATCGAAAATCTCGACGATCGAGAAATCGTCCCCCTCGACATCGCGGTCGTTGGCGAGAAGAGCCGGGAAATCCACCGTCAGGGGCGTATCATGCTGCGTGCGGAATACACCTTCCGGATCGTTGGCCGTGCCCGCGCCATCTGGATTGGCAATGGGCGCATCGTTTACGGCGGCAATGTCGAACGTGACCGTCCCGGTAGCCGACTTGCGCCCGTCGCCGATGGTATAGCGGAAACTCACCGGGCCATTGACGTTCTCATCGGGCACGAATTGCCAGCGCCCGCCCGGCAGTTCGACAATGCGGCCGCCTTCGGCGCTGCGCGAAAGCGACTGGAAAGAGATCGCATCGCCATCGGGATCGCTGTCGTTGGCGAGCAGATCGGCAGTGGTAAATTCGAACGGCGTATCCTCGACCGCCGCAAACGTATCGGCCCCGGCCACCGGAGCGCGGTTGGTCGAAACCACATTGATCTTCACCAGCCCCGTGCTCGGCCCCTGGTTGTCGTCGGTCACGACATATTCGAACGAGGCTTCGCCGCTGAAATTGTGATCGGGGGTGAAGACGACCTGCGTCCCGTCGAAGCTCAACGTGCCGTGCTGCGGGTTGGCCACATCGAGGAAGCGGACCGGATCGCCATCGACATCGTAGTCATTGGCGAGCAAAACCTGCGGATCGATGGCGAGCGGCGTATCTTCCGTCGCGGAAAGGTGGTCCTCGACCGCGACCGGCGGATCGAACAGCGATGCCACGCGCACCGTCACCGCACCGGTAGAGCTGCCCTCCCGATCGTCGGTAACCGTGTAGGTGAACCCGTCATCCCCGGCGAAAGCATCGTCGGGTGTGTAGAGCGCGAAGGCTCCTGCATTCCCGTCGAGCTCGCGATGCACCGATGCACTCGCGCCTACGCCGTTCGCAGTGCGCGTGACTGTGATGTCCAGCGCCCCGGCAAAATCCAGCGGGATTTCACCGCCGATCGCACCGGTATCCGCATCGATGACCAGCCAGGAAGGCAGATCGGAACCATCGGCTAACGTCGCTGTCCAGACCGCACCCTCAACCGCCGCCAGTTCGGCAGGCGGATCGATGGCGATCTGCCCCAGTTCCAGCACAAGCGTGCCGTTGGCCGGCACCCCCAGCGCAGTGATGCGCAGCGGATCGCCGTCACGGTCGAAATCGTTCCCGAGCAGATCGGCAACAGCGAAGCGCAAACGCTCGTTCTCGTACGTGTCCAGCAGGTCGGCACCGGTATCCGGCCGCTCGCGCTGCGGCTTGATATCGTAGAAGATCAGCGCGGGCTTGTCCGAAACGCCGCCCTTCTCGTCAGTCGCATCGTAGGAAATCACGAGAGTCCCGTTGAAATCCCGCGTGCCGGTAAGGTCGATCCGCTCGTCACCGGTCGCAACACCAAGGCCCGTGGGCGAGAGGCTGAATGTATCGTCGACCACCGCTTCAGTGATCACGGACATGGCGGGCAGACTTCCCCCCGCGCCGATGTCCATCCGCACCGGAACCGCACCGATCCATGCCGGCGGCGGTGTCCCTTCGAAGGACAGCATGTCCGCGTCAAACGACAGCCAGCTATCAAGCGGGGCGCCGCTTTCCCGCGTGGCGGTGATCGCTCCGGCCTCACCGAGATCAAGCGCGAAGAGCCCCTGATCGGCGAAGTACGGATCGCCCGCAAGCGCACGGTTCACTGCATCGACCTGCGCAGCCAGATCGCCCTGCGGATCGAGGAGGAATTCGAGCGTGAAGCCCTTGTCGCTGGAGGCATAGACCCCGTCGGGCAGATCGCGGGCCGCCGGCGTGAAGACCACTTGCAGGCGGGCAAGCGGCGCATCCGCATCGGGCTCGAAACCCGAGAGCGAAATCGTCCGGCTAGCCCCATCGAAATCGAACCAGTCCGGCAGCGGCCGCCCGCCGATCAGGGAGGCTGAAACGGCGCCGTCCTTCAGATCGAACAGAGCGAGGTTGCTGTCATAGACGATACCGTCGGCAAGCTGCGCCGGATCGAGGCTGATAGCGTCAGCCCAGGTCAGCGTTTCACCGGTAACGTCCGAAACCCGCGAGAAGGTGAGCGTAGCGGCGACCGGATCGGCCGTACCTTCGGGCGGCGTGCCCGTGAAGCTCAGCGTTTGGGCGTCAAATACCAGCCACGAAGGCAGTTCGGCCCCGTCTTCAAGCATCGCCGTCACGGTTATCGAAGCATCCAGATCATTCGCGCCGAACTCGAAGTCGACCGCGAAGTCGCTGCGGATCCGATACCCCTCCAGCACGTCCCCGCGCAGCGAAACGCCAAGCGTACCGGCGGAAAGTTCCTGCCGGCTGTTGAAGACGCGGCCGTTGGCGGGATCGGTAATCCAGATATCCGCATTCACGCTTTCGGCGCCACCCGGCAAACTGCCCGAGAAAGTCATCGTATCCGGATCGAACGCGATCGAACCGGGCAATGCGGAACCGTCTGCCAGACGCGCTTCGGCCGTAAAGTCTGCTGACAGATAGCGGTGATCGACAACACCGAGCACCGAGGCCCGCTTGAAGAAGATCACGTCACCGTCCGGCTCGATATCATTCCCGAAGGCTTCGGCCGGAATGACGAAGAGCGGACCGTCCTCAAATCCGGTAACGAGATCGTTACGCAGGATCGGGCTGTCATTGCGCGGCAGGATCGTGATCGAAACATGCGCGCTCGACGTTCCGCCGCGTCCATCGGTGATTGTATAGTCGAACCCTGCCGAGCCGTTGAAGTCCGAGCGGGGCCGGAATTCGATCATGCCGTCGTCGCGCAGCAGAACCTTGCCGTTGCCGGCAAAGCGCGAAATGCTCTCCAGCGTCAGCACATCGCCATTGGGATCGGTATCGTTGGCCAGCAGGCTGGCCGGATCGATGACCAGAAGCTGGTCTTCCAGCGTGCGCAGACCGTAATCGTTGTTCGCCTTGGGCGGATCATTGAGCGGGCGAACCCTGAACCTGTAAGTCAGTGTCGCGGCGGCCCCGCGCTCGTCGACCACATCGTACTCGATACCGGCCTCGCCCAGCGCCGCGGGCGTGAACACGATCTCGCCGGTGTCGGGATCGAACGTGACCGCACCATTGATCGCGGCGTTTTCGTCAGCGCCCGGGTGCAGCCCGACGAAGGTGATCGCATCGCCTTCGATATCGTAGCTGTTGGCAAGCAGATCGGCGACCGTGAGCGTGGCGGTCGTTTCCAGACGCACCGAATGCCGGGTATCGTGCGCGCGCGGCGCATCGTTCACCGGCGTGACGTAAATTTCCACTTTGGCAGTCGAAGTCGCCCCGCTTGCATCCGCCAGTGTATAAAGGAACCCGGCCGCCCCGAAATGATCGGGACGGAACATCATGTCGATATAGGACCCGCCGATGCTGCCGGTAACATTGGTCCCGGCGAAGGCGTAATCGCTGTTCTTGTAGCTATCGATCGCCTGCCCGGCATCGTTGAGCAGCGGCGCGAACGAGACGATGTGCAGGCCTTCGTCGAGCCCGTCGACGTCGAAATCGTTCGCCAGCAGGTTTTCGATGCGGATGTGGAGGATCTCGTCCTCGACGCCGTAGACCAGCGGATCGTCCACCGCGGTCGGCGCATCGTTGACCGGGGAGATGTTCACTTCGACGCGCGCGGACGATTCGCGGCCGAACTCGTCGCGCACGGTGTAGTAGAAATAGCCGTCGCCGTTGAAATCCTGATCGCCCAGGAATTCGATCATGCCGTCATCGCGCACCTGAACCGTGCCGTGGGTCGGGCGATCCGCCCCTACGAACTGCAGGTCAAGCGTGCCGGCTTCCGCGTCGTTGACGATGAGGTCGGCCGGATCGATCACGACCGGCTCGTCCTCTACCGCAAAGCGAACGATGTCGTCGGCGGCATTGAAACGGCCCAGCCGCTGGAGCTGGTCGATCCGGTCACGATCCCAGACGGTGCCGTCGGCAAAGTCGATTTCCTCGATGCCGGTTTCCGCGCCCAGGAAATGGTCGGTGACCCGTACGGTATCGACCAGGAAGCCGTCCTGGCGCTCGAACTCGATGAGGAGGTCATCACCCTCGCGCAGGATCGAAACGTCCTTCGGCGCGACGCCCGCATCGAGCACGAGACGATCGATGTCCGCGGCATCGCCTTGCTCCGCGATCGTGTCGTTACCGCCGTCGAAGCCGAACAGGTAAGTGTCCGATCCGAAACCGCCTGCCAGCGTATCGTCACCGCGCAAGCCTTCGAACGTGTCGCTCCCGGAACCGCCGGAGAACGTGTCATCCCAGAGCGAGCCGACGAGCTTTTCGATCGAGATGAGCGTATCCCCGGCAGCCTCGCCGGCGGTGCCCATACCCGTCGAAAGATCGACGCTCACACCCCCGTCGGCCTTCGCGTAGTCAGCCGTATCGAAGCCGCCACGCCCGTCGATCACATCCGCGCCGCGGCCGCCGCGAATGCGGTTATCGCCGTCGGTACCGTAGATCGCATCGTCATGGTACGATCCCTGGACAATCTCGATCGACGAGAAGGTATCCCCCTCGGCATCGCCGGAACCGGCCGCGCCGTTCGCCATATCGATGGTCACGCCTTCGGCGGAAAGGGTGTAGTCGGCGATGTCCTCGCCTTCGCCGCCCGCCATCCGATCCGCGCCGCGACCGCCGATCAGCGTATCGTTTCCGCCACCCCCGACCAGCAGGTCATCACCGCGCCCGCCCGACAGGACGTTGGCGCCGTCATCGCCTTCCAGAATGTCCGCAACGTCGGTGCCGGTGAGGTTCTCGATACCGGTCAGCACGTCGCCTTCGGCGTCGCCGCCCGAAGCCGTGCCATCCGCAAGCGAGATCGATACACCGACAGAGCCGAAACTGTAGTCGGCCGTATCGATGCCCTCACCGCCGTCGATCACGTCGGCCCCGGCACCGCCGGTCAGCGTATCGCTGCCATCGCCGCCGATCAGGGTGTCGTTCCCGTCGCGGCCATCCAGAATATCGTTGCCGCCCAGCCCTTCGAGCCGATTGTCCGCAGCATCGCCATAAAGCTGATCGGCGAACTCCGTGCCGATCAGAGCCTCGACGCCGAGGAACACATCCCCCTGCGCCCATCCGCCCTGACCGACGCGCGATTCCAGATCGGCGCGCACGCCCACATCGGAGCTGGCATACGTAACCGTGTCGTAGCCCGCCCCGCCGGTGATGCCGTCGGCTCCGTCGCCGCCGTCGATAAGGTCATCGCCGGCACCGGCATCGATCTGATCGTCCCCGTCCCCGGCCTCGATCGTATCGTTGCCTGCACCGCCCAGAATGAAATCGGCGGAGGCGAGGCCCCGGATCAGGTCCGCGCCGGGCGCACCGGCAAGGTAGTCCGTGGCCTGGGTGCCCTGCAGCACACCGTCGTAGAAGTCGGACACGGTCGCCATGGCGAAACCGGTATCGGTTGCGCCCTCCGCGTCGGCGATACGGTATTCAACCGCGACCTGCCCCGTAAAGCCTTCCGGGAAACGCACCACGACGAACTGCTCGCCGTTCCAGGTCGCGACTTCGACGTCGCCCACGGACACGCGCTGGCCGAGTTCGAGCTGGTCGGCAAGGTAGACCCCTTCGATACCGGCGAATGTCGGGCGCGGGCGGTTCGGATCGTCGAGCGGCCCGTCAACGAGGCCGTCCCCGTTTCCATCGGCCTGCTCGATATCGTAGTCGTTTTCCAGCAGGTCGCTGACCCGCAGGACCAGCGGCGCATCGAGCGGCGTCACGAAGCCGAAGTCGTCGTTGACGGTCGGGTCGTCGTTCGACGGCAGGATCACAATGTCGAGATAGCCGTCGGCCGTGCCGTCCGCATTGTCGGTGACGCGATAGACAAGGCCCGAACTGACCGTGGCATCACGGTTCGGCGTGAACAGGATATTGCCGTCGGCATCGTATTCGAGCGTACCGTTGAGCGGCTTTGCCGCATCCGCACCGTACGTAAGCGCATCGAGGTTGTTGGGTATCCGGTAACCGACGAACTCGATCGTATCGAGATCGATATCGGTATCATTGGCCAGGAGCGCCGAAATCGGAATGACCGTCGGGATGTCCTCGTTGACGTAGATCACGTCCGCATTGGCGACCGGCGGACCGTCTCCGACATTGTCAAACGCCAGCGTCACTGTCGCGGCATCGACCAGACCCTCGTTGTCGGAGACCAGATAGCTGAACGTCGCCTCGCCCCAATAGTCCGCATCGGGCGTAAAGATAATCGTTCCGTGGCCGGTGATCTCGATCGAGCCGTGAACCGCACTGCCCGCACTCTCGAAGGCGACCGCATAACCTTCCGGATCGTAGTCGTTCTTGGTCAGCGCGATGATCGGAATCTCGATCGGCGTGTCTTCCAGACCGTGCAGGAACTCCAGCCCTGGCCGCGTATAGTTGTCATCACGCGCGACCGGGCGGTCATTGACCGCCTGATAGGCCATCGTCGCCCGCGCCCAGGCCAGACCGCCATGCCCGTCATCGACCTGATAGTCGAACCAGGCATCACCGTTGAAATCGGCATTGGGCGTAAACAGCACAGTGTCGTTGTCGAGCAGTTTGGCCGAACCGCCGTGGGCATTGGCAACGGCAACCACCGTCATGACATCGCCGTCATGCTCGATATCGTTCGCCAGGAGCCGGTCCGTACCGATGACGATCGGGTTGTCCTCCAGGATCGGATCGCCGGCCTCGGTGGTGTCGAAGCGGTCGTCGTGCGGCTCGGGCGGGTCGTTCACCGGCGTTACATCGAAGGTCACGCGACCGGTCGATGTCGCGCCCGAGGGATCGGAAACCACATAGTCGAAGTAGGCGCTGCCCCAGTAATAGTCAGTCGGCGCCACATGGATCAGTCCGTCTTCGCCGATCGTCACGGTAACGTTGGCGTTCGACTGAACGGAGGTGACAGTGAGGGCATCGCCGTCGATATCGCTGTCGTTGGCCGTAAGCACGCGCGGATCGAGCGCGAACGCACTGCCTTCGGCTATGGCCGGAGCACTGTCATTGTGCGCAACCGGAGCATCGTTCACCGCCGTGACCGCGATCGTCACTTTCGCTTCGGCGCGACCACCCTCGGGCGTATTGGCGACATAAGTGAACTCGGCGGTGCCGTTATAATTCGCATCGGGCGTGAACGAGATATTGCCGTCGCTCGACAGCGCCACCGAACCGTGGGTAGCGCCATAGACCTGCCCGACCACCATCCGGTCGCCATCCAGATCGTTCGACAGCAGACGCTCGACGCGAATGACCAGCGATTCGTCTTCCGCGACAGTAAAATCATCGTCAGGCAGCGCGGTGGCCACCGGCCGGACGCGCAGGTCGATATTGCCGCCGTCGAAGCCGTTGCGGCCATCGGAAAGCGTATAGGAAATGCCGGCCGGGCCGTAGTACCCGCCGATCGCCGTGTAATGGACGTTACCGTCCGCGTCGATCGTTGCGACGCCGTTTTCGCCGCCGTCCACCGCAACGATGCGCAAGCTGTCGCCGTCCGCATCGAAATCGTTGTTCAGAATGTCGGCGGCGGCGATGACCAGTTCCTCGCCCGTGGTCACGCTGAAGAAGCCGTCATCGGCGGCGACCGGCGCCCGGTTGTCGAGCAGGTTGCGCAGTATGTCCCTGGTCCAGGTCACACCGTCAGCGAACACGATGCTTTCGATCCCCTTGGCATCGGCCGCAACCGCGTCGATGACCGTCAGACTGTCGGCATCGTTACCGGTGAAGCGGATTACAACCGCGTCGCTGCCGCGATAGAGCCGCTCCACACTGGCATCGGTCGAGGCGAAATCGGCAATCCGGATAGTGTCGGTGCCCGACGTGCCTGCATCCGACACGGTGTCATGGCCCGAGCCGAGACCAAAAGCATAGACATCCGAACCGCCAGCCCCGGCCAGCAGATCGTTCCCTGCCCGTGCCGCAAAGCTGTCGTCACCGTCAAAGCCGTAAGCATTGTCATTGCCGCTACCGTCGATGTCCGACAACGCGCGGGCGCGCATGGCATCCCTGTTCCAGGTGCTGCCGTCAGCGAACTGCACGATCAGACTGTTGCTGCCCGATCCGTTCCCGTTCGCCAGGGCATCGACCAGCACCAGCCGGTCGCCGTAATCGGCGAAGGTGATGACCAGATCATTGCTGTCCGGCCCGCCGCGCACGGCAGAGAGGATGTCGGCTTCGACGTAGCCGCTCAGGCTCAGGACATTGTTCCCCGAACCGAAAGCGTCGATCCGGTCATCCCCGTCCCCGCGCGCATAGAGATATGTGTCATTGCCCGCGCCGCCCGCAATGAGGTCGTTACCCGGTCCGCCCGACAAAGTGTCGTCGCCCGAAGTCCCGATCACGGTGTCGTTGCCGTCGGTAGCAAGGTCGGTCAGCACAGCCAGCCGCACATCGGCGATGGCATAAGTCGTGCCGTCATCGAGCACGATGGTCTCGACACCGGCCGAACCACCCGCCAGCGCATTGGCGATGACCACGCGATCATCGGTTCCGGCGAAGCGGACTGCCACATCGTTGCTGTCACTGCCAAGACGATGGAAGCTGATCTCGCCGGCCGTGTACCCGGTAATTTCCAGAACGTCGGCGGTGGAAGAGGCACCGTCGCGGATGACATCGCTGCCGTCGCCGCGCGCAAAGCGGTAGGTATCGTTCCCGGCGCCGCCCGAAAGCGTATCGTTGCCGAGCCCCCCGATCAGGAGATTATCGCCGGCATCGCCGGTAAGCACATCGTCGCCAATGGTGGGCGCCCGGGCGATCAGGTCATCCGTAGTCCAGAGCGTACCGTCAGAGAAAGCGATGGTCTCGATCCGGCCGGCGCCCAGCGCATCCTCGATAGTCACGCGTGCGCCGGTCGCATCGACCACCAGCGTGAAATCGGCCCCGTTGCGGCTTTGCAGAACCGTCACGCCGTCAGGCGTAATGCCATCCGCCAGTTGCAGTGTATCGCTGCCCGCGCTGTCGGCAATACGGTCGTGTCCGCCGTTCGCAGCGAAGAGATAGATATCGTCCCCCGATCCGCCTTCCAGACGGTCGTCCCCCGTACCGCCGTCGAGACTGTCCGCCCCGCCATTGCCGAACAGGAGATCATCGCCGGCTCCGCCGGCCAGGACATTGTCGAGCCCGTCTCCGCGGATCATGTCGGCCCCGTCGCTCGCGGCACGCGCCATGGCGATGAGCGTTTCCTCGCTCCAGACCGTCTCGTCGTCGAACACGACACGCGACACGCCCATGCCCGGCTCGGCCGGAGTGCCGAAATCGATCCGGTCCGCCGTGCCCGCAATCTCGAGAACGAATGTATCCTTGCCGGGGACCACGCGAACCTGCGAGGGATCTATGCCCGCTGCAAACTGCAGGGTATTGGCCCCTTCGCGGTCGGCAATCGTATCCTGCCCGTCACCCTGCGCGAAAAGGTAGGTATCGTCGCCGAACCGGCCATCGAGCCGGTCATCGCCCGTGCCGCCGATGAGGACGTCGGCCCCGGCCGAACCGATCAATCCGTCGTTCCCGGCGCCTCCA
The DNA here is from genome assembly GCA_037384205.1 of Novosphingobium sp. Classification (GTDB taxonomy): domain Bacteria; phylum Pseudomonadota; class Alphaproteobacteria; order Sphingomonadales; family Sphingomonadaceae; genus Novosphingobium. Next base: position 5,696 of record JARROF010000002.1, on the reverse strand, counting down.
TTGAGAGTGATGCCTGCGACAGCCGCATCGAACGAGCGCAACTGCACGTTGTCGAGCGAGGCGCCGGTCCTGTCATTCGCGCCGGTGCTACGGAATTCGACAGTATTGTCCCCATCGACTGCCGTAACGAGAAGCTCGGTGGTTTGCATCTCGAGCCCGACGTAGTCGATCGAGGCCACCACGGCGCCGTTCCACAACACGTCGAACGGACCCGATTCCTGTGTGGTGCGGTTGGCATGGTCGAAGCGCAGCAGATAACGGCCTGCCGCCATCCCCTGAACAGTCTGGACATAGTCCTTGTTGTAACCCTGACCGTCGAGATCGACCCATTGCGCTCCGTCCGAAGCCGCGACCACATCGTCGTAGACCAGTTCGAAAAGGTGGCCCCCGGCTTCCGTCCAGCCGGGAATGGACGGCAGATTGCGGAAACCCGCGTCTTCCTGCGAAATGGCCGGATCATATTGTTCGAAACTGCCGTTGACGATCAGATCGGGGCCGAGGGCCCCGGTCATGGCCGAGATCGCGTCGTCTCCGGCGGTTCCCGCCATTGCCCGGGCGACAACCTCGCTCCAATCGAGTTCGCTGCCATCGGCAAAGCGAAGAGTCTCGATCGCGCCCTCTTCGGACATCACGACGCCGGAAAGGGTTATGCGGTCCTGCGTTCCGGCAATGCGGATTTCGATGTCGCTGCCGTCGATCTGGCGGAGCACCAGATCTTCTGCCGCAATGCCTGCGCCGAACACGATCGTATCGGCACCGCCAAGGTCGGAAATCGTATCGCGCCCATCGCCCAGCCCGAAGCGATAGACATCGGCTCCGGTGCCGCCCTGGAAGCGGTCATCCCCTTCACCGCCTTCGAACACGTCGCTGTCCGCCGCTGTACTGCCAGCGCCATAGCCGGTCAGGACATCGTCGCCGGTCCCGCCCGAGAGGATATCGCTGCCCGCGCCCCCGATCAGTACGTCCGCGCCTTCCTGGCCGGAGATCAGATCGTTGCCGAAGCCGCCATCGATCACGTCGCTGCCTGCACCGCCCGCGAGACGGTCGTTCCCGGCATAGCCGAAAATCGTGTCGTTACCGCCGTTGCCGTAAACACTGTCATTCAGCGGTCCGGCTTCAAGAACGTGGCCTTCATCGTCGTCGACAAGGCTCAGCGAGTTGTCCGCCGCAATCGCAACCCCGCTGAAATTGGCCGAGGTCAGATCGGTGGCCGCGACATTGGCCAGCCGCAGCACGGTCTGTTCAGTGCCGTTGGCGGCGCGCGCGACGACCAGCGTATCCGCATCCGACTGCACCAGCCGCAGACCACCGCCTTCGAACGGATTGGGATTGCTGGTGGCAAGCCGAATAATGTCCCCGCCGTCGCCCGGCGTGAAATCAGTGATCGTATCCGCGACGACCGCTTCCGCGCCCAGGCTGACGGGCAGGAAATAGTACGTGTCGCGGCCCGTACCGCCTGTCAGCGTATCGGCGAAGCCATCGTCGGAAAGGCCCGCGAACAGATCGTCGCCATCGCCGCCGGACAGAACGTCCGCGCCGTCTCCGCCCGCGATGTAGTCGTCGCCTGCTCCGCCCGCGATGGTATCGCCGCCCGCCGTGCCGGCCAGCCACTCGCCGCCGATCGCGATATCGTCGACCAGCATGGCACGCACTGCGTCCAGATCCAGCGTCACGCCGTCAGCGGCAATCGCGAAGCTCTCGATGGCCGCTCCCGAGCTTCCGGCAAGGCCGTTACGAATCACGATACGGTCCGTGCTTTCGGCAAAGCGGATCACGAGATCACTGCCTACCGCTGCAAAGCGGATTTGCGAAAGCGCGTAGTCCTCTATCCGCAGGGTATCCGGCGCGGCATCACCAAGCTCGGTGATCGTATCCGTGCCATAGCCGGCGCCGAAGACGTAAGTGTCCCCTCCCGGCCCGCCGGCCAGGGCATCGTCACCGGTGGCACCATCGAGCTGATCATCACCGGCTCCGCCCGCAAGGGAATCGCCGCCGGCTCCGCCCCGAAGTATATCCGCCCCGTCGCCACCGGAAAGGATGTCAGCCCCACCGCGCCCTTCGAGCACTTCATCGAGCGCCGTACCGGCAAGCGTATCCGCGCCCTCTGTCCCGATCAGGCTGCGGGCATGAAGATCGGCGGCGGTCCATGTCGTACCATCGGCAAAAACAACGCTTTCGATGGCATAGGCCGCGTTCGACACGGCATTGACGAGAGTCAGAGTCTCGCCCGTATCACGGATGCGCAGGCCCAGACCGGTTGTACCGACCGCGAGGACATCGATATCCCCAGGCGCGACACCGCTCGCGATTTCCACGCGGTCGACACCTCCGGTATCGGTAATCGTATCGCTACGATCCCCCCGGCCCCACCGGTAGGTATCGTTCCCTGCGCCGCCCGCCAGGCTATCGATGCCGGTTCCGCCCACAAGCACATCGTCGCCGGGCGATCCGGTAAGCGTGTCGTCACCAGCCTCGCCCAGCAGGGTATCGTTACCGCCCGCTGCCGTGATCTGATCGTCGCCCGCGCCGCCGTGAAGCGTCTCATCACCCGCCCCCCCGATGATCAGATCGGCACCATCGGCCGGCGACTGCCAACGCGCGGCGATATCGGCAAAAGTCCAGATCGTGCCATCCGCGAACGAGAAGTTCTCGATCGCCGCCCCGGTCAGCGACGTGCCGTTTGCGATAGTGATACGATCGCCGCTGCCAGCAAACGAAACCACCAGAGTGGCCGTATTCCCGAACAGCCGCAGCGTGACATCGTCCGCAACAATTCCTGCCCCGAATGCAAGCGTATCGTCGCCCGATGCATCGACGATCGTGTCCTGACCATCGCCTGCGGCGAAATGATAGGTGTCGTTCCCGGCACCGCCGTCAAGCGTATCGTCGCCGCTGCCGCCCGTAAGAATATCGTTGCCGGCTTCACCGTAGAGCCTATCCTTGCCGGCATCCCCGGAAAGCAGATCGGCGCCCTCGCCGCCGTAGAGCGTATCGCTTCCAGCCCCACCCTGAATCGAATCGTCGCCCGCAAGGCCCCTGACCAGATCGCTACCCTCAGGATCAGCGGCAACCGTTTCAGCCCGGGTCAGGATCACGTTGTCGAGCGAAGCACCGGTGCCGTTTTGCGTGCCGGTGCCCCGGAAGCTGAGCTGGTTCACGCCAGCCGCAGCGGTGACCGCCACATTGGCGTGCACCATAGCGCTACCGGTGTTGTCGAAGCTGGCAACGACCGCACCGTTCCACAGGACATCGAACGATCCGCTGGATGCGCTCGTCCGGTTGGCATGGTCGAACTGGACCAGCAGGTTCTCGCCTTCGGTGAGGCCCGAAATATCCTGCGCGATCTGGACGTTGCTCGCCGTCCCCCAACTACCGCCGTAGTAGCCGTCCAGATCCAGCCAGTAGCTGCCGTCGGTGGCGGCAATGCTGCTATAGCCGGAATTGATCTGCTCGTACCAGGGCGCGTTCGCGGCCTGCCCTGAATTGATACGGCTCCATCCCGGCATGTCGGACGACGAATAACCCCAGCTCGTCGCCACGGCATCCGTACCGGATTCCTCGAAGCTGCCGTTTACCAGAAGGTTCTCGCCAACCGCTTGCCAGACCAAGTCGCTGTCAGCGACGATCGTATCGTCCCCTGCCGTGCCGGTGAGAACATCGCCCCCTGCAGTCCCGGTCAGAACGCTCCCGCCAACGGTAACATCAAGCGTCGGCCTGTTGTTGTAGCGCAACTGACTTTCAAGATCGGCTCCGGTCCAGACTGTGCCGTCCGAGAAGTGAACTTCGTCGATAGCATCGCGATTGATCCACAGCCGGTCATCACTGCCGGCAAACGAGAGATAGAAGTCGCCGACGAAATCACTATCGTCGATCAGGACCGAGACATCGGCCGGATCGATGGTATTGTCGAACTCCACGACATTAACTGTGTCGCTATCGGTAAAATCGCTGATACGGTCCTCGCCGAACCCGGCAGAGAAACGGTAGGTATCGCTACCCGCGTCTCCCGACAGATAGTCGCTGCCCGTCCCGCCGATCAGAACATCATCGCCAAAGCCGCCGCGAAGCACATCATTTCCGGCCCCGCCATCGAGCAGTTCAGCCGTGGGACCGCCCTGAATATCGTCGTCGAGCGCCGAGCCGATGAGATCTCCGCCTCCCTGATCGCCCCTCAGGTACTGGCCTTCACGCTGAACGATACGAGACTGGATTTCCGCCGCGTCCCATATCGTGCCGTCGGAAAAGTGGATTTCATAGGTGCCATCGGAAAAGTCGTTGGCGAAGGATATCCGGTCATCGCTGCCATCGATCTGGATCTGAACGCTGGACCATGCCGGCGGGCCCTGAACATATTCGCCCTCTACCAGAACCTGCGGTCCGATCCCTTCGATTCCGGTCAATACGACCTGCTCCGACGTGATCGACGCGTCGAAGCTGATGACATCGACATCGCCCTCTTTGGCGGTTTCTACGATAGTGTCCTGGCCGAAACCTGCCGAGAACTGATAGGTATCGCTGCCAGGGCCGCCATCGAGCAAGTCATCGCCCGCGCCGCCGTCCAGAAGGTCCGCACCAGTATTGCCATGAAGCTCGTCTTCGCCCGCAAAGCCGTGAAGCTGCGCAGCGGTCGGTCCGCTCGCATAGAGCCGGTCCCACAAGTCAGTGCCGAGGTAGTCCGACCCGACATCGCCATAAAGAGCGACGCCCTGAGAAGGTTCGACACGCGAAAGTATCGCCGCATAGTCCCACACCGTACCATCGGCAAAGACGATCCGGTCAGCTTCATCCAGCCCCCTGAAGTCAATCTGGTCACGGCTTCCCTCGATCGTGAGAAGCCATTCATCCGTAAAATCGAAAAGCGAGGCGATATGGACTGAGGCCGGATCGATAGTCGCGTCGAATTCGATGGTGTCGGCATCGGCGGAACTGCCTTCCTGGCCCGAGACCTGAATTCTGTCGAAGCCAAATCCAGCCGAGAAGCGGTAAGTGTCATCGCCGGCATCGCCGGAAAGAAAATCGGCCCCCTCCCCTCCCACTATGATGTCATTGCCGCTACCGCCTATCAACTGATCGTCGCCGGCATTGCCTTCGATTATCTCGCTGCCGTTTCCGCCCAGAATCAGATCGTCGTCTGCAGTACCTGCCAGACTCTGATCCGTAGCATTGCCCTCAAGATGAACTCCGGGCATGGGAGCGGCCATGGCCATCGCTTGCGACAGCGTCCAGACCGTTCCGTCGGCGAAACGGATCTCGTCGATTCCACCGACCTGCGCCTCGCCCTCGACAGCGATGGTTGCGTCAATGCCAATGCGATCCCCGGTCGAACCGACACGCAGAACCAAGGCTCGTTGGATATCCGAGTAGTAGAGTTCCAGATCCGATGCCTGGATAGAATCATCAAAGACAATGGCATTGATCGCCCCGGCCTCGAACTGATCATATATCCGGTCGTCGCCGAAACCCGCCGAGAACAGATAAGTGTCCCCACCCGGACCTCCATCGAGGACGTCACTTCCGGCGCCGCCATCGAGTATGTCGTCTCCTGCGCCGCCGGAAAGCCAGTCGATTCCGCCCAGACCACGCAGGACATCTTCCAGCGCACCGCCATCCAGCCTGTCCGCATAAGCCGTGCCGTTCAGATTGTCCGCGCTGGCTCCACCCGAATTGTGATCGATCCCTCCAGTCGGCTCTGCCAC
>JARROF010000001.1:0-85380 GCA_037384205.1 Novosphingobium sp. | reverse complement strand
CTGCGAAGCCGAGCACCGCGAGCACGATCATCCCCCCGTCGACCGCCGCCTTGAAGACAAGGAACTTGCCCCAGAAGCCGAACAGCGGCGGCACACCGGCCAGGCTGAACATGACCATACCGAGGCCCAGCGCCAGCCCGGGCCGCGTGCGCGACAGGCCCGCGAGGCTGGGAATGTGTTCGACGTAATTGCCGGTTTCATCCTTCAGCATCAGGATCGCCGCGAAGCCGCCCAGCGACATCGCGATGTAGATCGCGAGATAGAACAGCATCGCCGAAGCGCCCTGCGGCGTCGCCACGGCGAGACCCACAAGGATGAAACCGACGTTGTTGATCGACGAATAAGCCATCAGGCGCTTGATGTTGGTCTGGCCGATGGCGCCCAGCGCACCGACCACGATCGAGGCAAGAGCAAGGAACAGCACGATCTGCTGCCAGGCCGCGGCCTGATCACCGAAGGCATCAAGCAGCACGCGCATCATCAGGCCCAGAGCGGCCACCTTGGGCGCGGTGGCGAAGAACATCGTCACCGGCGTCGGCGAACCTTCGTAAACGTCGGGCGTCCACATGTGAAACGGCACCGCGCTCACCTTGAAGGCAAGCCCTGCCAGCATGAAGACGATGCCGAACAGCGCGCCGTGCGACAGACCGCCCGCCAGCGCGGCATTGATGCCGCCGAACGAGGTGGTGCCGGTGAAGCCGTAAGTCAGGCTCATGCCGAACAGCAGGATGCCCGAGGCAAGCGCGCCCAGCACGAAGTACTTGAGGCCCGCTTCCGCCGAACGGTCATCGGTGCGCAGGAATGCGGCCAGCACGTAAGCGGCCAGCGAGTTCATTTCGAGGCCGATGTACAGCGTCAGCAGATCGCCGGCCGAAACCATGATACCCATGCCGAGCGCCGCAAAGAGCACCAGGATCGGATATTCCGCCCGCATCGCTTTGAAACGGTCGAAGAAGGCCGGCGCGATCACCAGCGACGCGGCAGCCGCGAGGTAGATCAGCACCTTGGCATAGCTGGCGAAGGCATCGGCGTGGAACTGGCCGAAGAAAGCCGAGGTATCCGGACCCATCGCCCCGCCGCACAGCGCGGGCGCGACCAGGGCACCGGCGGCCACCAGCGCGGCCACGGCGAGTATCGAGATCATACGGCTTGCCCTGTCCCCGCCCCAGGCGGCGAAGAGAAGCAGGACCAGGCCTGCCAGGCTAAGCGTTTCTTCCGGCGCGATCAGGCGCAGCGACTGCGACCAGTCCATCAGTGTGCCCCCTCATGCGCAGCTTCTTCGTGCACAGGCTTTTCCTTGCCAACTGTTACCTTGGAGTCCCCTTCCGGCGCGGCAGACGCGATCCGGGCTTCCAGCGCGGCGATATCGGCACGCATGGGAGCAAGGAAACTCTCGGGATAGACGCCCATCCACAGCACCGAGAGCGCCAGCGGAATGACCATCAGGTATTCGCGGGCGTCGAGGTCCAGCATGGCGGCGGCATCGGCGTTCTTCTGGTCGCCAAAGGCAACCCGGCGATAAAGATAGAGCATGTAACCCGCGCCCAGGATAATCCCGGTGGCGCAGATCAGCGCGGTCCATGTCGAGATCGCATAGATCCCCGCAAGGCTCAGGAATTCGCCGACGAAACCGCTGGTACCCGGAAGGCCGATCGAGGCCATCGTGAAAAGCAGGAAGAACAGCGCGTACCGCGGCATGTTGATCGCAAGGCCGCCGTAACGGGCGATCTCGCGGGTGTGCAGGCGATCGTAGATAATGCCCACGCACAGGAACAGTGCGCCCGCGACAAGGCCGTGGCTCAGCATGACCATCATCGAGCCTTCGAGGCCCTGCGTATTGAACGCGAAGAGGCCGATAGTGACGATGCCCATGTGGGCGACCGAGGAATAGGCGATCAGCTTCTTCATGTCGTCCTGCACCAGCGCGATCAGCGAGGTGATCACGACGGCGGCCATCGACAGGCCCCAGATCAGCGGCGCGAACTGCGCCGAGGCCTCGGGGAACATCGGCAGCGAGAAGCGGATGAAGCCGTAACCGCCCATCTTCAGCAGCACGCCTGCCAGGATCACCGAACCGGCGGTCGGCGCCTGCACGTGGGCAGCGGGAAGCCAGGTGTGGACCGGCCACATCGGCATCTTCACCGCGAAGCTGGCGAAGAACGCAAGCCACAGCCAGGTCTGCACTTTCGGATCGAAGTTGTAGGCCATCAGCGTCGGCACGTCGGTCGTACCCGCGACATGGACCATGTAGAGCATGGCCACGAGCATCAGCACCGAGCCGAGCAGCGTGTAGAGGAAGAACTTGTAGGCGGCGTAGATGCGGTCCTGACCGCCCCAGATGCCGATGATGAGGTACATCGGGATCAGGCCGGCTTCGAAGAACATGTAGAACAGGAAGATATCCTGCGCGCAGAACACGCCGATCATCAGCGTTTCCATGATCAGGAACGCGCCCATGTATTCGCCGACGCGCTTTTCCACCGACTTCCAGCTCGCGCCGATGCAGATCGGCATGAGGAAGACGGTGAGCACGATCAGCAGCAGCGCGATGCCGTCGATACCGAGCGCGTAAGAGAAGCCGGAGAACAGCTCATGTCGTTCGGTAAACTGCCACTGGGCGCCGCCGACATCGAAGTTCAGCCAGAGCACCACGCCAAGCGCGAAATCGACCAGGGTCGCAATCAGCGCCAGCGTGCGCGCTGCTTTCGCATCAAGGAAGAAGCACGCCAGTCCCGCCACCAGCGGTACCAGCATCATCACGCTGAGGATCGGAAAACCACTCATCATCTTATCCCGCGATCACCCAGCTGATGGCGCCAACAAGGCCCAGCAGCATTATGAGAGCATAGCTGTACAGATAGCCCGACTGGACCTTCTGCGCGTAAGTCGAACCCTTGGCCACCGCCCAGGCAGCGCCGTCCGGGCCGAAACGGTCGATGACGCCGATATCGAGCACCTTCCAGAACACCTTCCCGATCCAGAAAGCGGGAACGACGAACATGTAGTGATAGAGCTCGTCGAACATCCACTTGCGGTACACGAAAGTGTAGACCGGACCGAGCTGCTCGGCGACGGCCGCCGGGAAGCGGGTGTTCTTGATGTAACCGTACCAGGCGATGACCAGGCCGATCAGCATCACGATGAACGGCATGTATTTGATCACGCCCGAGATACCATGCATTGCGTGGATCAGGTGTTCATGGAACACCAGCGAGCCCTTCCAGAATTCGCCCATGCCATCGCTGACGAAAGCGTGCTCGAACACATAGCCCGCGGCAATCGCCCCCACCGAAAGCAGGACCAGCGGGATCAGCATGACCAGCGGGCTTTCGTGCGGGTGATAGCCGGCAGTGCCGTCATCGTGATCGGCGTGGCCGTGGCCGTGATCGTCATGCGCATGCCCATGCGCATCGTGGACAGCGTGCTGGATGTGCTCCGAACCCGCCCAGCGCGGCTTGCCGAAGAAGGTGAGGAACACCAGACGCCACGAATAGAAGCTCGTCATCAGTGCGGCGACGATGCCCATCCAGTAAGCGAACTGGCCCATACCGGTGCCGCTTGCATAAGCGGCCTCGATGATCGAGTCTTTCGAGTGGTAGCCCGCGAAGCCCACGCCGAACAGGCCAACACCGGTAATCGCGAGCGTGCCGAAGGTCATTGCCCAGAAGGTAATCGGGATCTGCTTACGCAGGTTTCCGTAGAAACGCATGTCCTGCTCGTGATGCATCGCGTGGATCACCGAACCGGCGCAAAGGAACAGCAGCGCCTTGAAGAAGGCGTGCGTGAACAGGTGGAACATCGCCGAACCGAATGCGCCCACGCCCGCCGCGAAGAACATGTAGCCGAGCTGCGAGCAGGTCGAATACGCAATCACGCGCTTGATGTCCCACTGCGTACAGCCGATCGTGGCGGCGAAGAAGCAGGTGGCGGCGCCAATGAAGGTGATGAAGGCCATCGCCGTCGGGCTTGTCTCGAACATCGGCGAGAGGCGGCAGACCATGAACACGCCCGCAGTCACCATGGTAGCGGCGTGGATCAGTGCTGAAACCGGGGTCGGGCCTTCCATCGCGTCCGGCAGCCAGGTGTGCAGGCCGAGCTGCGCCGACTTGCCCATCGCGCCGACGAACAGCAGCAGGCAGAGCACCGTCATGGTGTCAAAGCGCATGCCGAGGAAGCCGATGGTCGAACCGGCCATGCCGGGAGCGGCGGCGAGGATCGCGGGGATCGAGACCGTGCCGAACACCAGAAACGTGCCGAAGATGCCAAGCATGAAGCCCAGATCCCCCACGCGGTTGACCACGAAGGCCTTGATCGCGGCGGCACTGGCCGATGGCTTGCGGAACCAGAAACCGATCAGGAGGTACGAGGCAAGACCCACGCCTTCCCAACCGAAGAACATCTGCACCAGATTATCCGCCGTCACCAGCATGAGCATGGCGAACGTGAACAGTGAAAGGTAGGCGAAGAAGCGCGGCTGATCCGGCTCCTCGTCCATGTAGCCCCACGAATAGAGGTGCACGAGCGCCGAGACAGAGGTGACGACGACGAGCATGACAGCGGTCAGCGTATCGACGCGCAGCGCCCAGTCGAAGTTCAGAGTGCCCGAGGCGACCCACTTCATCACCGGCACGACCGTTGCTTCGGCACTGCCGTTCAGGAACTGGAGAAAGATCGGCCAGGACAGGCCGCAGGCGATAAACAGCGCGCCGGTCGTAATCGACTTGGCGGCCACATTGCCGAGCTGCTTGTTACCAAGCCCGGCAATGATCGCTGCCAGCATCGGCAGGAAGACGATGATCAGGATCTGGTTCAACGCCTTATCCCTTCATCCGGTTGACGTCGTCTACGGCAATGGTGCCGCGGCCACGGAAGTAGATCACGAGGATTGCAAACCCCACTGCCGCCTCGCCGGCCGCCACCGTCAGCACGAACATCGCGAAGATCTGTCCGGTCAGGTCGTGCAGGAAGGCGCTGAAAGCGACGAGGTTGATGTTCACCGCAAGCAGGATGAGTTCGATCGCCATCAGGATCACGATCACGTTCTTGCGGTTGAGGAAGATGCCGAGGACGCCGAGCACGAAGAGGATCGAGCTCACCACGACATAGTGTTCGACGCCGATCACAGTTGGACCCCCTTGCCGACTTCCGGCTTGACGTTGACGGTCGCCCGACTTCCGGCTTGACGTTGACGGTCGCCTCATCGGGACGGCGGGCGATCTGCCTGCTGACTTTCTGCCCGCGCGTGTCGCCCCGCTGGCGGTGGGTCAGCACGATGGCGCCGATCATGGCGACCAGCAGAATGATGCCGGCGGCTTCGAAGAGGAACAGATAGCGGCTGTAGAGCAGCGCGCCGATCGCCTCGATGTTGCTTGTGCCAACCGGCTGCGCGGCCGTGCCGTCCGGCGTGCCGAGTTGCAATGCACCAGCCTTGTAGGCGCCGATGCCGAGAACCATCTCGGCAAGCAGGACCACCGCGACCAGCAAGCCCAGCGGGAAGTTCTTGACGAACCCGGCGCGCAGTTCGGCGAAGTCGATGTCGAGCATCATGACGACGAACAGGAACAGCACCGCGACCGCGCCGACATAGACGATGACCAGCAGCATCGCGATGAATTCGGCACCGACGAGGATCATCAGACCCGCGGCGTTGAAGAACGCCAGGATCAGCCACAGCACCGAGTGCACGGGATTGCGCGACAGGATGGTGATGGCGCCCGATGCGATAGTCATCACAGCGAAGAGATAGAAGGCGATAACGTGAATCATGACCCGGTCCGCCCCCTAGCGATACGGCGCATCGGCTTCAAGGTTCGCGGCAATCGCCCGCTCCCACTTGTCCCCGTTCGCCAATAGCTTAGCCTTGTCGTAGAGCAGTTCTTCGCGCGTTTCGGTCGCGTATTCGAAGTTCGGCCCTTCGACGATGGCATCCACCGGGCAGGCTTCCTGGCAGAAGCCGCAGTAGATGCATTTCGTCATGTCGATGTCGTAGCGCGTGGTGCGGCGCGAACCATCCTCGCGCGGTGCCGCCTCGATGGTGATCGCCTGTGCCGGGCAGATCGCCTCGCACAGCTTGCAGGCAATGCAGCGTTCCTCGCCGTTGGGATAACGGCGCAGCGCGTGCTCACCACGGAAGCGCGGCGAAAGCGGGTTCTTCTCGAACGGGTAGTTGATCGTCGCCTTGGGCTTGAAGAAATACTTCAAGGTCAGCCAGTGCGCCTTCACGAACTCCCAGAGCGTGAAGCTCTTGATCAGTTGAGCGGCGGTCATGCGAAGTGTCCGGTAGCCATGAGGTAGCCGCTGACGAGAACAACGAACAGCAGCGAAGTCGGGAGGAAAACCTTCCAGCCCAGGCGCATCAGCTGGTCATAGCGATACCGGGGCACGGTCGCCTTCACCCAGCTGAACACGAAGAAGAAGAACAGCACCTTGAGCAGGAACCAGATGAAGCCCGGCACGAGGTACAGAACGGGGATGTCGAGCGGCGGCAGCCAGCCACCCCAGAACAGGGTCGCATTGAGCGCGCACATCAGCAGCACGTTGGCGTATTCGCCGAGCCAGTAGGCGGCGAAGGCCATCGACGAGTATTCGGTCTGATACCCGGCGACGAGCTCGCTTTCGGCCTCGGTCAGGTCGAACGGCGCGCGCTGCGTCTCGGCCATGCCCGAGATCAGGAACATCACCGCCATCGGGAACAGCAGCGGGTTGAACCCGAAGCCGTTGAACAGGCCGAGCACATGGCCGTCCTGCGCCTTGACGATGTCGTTGAGGTTGAACGAGCCGGCCCACAGGACAACGCAGATCAGGATGAAGCCGATCGAGACTTCATACGAGATCATCTGCGCCGAAGCGCGCATCGCCGAGAAGAACGGGTACTTCGAGTTCGAAGCCCAGCCCGCCATGATCGTGCCGTAAACGCCCAGCGAAGAGATCGCGAGCACATAGAGCAGGCCGACATTGATATCCGCCAGGATCGCGCCCGAATTGAACGGGATCACCGCCCAGGCCATCAGCGCGACCGTGAAGGTCACGACCGGCGCGATCAGGAAGATGCCCTTGTTCGCCGCCGAAGGGACGATGGTTTCCTGCAGGAAGACCTTGAGACCGTCCGCGAAGCTCTGCAGCAAGCCCCAGGGACCGACCACGTTGGGGCCGCGGCGCAGCGCCATGGCCGCCCAGATCTTGCGGTCGGCATAGATGATCATGGCCACGCCAAGCAGCAGCGGCAGGGCAATCAGCAGGATGCCGCAGATCGTCGCAACGAACCACGCCCACTCATAGGTCATACCGAGAGTTTGGAAGAAAGCGGTCATTCCGCGGCCTCCGCAATCTCCTCGCCATGCAGCAGTTCAGCCGAACATTGCTGCATGGTCGCACTGGCGCGGGCGATGGGGTTGGTCATGTAGAAGTCCTTGACCGGGTAAGCGATCAGGCCGGAGGCAGAACCGCCACCGGCAGGCAGGACGCTCCCGTAGTCCGCCAGCCCCTCGATGCCAAGGGCCGGAACTTCGGAAATCATGCTGCTGCGCAGTTCCTCGAAGCTGTCGAAGCCGACCGACACGCCGAAGGCATCGGCGAGAGCGCGCAGGATCGTCCAGTCCTCACGGGCATCGCCGGGGGCGAAGACGGCCTTGTCGGCCCACTGCACGCGCCCTTCGGTGTTGACGTAAGTACCAGCCTTCTCGGTGTAGGCCGCGGCCGGCAGGATCACATCGGCGGCATGAGCGCCCTTGTCGCCGTGATGGCCGATGTAGACGATCATCGAGTCGGCGAACCGGGTGTAGTCCACCTCGTCCGCGCCGAGCGAGAGCAGCACCTTGGGCTTGGCCGCCACGATGTCGGCAAGACCGCCCTTCTGGGCGTAGCCGAGCATCAGGCCGCCCATGCGGGCCGCTGCCATGTGCAGCACGTTGAAGCCGTTCCAGGTGGTGCCGTCTTCAAGCTCGCGCACGATGCCGATCCGCTCGCCCACCGACAGCGCGGCTTCGAGACCGCCCCGGCCGAGAGCCGCACCGCCCAGAATGATCGCCGGACGCTTGGCATCGCGGATCGTTTCCCAGACGTGGTCGGGCAGGTTGCCGATAACCGAAAGGTCCTCGCCGAGGAACTCGCCGCCGAAGGTGGTTTCCCATTCGGGGCCGATCAGGAAGACCTTGGCGCCGCGCTTCACCGCCTTGCGCAAGCGGGCATTCACCAGCGGCGCTTCCCAGCGCACGTGGCTGCCGGCGATCAGGATCGCATCGGCCGTCTCGATGCCCGAAAGGGTGGTGTTGAAATTCACCGCCGCAAGGCTCGACGTGTCGTAGTCCATGCCGGTCTGGCGGCCTTCGAGCAGGCTGGAGCCCAGCGCGCCGACCAGCTTCTTCGCCGCGAACATCGTCTCGCAGTCGAGCATGTCACCAGCGACGGCGGCAATCGAATTGCCGGGGTTCAGCGTGGCGATGGCCTGGAAGGCCTCGTTCCAGCTCACCGCAACCAGCTTGCCGTCACGGCGCAGGTACGGCTTGTCGAGGCGGCGCTTCACAAGGCCGTCGACCATGTAGCGCGCCTTGTCGCTGATCCATTCCTCGTTCACATCGTCATTGACGCGCGGGAGCACGCGAAGCACTTCGCGGCCACGGCTGTCGATGCGGATATTGGCGCCGATGGCATCGGACACATCGATGCCCAGAGTCTTCTTCAGCTCCCAGGGGCGTGCCTCGAAAGCGTAAGGGCGGCTGGTCAGCGCGCCGACCGGGCAGAGGTCGATCACATTGGCCGACATCTCGTGCTTGGCAGCATGTTCGAGATAAGTGCTGATCTGCATCGCCTCGCCGCGATAAAGCGCGCCGATCTCGTCCACGCCCGCGATTTCTTCGGAGAAGCGCACGCAGCGGGTGCAGTGAATGCAGCGCGTCATCGTCGTCTTGATGAGCGGCCCCATGTACTTCTCGGTCACGGCGCGCTTGTTCTCGTGATAGCGCGAGCCGCCGCGGCCATAGGCCACCGACTGGTCCTGCAGATCGCACTCGCCACCCTGATCGCAGATCGGGCAATCGAGCGGGTGGTTGATGAGGAGGAACTCCATCACCCCTTCCCGCGCCTTCTTGACCATCTCGGAATCGGTGCGGATTTCCTGCCCTTCGGCAGCCGGGAGCGCGCACGAAGCCTGCGGCTTGGGCGGCCCGGGCTTCACCTCGACAAGGCACATGCGGCACTTGCCGGCAATCGACAGGCGCTCGTGATAACAGAAGCGCGGGATTTCCTTACCGGCCAGTTCGCAGGCCTGCAGGACAGTCGCGCCTGCCGGAACCTCGAGTTCTACGCCGTCTACGGTAACTTTAGGCATTACTCAGCGGCCTCCGCAACATTGCCAGCCTCGGCGATCCGGCGCTCCAGCTCGGGGCGGACGTGGCGGATCAGGCCCTGGATCGGCCATGCGGCCGCATCGCCCAGGGCGCAGATGGTGTGGCCTTCGACCTGCTTGGTCACCTGGAACAGCATGTCGATTTCCTCGACCGCCGCGTCACCGGTGCGCAGGCGTTCCATCACGCGCCACATCCAGCCGGTGCCTTCGCGGCAGGGCGTGCACTGGCCGCAGCTCTCGTGCTTGTAGAAGTGCGAAAGGCGGGCAATGGCGCGCACGATGTCGGTGGACTTGTCCATCACGATCACGGCGGCGGTACCGAGACCGGAGCCGACCGCCTTGAGACCGTCGAAGTCCATCGGCGCGTCCCAGATCTGCTCGGCCGGAACCAGCGGAACCGAGGAACCGCCGGGGATCACCGCCAGCAGATTGTCCTTGCCGCCGCGGATACCGCCACAATGCGTCTCGATCAGTTCTCCGAAGGGAATGCCCATTTCCTCCTCGACGACGCAGGGTTTGTTCACGTGGCCGGAGATCTGGAAGAGCTTGACGCCTTTGTTGTTCTCGCGCCCGAAGCTGGAAAACCAGCTTGCTCCGCGCCGCATGATCGTTGGCGCAACGGCGATCGATTCGACGTTGTTGACCGTGGTCGGGCAGCCGTAGAGGCCCGCACCCGCCGGGAAAGGCGGCTTGAGGCGGGGCTGGCCCTTCTTGCCTTCCAGGCTTTCGATCATCGCGGTTTCTTCGCCGCAGATGTAAGCGCCCGCGCCGCGATGGACGAAGACATCGAAATCATAGCCCGAACCGCAGGCGTTCTTGCCCAAGAGGCCCGCCGCATAAGCCTCATCGCGCGCGGCGAAGAGCACTTCGGCCTCGCGGATATATTCGCCGCGAATGTAGATGTAGGCCGCGCGCGCGCCCATCGCGAAACCGGCAACCAGCGCACCTTCGAGCAGGATGTGCGGATCGTGGCGGATGATCTCGCGGTCCTTGCACGAACCCGGTTCGGATTCGTCGGCGTTGATGACGAGAAAGCTCGGCTTGGGATTGCCGTTATGGTCCTTGGGTGGTTCCTTCGGCATGAAGGACCACTTGAGGCCAGTGGGGAAGCCCGCGCCGCCACGCCCGCGAAGCCCCGAGGCCTTGACCTCCTCGATAATCGCTTCCTTGCCCTTGGCGAGGATGTCCTTGGTGCCGTCCCAGGCTCCGCGCGCCTGCGCTTCCTTCAGGTTCCACGGCTGATAGCCGTAGACGTTGGTGAAGATGCGGTCCTTGTCCTGGAGAGCCATGGCTTACCACTCCCCTCGATAGTCGTGATTTTCGGAAACCATCTCCCTGAGCGTGGTCGGCCCGCCGCTGGGTTCGACGGTATGACGGCCCGGCTCCTGCGTCCCGGCCTTGGGCGTCTCGCCCTTCGCCAGCGCATCGAGCACCCCGTCGAGGCGCTCTGGGGTGAGGTCCTCGTAGTTGTCGTCGTTGATCTGCACCATCGGCGCCGAAGCACAGTTGCCCATGCATTCCACCTCTGTGAACGACCACAGGCCGTCCTCGGTGATGTGCCCGGCCTTCATCCCGCGCTTCTTGCAGGCCGCGATGATGTCGTCCGAGCCGCGCAGCATGCACGGCGTAGTGCCGCAGACCTGCACATGGAAACGGCCGATCGGGGCGATGTTGTACATCGTGTAGAACGTCGCGACCTCGACCACGCGGATGATCGGCATGTCGAGCTGCGCCGCGACATATTCCATCACCGGGATCGGCAGCCAGCCTTGCGTGTTCTCTTCCGCGCCGACCTGACGCTGGGCGAGATCGAGCAGCGGCATCACGGCCGAGCGCTGGCGCCCTTCCGGATAGCGCGCGATGATGTCCTTCGCCTTCGCGGCATTGGCTTCGGTCCAGGCAAAATTGCCCCAACGCGCCCGCAGTTCAGGCGTATCGGGTTCGATATAGCGGTCAGCCATGCTTACCCCTGCGCTTCAGCCATTGATCCTGGCCGAAAAAGAAAATTTCGAAACCGGCAATCGCGCTCACAAGCATGGCGATCGTCGGAGAAGGCTGCGATCCGGTGGAGAGCACTCCAAAATAGAGTGCGACGAGGAACAGCCCGGTCATGGCCGCCCACACGCGGATCATCTGGACCGTGCTCAACCTCAACGGTCGCACTCCCCGAACACCACGTCGATGGCGCCCAGAATGGCAGTCGCGTCCGGCAGCATGTGGCCCTTGGACATGAAGTCCATCGCCTGCAGATGGCTGAACGCGGTCGGGCGGATCTTGCAGCGGTACGGTTTGTTGGAACCGTCCGAGACCAGATAGACGCCGAATTCGCCCTTGGGGCTTTCCGTCGCCACGTAGACTTCGCCCGCCGGAACGTGGAAGCCTTCGGTGTAGAGCTTGAAGTGATGGATCAGCGATTCCATCGAGCTCTTCATCTCGCCGCGCTTGGGCGGGGAAACCTTGCGGTCGTCCGAACAGATCGGACCTTCGGGCATTTCAGCGAGGCACTGCTTCATGATGCGGGCCGACTGACGCACTTCCTCGACGCGAACCATGAAACGGTCGTAGCAGTCCGAGTTGGTGCCCACCGGGATCTCGAAATCCATGCGGTCATAGACGTCGTAAGGCTGGCTCTTGCGGATATCCCAGGGGACACCGGCGGCGCGGATCATCGGGCCGGAGAAACCCCAGGCAATCGCGTCTTCCTTCGAAACCAGCGCGATGTCGACATTGCGCTGCTTGAAGATGCGGTTGTCAACGACGAGGCTCATCGCATCCTCGAACAGGCGCGGCAGGCGCGTGTCGAGCCATTCGGCCATGTCGGCCAGCAGCTTGAGCGGGACGTCCTGATGCACGCCGCCGGGACGGAACCACGCCGAGTGCATACGGGCGCCCGAGGCGCGCTCGAAGAAGTTGAGGCAGTCCTCGCGGATTTCGAACAGCCACAGGTTCGGCGTCATCGCCCCCACGTCCATGACGTGCGAGCCCATGTTGAGCATATGGTTGCAGATGCGGGTCAGTTCGGCGAAGAGCACGCGCAGATACTGGGCGCGCAGCGGCACTTCGACGTTGAGCAGCTTCTCCACCGCCAGCACGTAGGAGTGCTCCATGCCCAGCGGCGAGCAGTAATCCAGCCGGTCGAAATAGGGCAGCGCCTGAAGGTAGGTCTTGTGCTCGATCAGCTTTTCGGTGCCGCGGTGCAGCAGGCCGACGTGCGGATCGATGCGTTCGATCACTTCGCCGTCCAGCTCCATGACCATGCGCAACACGCCATGCGCAGCCGGATGCTGCGGACCGAAGTTGATCGTGTAGTTGTCGACGACGTCGCCCGTGGTGGTGGGCGACTGTTCGAGCTGCATGCTCATATCTTGTCCCCTTCGGCCTTTTCGTCGCCGGGCAGCACGTATTCCGCGCCTTCCCAGGGGCTCATGAAGTCGAACTGGCGCAGGTCCTGCGCGAGCTTGACCGGCTCATAGACCACGCGCTTGTCCTCTTCGGAATAGCGCAGTTCCTGATAGCCGGTGAGCGGGAAGTCCTTGCGAAACGGATGGCCCTCGAAACCGTAGTCGGTGAGGATGCGGCGCAAGTCCGGATTGCCGGCGAAGATCACGCCGTACATGTCGAACACTTCGCGCTCCAGCCAGCCCGCATAGGGCCACAGCGTGGTGACGGGCGGCACCGGCGTGTTCTCGGCCGCGTTGACCTTCACCAGCAGGCGATGGTTCTTCGTGTAGGAGAGCAACATGTACACGACTTCGAAGCGCTCCGGCCGTGAGGGATAATCGACCCCCGCCATTTCCATCAACGCCTGATAATCATGCTCGTCACGCAGCAGCCTGAGCGCGTTTTCGATCTGGTCACGCGCAATGGTGAGCACGACTTCGCCATGCTCTTCCTTGCCGGACACCAGCATCGAGCCCAGCGCAGCGGTCAACGCATCGAGAACGCCTTCGTTCGAAGCGAACTTGGGGGCGGAATGCAGAACAGCCATCGGGTCTTACCTTTCCACCGTGCCGACGCGGCGGATTTTCCGCTGGAGCTGCATGACGCCATAGAGCAGCGCTTCGGCAGTCGGCGGGCAGCCGGGAATGTAGATATCGACAGGCACGATGCGGTCACACCCGCGCACGACCGAATAGCTGTAGTGGTAGTAACCACCGCCATTGGCGCACGAGCCCATCGAGATGACGTATTTCGGCTCCGACATCTGGTCGTAGACCTTGCGCAGCGCCGGCGCCATCTTGTTGCACAGCGTGCCAGCCACGATCATCACGTCCGACTGGCGCGGGGAGGCGCGCGGGGCAGCGCCGAAGCGCTCCATGTCGTAACGCGGCATGTTCACGTGGATCATCTCGACCGCGCAGCACGCGAGACCAAAGGTCATCCACCACAGCGAGCCGGTGCGGGCCCACTGGAACAGTTCCTCGGTCGAAGTGACGAGGAAGCCCTTGTCGGACACTTCCTGATTGAGGTCGTTGAAGAACCCCTGATCGGGCGCGGTCACAGCGCCGCCTTGTGAAAGGGGCTGACCTGCAGAGTTCACGAGCGTGCTCATTCCCAGTCCAGAGCTCCCTTCTTCCATGCGTAGGCAAGGCCAATGGCCAGTTCGCCGAGGAACACCATCATCGTCGCCCAGCCGGCCCAGCCGGTCATCTTGAGCGAGACGGCCCAGGGAAACAGGAACGCAGCTTCGAGATCGAAGATGATGAACAGGATCGCCACCAGATAGAAGCGGACGTCGAACTGGCTGCGCGGGTCCTCGAACGCGGGAAAGCCGCATTCGTATTCGCTGTTCTTGTCGGCGTTAGGCTGGTGCGTACCGGTCAGGCGCGCAACGCCCATCGGCAGGAAAACGATCACTGACGATAGCGCCAGCGCGATCACCAGGAATATCAGGATCGGCAGGTATTGTGACAGATCAGTCAATGGTTCTGGCCTCATACCGGAATGCGACTGCCGGACTCGTCCCATACGGGGCACGCCCGGTCGTTGGGCGCGCTCTTAGGACAGGCATATCGGCATCGCAAGGTGTCCGACGCGGATTATTCCGGCCTTGTCCATTGCAATGCAACAAGACTCTGCCCTGCAAGACCGGAATTCCGCTCCTTCAGGGACGATCCCGGCAACTTCATGACATCGCCTTGCATCACTTGCTCCGGAGCGAGTCGGGCTGGCAATATCGGCGCGGCTTCCCATCTTGATGCCGGAAGTTCTTTCAAACTCCGCCTTCAAACCGGCAAAGACCTTGAGGAGCCGCCAACAGATTTCGTCCGGCACCGTTCGGCCGCGGCACCGGAACAGAGCACCGCCATGACCCTGTTTTTTCCATCATTGCATTTGGTGCATCGCAACATTATCCGGTCGGCAACTGTCTAACACTATAAACCTTGAGAGGCACGCACATGGCCCAGATTTCGGCTTCAGACCCGATTGTCATTCTTTCTTATGCCCGCACCCCGATGGGCGGCCTGCAAGGTTCGCTGGCCGATGTCGCGGCCACCGATCTCGGTGCCACCGCCGTCAAGGCCGCTGTCGAGCGCGCCGGTGTCGCGGGCGAGGACATCGAGCGTATCTACATGGGCTGCGTGCTGCCCGCCGGTCTCGGCCAGGCCCCGGCCCGCCAGGCCGCGCTCAAGGCCGGTCTGCCCAAGTCGGTGCAGGCCACCACGGTCAACAAGGTCTGCGGCTCGGGCATGCAGACGGTGATCATGGGCGCCGAAGCGCTGGCCGCCGGTTCGCTGGACGTGGTGATCGCGGGCGGCATGGAGTCGATGACCAACGCGCCCTACCTCTCGAAGAAGCATCGCAGCGGTGCCCGCGCCGGTCACGACACGCTTTACGATCACATGTTCCTCGACGGTCTCGAAGATGCTTACGAAGGCGGCTCGATGGGCTCCTTCGCGCAAGTGAGCGCTGACGAATATCAGCTCACCCGTGAAGCCCAGGACGATTACTCGGTCGAGTCGCTGCGCCGCGCGGTGGAAGCGATCGAGACCGGTGCGTTCAAGGGCGAAGTCGTTCCCGTCACCGTCAAGACCCGCAAGGGCGAAGTGATCGTCGACACCGACGAACAGCCGCCCAAGGGCAACCCGGAAAAGATCCGCACGCTGCGCCCGGCCTTCGCCAAGGACGGCACTATCACCGCCGCCAGCTCCAGCTCGATCTCGGACGGCGCTGCCGCCATGGTGCTCAGCCGCAAGAGCGTGGCCGATGCCAAGGGCCTGACGCCGGTCGCAACCGTTGTGGGCGTTGCGGCCCATGCGCAGGAACCGGCGAAGTTCACCACCGCTCCGGTGGGCGCGATCACCAAGCTGATGGAAAAGACCGGCTGGAACCTGGCCGACGTCGATCTGTTCGAAGTGAACGAAGCTTTCGCCTGCGTGGCGATGTTCGCGATGAAAGACCTCGGCATCCCGCACGACAAGGTCAACGTCAACGGCGGCGCCACCGCTCTGGGCCACCCGATCGGCGCTTCGGGCACTCGCATCATCGTCACGCTGATCAATGCCCTGAAGGAAAAGGGCCTGAAGAAGGGCGTGGCCTCGCTCTGCATCGGTGGCGGCGAAGCCACTGCCGTGGCGGTCGAACTGGTCTGAACCGGCCACGCTCGGCAGCAAATAAAAACCCCCGCCTTGCCGGCGGGGGTTTTCTTTTACACCGAGGCCCGCCGGTCAGTCCGCAGTGGACAGATTGATGGCACTTTCCTTGCCGTTGCGGCCGCGCTCGACTTCGTAGTTGAGACGCTGATCCTTATCGAGCGAATGCATGCCAGCCGCCTGAACGGCGGAGATGTGCACGAAACTGTCAGCCGAACCATCGTCGGGCTGGATGAAGCCATAGCCCTTATCGGTGTTGAAGAATTTTACGGTGCCAGTCTTGGCCATGATGTGTTCCTTTCCAGAACATGGATTGCCTACAGGCGGAAGTGCCACGCAGGCCGTGCCGGTCTGAGCACCTGTCAGCTGCTCAGGGCTCCCCTACCCCCCACAGCACTTCTTCCTGCACGAAGCCCTTGTGGCCGTCTGTATCGAAGGCGCACCAGCCTTCCCTGCACTCGCCTAGCAACCCGACAACGCCCGGCTCGACGTGCCAGAGCATGGGCGACGACCTGTTGCCTTCCGCATGCATTTCCACCTGCCCCTCAGCCTTCACGATGGCCCCGCGCTGACGGGATAGCAGCAGATCGCGCATCCAGCCCTTGTCGCCGTCCGGATCCTCGATCATACGCCAAGGACCTTCACGGCGGATGATCTTCACCGGCAAGTGCCGCCGACGATAGACCCAGTCGATCTTGTACGTCTCTCCTGGCCCCACACGCATATTGGCCACGTCTGTATCGACAGAGGCCCAGTAAGGCACCTTGTCGTCGTCAGCCGCCCTTGCAGACGTCGGGAACACGCAAGGTAAAGCCACGCAGAGGGCCAGCAGCGACGGCATTATGGACGAGCACTTCATGGCTCGATCCTTACCTTGCGGCACGCGATCGCTTCAAGGCCGCTTGACCCGCACCCTGTGGAAGGCATAGCCGGTAAAGTATGACCGCACCGGCAAGCGACACCTCCCCCCCGAATCACCCGCATCGCCCGCGCGTGATCGTGACACGCAGGCTGCTGCCCGTAGTCGAAGCGCGCATGACCGAACTGTTCGATGTCACGCTCAATGGCAGCGACACGCCGATGACGCGCGATCAGCTCGGCGCCGCGATGCAGGACTGCGATGTGCTGGTGCCCACCGTCACCGACTCGATCGATGCCGGACTGATCGAACAGGCGGGTGAACGGCTTGGCCTGATCGCCAGTTTCGGCGCCGGTACCGAACACATCGACGTGGCCGCCGCCCGCGCGCGCAAGATCATGGTCACCAATACACCGGGGGTTTTCACCGACGATACCGCCGATCTCACGCTGGCGCTGATCATCCTCGTCTCGCGCCGGTTCAGCGAGAACGTAAAGGTTCTGCGCGAGGGCCAGTGGGCCGGCTGGGCCCCTTCGGCCATGCTCGGCCATTCGCTGATGGGCAAGACGCTGGGCATTGTGGGCATGGGGCGCATCGGTCAGGCCGTGGCTCACCGTGCCAGGGCCTTCGGCATGGAAATCCGCTATCACAACCGGCACCGCCAGCCTGCCGCGCTCGAAAATATGTTCTCCGCTCGCTACGAGCCCGACCTTGACCGGTTGACGGCCGAGGCGGACATTCTCACCCTGCATTGTCCGAAGGGACCGGCAACGGTAGACCTGTTCGATGCCCGGCGCCTGTCCCTGATGAAACCGACCGCCTGCATCGTGAACACCGGACGCGGCCAGCTGATCGACGAGGACGCGCTAATCGCAGCGCTCTCCGAAGGCCGCATCGCCGGAGCCGGGCTCGATGTCTTCGCCAGCGAACCGCAGATAGACCCGCGCCTGCTTGAACTGCCCGGGCTTGTCGCCATTCCGCACCTCGGCAGCGCCACGTACGAAGGGCGCGGCGCGGCGGGGGAGCGGATCATCGCCAATATCCGCTTCTGGGTTGACGGGCATCGCCCGCCCGACATGGTTCTGCCCGATCTTCCCTGAACGGAACCGTCCCGGGTCCAAGCGACTCGCATTAAGACGAGCGCCTCCAAATACTTGTCTGCCCGGTCCTTCCTGATCTAAGGGCGCGGGCAGGAGGAACCAGCGTCAGCGCAAAGCGCGGCCTGAAAGGGGAATATCCAATGATCAAGCAGCGCTTGCTGCCACTTGCTGCCGCGTGGGCTCTGGTGCCCGGCGCGGCTTTCGCACAGGATGGCCGAATAGACGTAGCCAACAGCGGTGACACCGCCTGGCTTCTGGCCAGTTCCGCGTTCGTTGTCCTGATGGCCCTGCCGGGGCTTTCCCTGTTTTACGGCGGGCTGGTTCGCACCAAGAATTTCCTTTCGGTGCTGGTCCAGTGCGGCGCGGTCGCGGCCATGGCTTCGGTCTTGTGGATCATCGTGGGTTACACGCTCAGCTTCGGCGATGTCACCAACGGCTGGCTGGGGAGCGGCAATGCCTGGATGCTGACCGCACTGGGCAACGTGCGCGCAAACACGTCCGTTCCCGAAAGCGCCTTCGCGCTGTTCCAGATGACATTCGCAGCGATCACGCCCGCGCTGATGATCGGCGCATGGGTGGACCGTGCAAGGTTTGGCTGGGTGGTGGCGTTTTGCGCGCTGTGGAGCCTTGTGGTCTATGCTCCTGTCACCCACTGGATCTGGGGTGGCGGCTGGCTCTCTGCCAGTGTCGGCACGCTCGACTGGGCAGGCGGCATCGTCATTCACACGACCGCAGGCATTTCCGCACTGGTCGTGGCGATCATGCTGGGCAAGCGCAAGGGCTTTCCCCAGACGCTGATGCTCCCGCATAGCCCCGCTCTGACGATGGCAGGCGCCGGGCTGCTCTGGGCCGGCTGGTTCGGCTTCAATGGCGGCTCAGCCCTTGCCGCCAACGACGATGCCGCCGCCGCGATCATCGCCACTCACGTGGCCGCAGCAACGGCCGCCATGGCCTGGTTGGCGGTGGAACGTTTGACGGTTGGCAAGCCCACCGGCATCGGCTTCGCAACCGGCGCCATCGCCGGACTTGCCACTGTCACGCCTGCCGCCGGTTACATCTCGCCCGGTGCCGCAATCCTCTTCGGCACGGCAGGCGCGGTGGTCTGCTTCTTCGCGATCCAACTGGTGAAGCAGAAGCTGGAAATCGACGATTCGCTCGATGTCTTCGCGGTTCACGGGGTTGGCGGAATGCTCGGCTCCGTATTGCTCGGCGTTTTCATGTCGGAAAGTCTGGGCGGCGTCGGTTACGGCGAGCACATGAATATGGTCGCACAGACGGTAGCGCAACTGATCGGCGTGGGCGTAACGCTTATCTGGTCCGTCATCATGACCGTGATCCTGGCGCTGATGGCGTCGCTCCTCTTCCCGATGCGCGTGTCCGAAGATGCCGAACGCGAAGGCCTCGACATCACCAGCCATGGCGAGCGGGCCTGGGAATTCGATTGACAAGCAGGCCGGGCAAACGGGAGATCGCTTCATGACAGGCGACCTCCCCCGCACTGCGCGGACATAGTATCCACCCGGGTCAATTCTCGACGGAGATCCCGGGTCAGCTCCCGGTGGAAATCAACACGATAGGCAATAGTCGCGAGCCCTTCTGGACAGCGTTGATGAAAACCCGGCAGGCCTCAGGAACCGAGCCCTGCTCTCGACCGCTTATGATACGGGCCTCAGGACCAGCAAGGCGAAACCCTGGCAGGTATCATGGACGCGCTTCGCTGGTGGACTGCGAAGATGCCGCTTGCCTACAACCGAAACCTGGCAGCCGAAGCGGGAGGCGCAGGTAAACTGCTCTCCCGATTGGACTGAATTTCTGCAGGGCAGCGACTCTACGGTCGGTACCGGGGTAAGTGCAAAGCCGGGCCGTCAAAAGCGCCCCTTCATTCATCTCTGCTCCGGTCAACATGAATGACGTGTTTCGGGCAGGAGGAGCGAACAAATACGGTCTCAGCTTTTCACTGCTCCGCTCGGCAAACCGCATCCTTACGGGTCCTCGCCCCCGTGGAGTTTCGCTAATGGGGCGAGAATGCGGCGTAGCGCCTTCCGCTGAGTCGGCTCAAGTTCGCGCACGGCCAGTGCGTCGGCTTGTTCGATAGCTGGCAGCAGCGCGTCCAGCAGGCGTTCGCCCGCCTCGGTGAGAAAAAGCGCATTGGTGCGCAGGTTTCGGCCCGGCTTTCTTTCAACGAGACCCCCGGAAGATAGCGAATTCACAATCTTCATGGCGCTTGCGCGGTTGACCAGAAGGGCACGGCCAAGGGCTGACTGGTCGCAGCCCGGATTCATCCGCACGAGCGACAGCGCGGTCGCTTTGGCTGGCGAAATTTCGAAGCGGGCCAGCGCCTCTCGTATTTGCGCGGCGACCCGCAAGGAGGCCATCTGCAGATTGAAACCGATTTGGGCTGAAAGCACCGGATGATGAAGAAGCGGTTTGGGAAAATTGCGTTTCATATGTATGTTAGGATACAATAAATGACCGATTCCGAACAGCGGGCGGTCTAGTTTTCTGGGAGAGGATATTCATGGGCCGGCGTTTCACGCTTCTCGTTGACGGTCAGGCGAAGCTTGCTGGCAGCGCGATGGTCGATGATGGTTCTAAACAGGGCACCACGGTCGGGCCGCTGCAGAATGTAATGCAGTTCGAGAAGGTGAAGGACCTGCTCGAAGATGCACGCAGGCGCGGCAAGGTCGCCGCCGGTGGCGAACCACTTGTCCGGCCCGGCTACTTCATCGCGCGAGCCAATGATTCTGAATACGGCCTGGGCGGTACTGTCTGGGGCAGCGATGTCGCCCGGGCAAACGAAGCGGCGATGCGGATCGATACCGGTATTTCCTTCCGCGGTGCTCGCCAGCCAAGAATGGGCGGTGAACTCGGGCAGGAAGCACTCAACGAATACACCCAGGCGCACATCGTCAACTCCGTGCCGCTGAAGAGCGCGCCATGAGCGCTCCGGTGCGCTTCTCCACCCAAGTGGTGCCGCCTCAACAGCGGCGCTTGTTCTGGCGCGATGTTGTCGCCGAGGCCTTTCCCGGCATGACTGCGGACGCCCCGAACGAGATTCGTGCCGACCTGTCCCGCTGGACGCTGGGCCCGATCGGACTGGCCCAGGCGTGCAGCAGCAGGGCGCGCGTCAGCAGAGTTGCGAACCAGGATGGACATACTCTCGTACTGCATTTGGGGCGTCGGGGACATGTCACCCTTGAGTATGGCCAAACTGTCGTAACGGTGGGGTTGGGAAGCATCGTCATCACCGACGATAGCCGACCTTACGCCTTCGAGATTTCCGATGCCAATGACTGTCTGATCTTCCAGGTGCCGGTATCGCACCTTGGCGAAACTTTCGATCAAAGGGACTGGCACGGAACGCTGTTGCGAGCCGGCGACCCCAACGTCTCGCTCTTCACCTATATGGTCCAGGGACTATGGGGACAGCGCGAGCAGTTCGGCGATGTCGACGGTGCGATAGGCGATGTTCTGGCCGAGGCGGCGAAGGTTGCCTGCCGATCCGGAGCGCAAGGTGCGAAAGATCAGGAGACGGGTTTGTCGCCAGTGAATTTTGCCCTGCGCCATATCGACAATCCGGAACTTGGCACAGCAACCATCTGCAAAGCGACCGGACTCTCGCCGCGAGGGGTTCAGAAGGCCTTCCTGCGCCATTCCGGACTGACGCCAACGGCCTATATCAACGAACGACGGCTGACACGGGCGGCCGAACTTCTCTCCGGATCCGACCGGCGCAGCATTACCGATGTTGCCTTTGATGTCGGCTTTCAGGACCCGGCCTTTTTCAGTCGGTGCTTTCGGAAGCGGTTCGGTGTCGCTCCGAGCGAGTGGCGGTCGAACCATCGCAGCTTGATAAGCTGATCGCCGTTGCCCTTCCCTCAGGTTCGCTTCCGTCCAGACACCATGTTCGCTCTGGTCCAAGACAGCGGCGACATGTCCACTTAAACTGCCCCCCAAGCGCAAACAATTATGCGCATCCACTAGGGGGAGTATGGCATGAGAAATTCGTTTTCCAGCTTGCTGCTGGCGACCGCCGCTTTTGTCGGAACGAGCGCCCATGCGCAGGATACGCAGCCGCAGAACACCGATCAGGGCGGCATCGGCGAAATCGTGGTGACCGCGCAGAAGCGCGCCGAGAACGTTCAGGATGTGCCGATTGCGATTTCCGCATTCACGTCGGAGGCGCTGCAGGAACGTGCGATCGGCAGTGTCGCCAATCTCTCTGCGATCGCGCCCAACGTGAACCTTGATGCGGGCACGCCCTTTTCGGGGTCGCCGTCAGTACTATCCGCCTACATCCGCGGCATCGGATCGGATGATTTCGCGTTCAATATCGATCCAGGCGTGGGGATCTATCTCGACGGCGTATACCTCGCCCGCACTGTCGGCGCGAACCAGGACCTGATGGACGTGGAGCGCGTCGAAGTTCTCAAGGGGCCGCAGGGCACCTTGTTCGGCCGCAACACCATCGGTGGTGCCATCTCCATTGTCACGCGCGATCCGGGGCACGAATTCAAGGTTCGCGGCGATCTTACCACGGGCAGCTACAACCTGTTCAAGGCGCGCGGATCGGTGGACGTGCCGATCACGGACAATCTCGGCTCGATCATCAGCTTTGGCGTCCAGACGCGCGACGGTTACCTGAAGCGTATCCCCTTCCCCGATCAGCGCGCCAACAATGCGCCGTCGTACACGGCGTTTTCCGCAGCGGGATACGACGCATCCTCCCGCGAGGGCAGCAACGACAACTGGAACATTCGCGGCAAGTTGAAGTGGGATAACGGCGGCGCGCTGCGCGTAACTCTTTCAGGCGACTATTCGCGTGACAAGGGCACCACCGCCAACAAGCTTCTGGGCACTGCAGAGACCGTTCCCGGCAACTTCGCGGGTACATCCCACTCGCCCGGCACGGCCTTCGATCCGACGGGCACCACCGGCTTCCTGTTCGCCGGGCTCTACAACTTCTGCATCGGTGCCACGCCTTCCGGGATCGCCGCACGTAATGCTCAGGCTTTGTGCGGTGTGTCCGGAACGCAGTACAATCCGCAATACCAGGTGCCGAGCTATGCCAGCGTGAATGTGGATAGCAATCCCAGCAACGATCGCCTGCCCTGGGACAGCCGCTATCTCATCGCCGACAAGGACAAGAGCTACGCCACTGGCAACAGCTTTTCGCATCTTGTAAGCTGGGGTTTGGGCGGAACAGCCGATTTCGATCTGGCAGACAATGTATCCGTCAAGTCGATCACGGCCTATCGTGAGCTGTCATGGATCGCCGGCCTGGATGCCGATGGTTCGCCGCTCAACTTCCTGCAGCTCAGCTTCACGATGAACCAGTGGCAGTTCAGTCAGGAATTCCAGCTCCTGGGCAATGCGCTCGACAAGAAGCTGAACTATGTTCTGGGCGCCTATTACTTCGAGGAAGCCGGCAACCTGCACGATTACGTGACGTTTGCCGAGGGGCAGGTCCAGGTCGATGGGCCAAACCAGCTCAAGACGAAGAACTACGCTTTCTTCGGACAGGTGGACTATCGCCCCATCGACCTGATCGGTGTCACAGTCGGTGGTCGTTACACGCATGAGAACAAGCAGTTCGAAGGCGCGCAGCAGGAACTCAACGGTTTCAACTACAAGCTGTTCGGCTGCGCCACCGCCGATGGCACCATCGCGCCCTTCGGCGATTTCCCGTTGGCGCCGCCGCAGGCCGCCGGCGGACCGCCGTGCTTTGCCGCGCTGGGCTTTCCCGATCCGACCAACCCGGTCAGGGTCTATGTCCCCGGGGTCAACCGCAAGTCGTTCAACAACTTCTCGCCCAAGATCGGCCTGCAGATCCACCCGAGCGACGATATCATGCTCTATGGAAGCTGGTCGAAAGGCTACAAGACCGGCGGCTGGACAACGCGCCTGACCAATCCGCAAGGCGCCGTCGCTCCGGACTTTGGCGAGGAGAAGGCGACCACCTGGGAAGTGGGTATCAAATCCAAGCTGCTCGACCGCCGCCTGCAGCTCAACGCGGCCGCCTTCACCACCGATTACACCGGCATCCAGCTCAATATTCAGGTGGGCACTTCACCCACCATCGCCAATGCCGGCAACGCGCGGATCAAGGGCTTCGAACTGGAAGCGATTGTCGCTCCGGTCGATGGGCTCACGATCAATGCTTCCGTTGGCTATGTCGATGCCTATTACACCGAAGTCTCCACTGCGGCGGCAGTCGTCGGCGGTGCAAACGCGTTCCAGGCGGGCACTCTGCTCGGCGGCGACTTGCCCAAGACGCCGAAGTGGAAGACCAGCATTTCTCCGCGCTACGAGGCCAGCCTGGCAAACGGCGGCTCGCTCGTATTCCTGGCGGACTGGAGCCACACCACCGGTTCGTGGAACGATACTCAGCGCACCTACCTGCTCTATCGTTCGGCAAGCGATCTCGTGAATGCCAGCATTTCCTATCGCGCGCCGCAGGATCACTGGACACTGACCGTTGGCGGGACAAATCTTATCCAGGATCGCTATATCACCTCGGGCGGCTCGAACATATCTGACGGCCTGTTCTTCGGAACTTACAATCGCCCCCGGGAATGGTACGCTCGCTTGGGGTTTGAGTTCTGATGAGCGCTGGACAGATTCCGTTTCTCGCTGCCGTAACCGACGCCCCCGGCGGGCCCATGCACCTCGAAGAGTTGCACATGGACCCGCCCGGCCCCGGCCAGGTCCGTGTCCGCGTCGCGGTCTGCGGGGTCTGCCATACCGACATGGTGATGCGCGAGGGCGCGCTGCCGGTGCCATTCCCTGTCGTGCTGGGCCATGAGGGTGCCGGAACGGTGGAGGCGGTGGGGCCCGACGTGATCAGCGTGGCGCCCGGAGACACCGTGCTGATGAGCTTTGCCTCTTGCGGCGCCTGCCCGTCATGCGCCGACCATGAGCCGGGATATTGCGCGGAGTTCTTCGAGCGCAACTTCCTGGGAACCGTGCCCCCCGGACAGGGCGGCATCTGGCGCGGCGAACAGCGCATTGGCAGCGAAATATTCGGCCAGTCCGCCTTTGCGACGTATGCGCTTGCCCATGAAGGCAACGTGGTGAAGATCGCCCCGGATCTCCCGCTGAACCTGCTCGCACCACTGGGCTGCAGTATCCAGACCGGCGCGGGGACCGTGTTGAATTCGATCGGACTGCGCTCCGGGCAGTCCATCGCCATATTCGGGGCGGGGGCAGTCGGCCTCTCGGCGGTGATGGCCGCACGGATCGCAGGCGCGGAGCGCATCGTGTTGCTGGACCGTCACCTGCCGCGCCTCGATATCGGAAAGGAACTCGGCGCTACCGAGACAGTTGCCGCGGTGGAAGAGGTTTCCGGCGCGTTCGACTGCATAGTCGATACGACGGGCGTGGCGGCTCTACTCGGGTCCGCCGTCGACATGCTGGCGCAGCGCGGGACGCTGGCACTGGTAGGTGCCTATTCTCCCGACGCAATCCTGCAGTTCGGGGCTGCGGCCATCATGAGCATGGGCCGGCGCGTCATCGGCGTTGTCGAAGGCGGAAGCGATCCGCAGCGCTTCATACCCGAACTCATCCAACATTTCAGGGCCGGACGCCTGCCGCTGGATAAGCTTGTCCGAACCTATCCATTCGCGCAGATCGAACAGGCGATTCAGGATTCGAAGTCAGGGGCGGTGATAAAACCTGTGCTGGTCATGGGCGAGCAGGCGTGAGTAGTATTGCTGCCCGGGAAGATGTGGCACGTTTTCTCGATGCACTGGAAGCCGCTGGCAGCCCGCCGCTGGAAACCTTGCCGGTCGAGCAGATTAGGGCGATCACCAAGGAACAAGCGACCGGAATGGACATGCCGCCGGTTCCCCTGGCGACGATCCGGAATCTCACGTTGCCTGGCCTCGCCGGCGACATTGCCGTACGTCTTTACGATCCGCGTAAAGAGAGGGCAGCCGGACCGCTGGTGCTGTTCTTCCATGGCGGTGGTTTCGTTTTCGGTGATCTTGAAACGCACGATTCCTTCTGCACCTGGCTGGCCGATGCGTTCGATCTCCCGGTGCTCGCGACCGATTACCGACTGGCGCCCGAGCATCCCTTCCCGGCAGCCGTTGAGGATGTAGAAGTGGTGGCCCGCTGGGCGGCCGACAATCCCGGTGTGCTGGACCGTGAAGTCACGAGCCTGATTGCCTGCGGAGACAGCGCAGGCGGCAATCTGGCGATCGTTCTTGCCGGGGTGCTGGAACGGCGCCCGGCCGCTGTGCCCCTGATCGCACAACTGGCCATCTATCCCTATTGCGGCGGCGGTATGGACTGGCCGTCCTACCGCGCGTTCGGCGAGGGGTTCATGCTGTCACGCGGCGTGATGAAATGGTTCGAGCAGTGTTATGGAGCACCGGCGGGAGGGGCACGACACGACTGCTTCGCCGGGCCGGTTCCCAAATCGGCGCTGGCGATGCTGACCGCAGGCCTCGACCCGCTTCGCGATCCTGGCCGGGCCCATGCGGAACGCGTGGCCAAAACCGGTGCCAGAGTGCTCCACCGCGAGGCACAGGGTATGATCCACGGCTTCGTCAACATGCGCGCGGCAATGCCCTCGTGCGTCGCCGATCTCGAGGCCTTCGTGGAGGAGGCGCACGCGTTCATCAAAGTGATATGTGCGACTGGCCCTACAAGCCAAATTAATGAAGGGCGACTTGCCTGATTTGGCAGTTCGAAGCTGACTTACCGGATCCGACTTTCCCGACATCAGGTGATCTGGGAGTACGCCGGAAAATATGTCCGCTTTGGGGATGCTGGAAAATGGTCGTGAGCGGCAAGGATCGGTCGACATCTGCCTCAGTTGTTCAGTGTGGCCCCCTTCCCCGGGGCTCACCACATTTTCTGTCCGATCTTTAAAGAGACCATCCGGCATTCAGAATGGCGGAAATCCGAGTTTCCTTCATCCGATAATTAAGGAAACCGACATACCGGCCATGTAATCCAGGCTTGGTCCTCGTTGAGCGTCGTTTGGACAGCCGATCGCCCGCCCTTCGTCCAGATGTCGAATGTGGCCTGACCTTCCACGGCCATCATCTGGATTGCGGAGACGTCGGACGCCCTCTCGGGACAGGGATCACTGGTCCGAGAGGGCTAGCCGAGGTGATGAAGGCGGATGAACATCGGTATTTGGACTGGGATTACGTGGCAGCTCTCATTCACACAAGGGGCTCTGCAAAGCGCGCATCGCCCCAAGGGAGAATAAACTATGGGATCAGGCGTCGGCCTTCTGGGTGCGCCAGCCCTCCTGATAGGTTTCACGCGCGACGCGAGAGTACGGAACCGGCGAAACGATAGCCCTGACCGCAAGCTGTTTGTGCGGTTCAACCGTGGTCTTGCGGGTGCCGCCATTCTCTTCACCCCAGAGCACCGTCACTTCGCTGCCGATCTCTACGCTGGGATCGACCGTGGCAAGTGAAAGGGCCTGCTTCTCGTTGAAGGAATAGCCGGTGAACATCGAATAACCAATGGTCTTGCCCGAAGCATCGCACACTGCGTCATAATTCGAGGAAGCATAGTTCGCGAGCGGCACGTCGAAGAATTTGTAGTTCTCTCCATCGGGATCGAACAGCGAACTCATGATCTTGGCCATGTCCTCCGGATGCCAGGCCAGGGTCACTTTCTTGCGCTGGGCAGCCGGATCGAGCGCTTCCAACGCCTCGCGGCCATGGAAATCATGGTCGAATTTGACGAAGTTGCCATAGCCCAGTTCCCAGGGATTGAGATAGTAGTCCTCGATGTTGTCGGAAACGAACGAACCGCCGATCGAGCCGGTAGCCTCGTAGCTGTTCGCTCCCAGCCACTCGCGAAAGCCCTTGAGCTTGTCGCCGGTATAGATTGCCGGCAGCGGCGAGGGAATCCAGCCTGATTCGAGCGTGTTCGACGGATAGGCCCGGCTGCCGCAAGGAATGAGACCGAATTCCTTGCCAGCCTCCAGAATGGCGGCGCGGATTTCCTCCTGCTCCTCATAAGGGCCCCAGATTTCCAGGCCCGGCGCGCCCGACATGCCATGGCGCAGTGTACGCACCGTCTTGCCCGCGATGTTCATCGTGCTCATGTTGAAGAACTTGAGCTGTTCCAGCGGACCGCCGTGGAGCTTCTCAATCACGTTCCAGGCTTGCGGCCCCTGGATCTGGAAACGCCATTCCTTACGGGTGACGGGCTTGCCCATGGGACGCATCGGGGAGCGGTCATCGAGCTCGATCTCACAGTCGTAGCCGCCGGTCTCACCGTGATAGCGCAGCCAGTTCGAAGCGGGAGCGCGACCGACATAAGTGAACGATTCTTCTTCTTCCCAGAAGATGATACCGTCCCCAATCACATGGCCATAAGGCGTGGTCGGCACGTACTGCTTGGCCTTGTTGACAGTCCACCCCTTCGACGAGTTGATCATAGTATCGGACAGAAGCTTGTGAGCATCCTTGCCGCGAATATAGAGATTGACCATGTGGTGCGACTGGTCGAACAGAACCGCGCTGTGCTGCCAGGCCCACTGTTCGCTGCGCCAGTTCGAAAACTCGGGCGCAACGACAGGATAGACGTACGCGCCAAGCTGTGAATTGCGAAGCATTTCAACGATATTGCCCGCGCCCTGCAGAACTTGCTCAAGATTATCAGCCATATCGACTCTCCCGGTTTCATCGCAGCGCCGTGCCGCGCTCGCCTGCCCTTTCTAAAGCCGGGTTTGTATCCCGACAACACAAAAATGTTCGTGCTACGAACAATAATCCCCGATGGCGCGGAAAGTGCGGATGTTCCGCGCAAGCTGCTTGCGTCCGGTTTGCGTGCCGCTAGCATGCCCGCGTGGGTACGAAGAAAACACCTGGTGACGATACCGGCGAAGCTGTCGCTGCGATGGGGCGCGGAGACCTTGACTCGGTATTGGGTTTCCATATCCGTCTGGCGCATGGCGCCGTTTACCGGCACTTCTCGGAGACTTTCGCGGAACTGGGGCTGACACAAAAACAAGTGTCGGTTCTGTGGATGGCTGCCAACCGCCCGGGTCTTTCTCAGTCGGATCTGGGGCAGGAGTTGCAGATGGACCGCGCGACCACCACGGATATTATCAACCGCCTTGCCGCGCGCGGATTGTTGCGCCGTGTCCCCTCTGCAAAAGACCGTCGCAAGACGGCGTTGTTCCTGGAACCTGAGGGAAAAGCCCTGCTCACCAAAGCCCAAAAAGCTATCGACGCGCATGAATCCTGGCTGAAATGCCGCTTCACGCCAGCGGAAGTCGACACCCTGATCGGACTGCTGGATCGCATCCACAGCCAGCCCGTCCCGAACTGATCGACCGGTTCGGCGACAAGACCATGCGACGACCTGCTCCAGCCTCTTGATCCTGACCGTCAATATTGTATACTAATGATACAATACACAGCATCGACTGCCATAAATCGGCACCCGACGCTGAAAGTCTGGGAAAGGACATGCAAGCATGAGCGAAACGGAAGCCGACACCGTCACCTTTTCAGTACAGGATGGCATTGCCTGGGTCTATTTTTCGCGCCCGGCCAAACGCAACGCGATGAACCCGAAGCTCAACCGGCGCATGATGGACGTGCTGGACGATCTGGAGTTTCGTGATGACGTAGGCGTCGTCGTACTGGGCGGCCAGGGCACGGCCTGGTCGGCGGGTATGGATCTCAAAGAGTACTTCCGGGAGACGGAGGCGGCAGGTCTGCGCGGCGTGCGCAAGTCGCAGCGGGAAAGCTACGGCTGGTTCCGGCGTCTGCGCTGGTTGCAGAAACCGACGATCGCCATGGTCAACGGCTGGTGTTTCGGCGGCGGTTTCGGCCCCCTATTCAGTTGCGACCTGGCGATCTGCGCGGATGATGCCAAGTTCGGCCTTTCCGAGATAAACTGGGGCATCCTGCCCGGTGGCGGCGTGACCAAAGTCGTTGTCGACCTGCTGCCGATGCGCGATGCCATGTGGCTGACACTGACCGGCGATCTGATTGACGGGAAGCAAGCTGCGGCCATGCGCCTTGTGAATGAAAGCGTGCCGCTGGACCGGCTCAAGACTCGTACCGAAGAAGTCGCAAGGATGCTGCTGGAGAAGAATCCGGTCACTCTCAAGTTCGCCAAGGACGCCGTGCGCCGGGTAGGCGTAATGACCTATGACGAAGCCGAGGACTATCTCGTGAAGCTGCATGAAGCCTGCAGCTTCCACGACAAATCCGAAGGGCGCAAGGAAGGCATTCGCCAGTTTATCGACGAGAAGAGCTACAAGCCCGGTCTCAGTGCCTATGACAAGAACCGGGGACGAACACCTGAGTAGCCTTCGGTTTCAGCACGCCCGCGCGATCCGTTCGGGCGTGCCGTTTCTGCATTTCCCATTGCCGCGTGCCCTGCGGAAGCCCATTTTGTTCCTGTTGCCGCCGGACGACCCGGCGCCATTGCCTGTCCGGCGACTTGCACGGGACGGAGGCCTTGATGGAAGATCTGCCACTCAGCCGGGCATTCACGCTGATTGAACCGGGGCCGGTCGTTCTGGTGACGACGCATGATGGCCTCAAGGACAATGTCATGACCATCACCTGGACAATGGTGCTGGACTTTTCACCGACCTTCGCCATCACAACGGGAGCCTGGAACTATTCCTACACCGGGCTTTGTGGCAGCCGGGAATGCGTGATTTCGATCCCGACTGTCGATCTGGTCGATACGGCTGTCGGTATCGGTACATGTTCAGGGAGGGACACGGACAAGTTCGAGAAATTTGGCCTTGCCCGCGTCCCTGCCAAACATGTCCGGGCACCGCTCATCCGGGAATGCCTCGCCAATATCGAATGCCGGGTCATCGACATTGTCGAGCGACATAACATCATCTTGCTGGAAGGCATCGCTGCCTATTTCGATAGCGCCCGGGAGGAGCAACGTCTGATCCATGCGGTCGGCGACGGCACGTTCATTGTCGACGGTCACCGGATCGACAGGAAAGAAGCCATGCAGTCCAAGCTACCCGACGGCCTCTAGCGAAGATGACACCGCCGATTACTTCCCGGTGCGAAGTCGCCGCAATATGGACAGCAGGGAGCGGCGTTCGACTGCACTCAATCCGCCGAAAAACTTACGCTCATGTGCAGCGAATGCTTCGTCGAGCGCTTCGCAATATGCCTCGCCTGCAGGTGTCAGTTCAAGCGCGTGAGCACGCGGATCACTGTTCGCCGCGCGCAAAACCCAACCACGTCCTTCAAGCATGTCGACAATCTTCATCGCGCTTGAACGATTGACGTTGAGTGCCTCTCCAAGCGCTGTCTGCGTGCAGCCGGGGTTTGCTCGGATCAACAGCAGCGCCGTGCCCCGGGCCGGTGTGATATCCAGATGCGCGACCGCTGTACGCGCGGCTTCGCTGGCGACCGAATGCAACATCTGAATCTGAAAACCCAGTTGCTCGGAGAGCGTGTCTCCTTCTTTCATTTCCACGTACTCCACACCTTGCCTTATATGTATCCCAAGCGTACATAAACGCCTGCTAAATCAAAAAGCCAGCGTCGATCCGCCAACAACGGAAATTAAGCCCCCCCTGTCCCATTGACGCTGATCAAGGAGAGCGATCGTGAAAACCGATTTCAAGCTGCTGATCGATGGTAAACTGATCGACGGCGTATCCACTTTCGATGTCATCAACCCGGCAACGGAAGAGGTTCTCGCCCCCTGCCCTCGCGCGGACGAGGCTATTCTCAATTGCGCCGTCGCGGCAGCAAAGGCCGCGCAGCCGGCGTGGGCCGCGTTGAGCACTGACGAGCGCGCCGCCTATATCAACCGCCTTGCTGACGCAATGGAAGCGCGAATCGAAGACTTCGGCCGCCTGCTCACGGCAGAGCAGGGCAAGCCGCTTGATCAGGCAATGTATGAAATCGGCGGCAGCATCTACACTTTGCGGGCCTTCGCTGCCATGCGCCTGCCCGATCAGACGCTGAGCGAGCAAGACGGCCAAAGCGTGATCGAACATCGCACTCCGCTGGGCGTCTGCGCAGCCATCACGCCGTGGAACTTCCCGGTGATCCTGCTGGCCAACAAGCTGGGGCCCTGCCTCGTCACCGGTAACACGATGATCGCCAAGCCCGCGCCGACGACACCGCTGACTACGCTGCTGCTTGCCGAACTGGCGGCAGATATCCTGCCCAAAGGCGTGTTCAATGTTGTCTGCGATCAGAACGAACTTGGTGCTGCGATCACAGCTCACCCCGATATCGCGAAAGTCGCCTTCACCGGCTCGACCCCCACAGGGAAAAAAGTCATGGCCTCCGCAGCCAGCAACGTGAAGCGCGTAACGCTGGAACTGGGGGGGAACGATGCAGCGATCGTACTG
Source organism: Novosphingobium sp. (assembly GCA_037384205.1). GTDB lineage: Bacteria > Pseudomonadota > Alphaproteobacteria > Sphingomonadales > Sphingomonadaceae > Novosphingobium. The sequence continues at coordinate 53,150 of JARROF010000001.1, read as the reverse complement.
GATGACGTGCCCGCCAGACTCGCCGCAGAGAAAGTCTATGCCGGCGCAATGGCTAACGCCGGCCAGATTTGCGTCGCCATCAAGCGCGCCTATGTACCGACTGCAATGTATGACGAGTTCTGCGCCGAGATCGCCAAGTTCGCCGAAGCCGCCGTCGTCGACGACGGCACCAAGCAGGGGGCGACTGTCGGCCCGGTTCAGAACAAGATGCAGTACGACAAAGTGCGCGGCCTGATTGAAGACGCCAAGTCGCGCGGCACGGTGATCGCCGAAGCCGGCAAGCCAGACCGTCCGGGCTACTTCATTGCCCCCACCATCATCGGCGACCTGCCCGACGATGCGCCGCTGGTGACCGAGGAACAGTTCGGTCCGGTGCTGCCGGTACTCAAGTACGATGATATCGACGATGTCATCCAGCGAGCCAATGATTCCCCCTACGGTCTTGGTGGCACAGTCTGGGGTATGGATCAGCTTCGCGCGATGGATGTTGCCCGTCGTATCGATTCGGGTACGGTCTGGGTCAATCAGCACCTGGCGATCGATCCGAATATTCCTTTCCGCGGCTCAAAACAGTCGGGCCTGGGCGGTGAACTCGGCCTGTCCGGTCTGATGGAATATACGCAGGCGCACATCAACAAAGCCGAGCCGCTGGTCAGGGAACCGGCCTGATCTGGCTTTGCGTGCCAAACCGAGAGAGAAAGGGGCCGCTATATAGATATAGCGGCCCTGCCATCGTCGGACCGGTGCGTGTGATCGCCAGCATCGACCGGGGTTTCGAAACTTTCGCAGGCTACGGCAGGATCGATCCGGACGTTACATGGAAGAAGCAGCGCGCGCCCCGTGAAGGTGCCAACATTGCCGAGACAGGGCTTGGTATCCCGGCATGACCGGTCCGCTGGCATCTGACGTAATCCGCGCTATCGAGCATGACTGTGCGAAACTCGTGGCGCGCTACGCCAATCGCAACGATGCTGCGGACTGGGAAGAGGTGGCCGCGCTCTACGCACCGGACGGCCGGATGGCGCGGCCCACCGCGCCCGATGCCTGGATCACTGGCCGAGAAGCAATCCTTGCAGCGTTTAATGCTCGCCCAGCGCGCACCACCCGCCATGTCTGTTCCAATGTCGAAATCACGGTTATTGACGCCACCACTGCTCTGGGGGAGAGCGCAATGTTGCTATTCACAGGCGATGGCCAACCCCGGGTCGGGTCCTTTTTCGACCGTTTTGTGCGAACCGGGGAAGGTTGGCGCTTTGCGGAACGGCGCGGGGTACTGACTTTCTAAGGACGATTCGCAATGCCAGCAGCCTCAGGGGGGAGCACCGGCTCGACGGTCAAGTCGGCGATGCGCACTCTGGATATTATCGAATACGTTGTCGCTCACCCCTCGGGCGTGGTCGCGCAGGAAATCGCCCAGGCGCTTGCCATTCCCGTAAGCAGCCTGTCCTACCTGCTCGCCACGCTCGTCGAGCGCGAGTATCTGGTGCGCGCCGGGCGACTCTATCAGCCAGGCAACGGCCTTCGGCGTCTTCGCACGGCGCCTGACGATATGCCGCTCATTGAACGCGTGAGGCCGCTGGTGCGAAACCTGCGTGCCCGCTCGAACGAGACGTCATCGTTCTTCGTACGGCGTGAATGGCAAATCGAGGCGGCCATCACGGAAACCGCTGAACACAGCTTGCGCTATTCCATAGCTGTCGGAACGCTTTCACCGATGCATTGCCTCGCCGGTGGCAAGGCCATCCTTGCTACGCTTTCCCCCGAGGAACTGGACGACTACTTTGGTGAGACCGAGCGTTCCCGCTTCACGGCGAGCACGATCGTGGAAGAAGAAGCGCTACGTCGTGAGATCGCGCTTACAAGCGAACGCGGCTTCGCCGTCACTCGCGATGAATTCACGCCGGGAATCTGCGGCATCGGTCAGGTGCTGTGCCTGGGCGGCGAAGTCGTCGGATCGCTGGCCATCGCCATTCCGGTTGTGCGTTGCACCCCAGAAGTCGAAGCGGCCGCCGGCCGGATACTGAACGCAATCGTGGAAAGTTTCGAAGGCTGCACTACTTCGGGACCAGGCTCGGCAACGGCCTCATCGAGCATCGCCTCCAGCCGGTCCACTCCGCCATAGAACCCATCGATCACGATACACTTCGGCAAAACGCCAACTGCGGCGCAAGCATCCTCGTGTCGCACAGGGGCCTCGGCAGGACCGCCAGGGGCTCAGACGCTTAAATTTCTCATTCGTGAAATTTCATATATACGTATCCAGTCCCGCAGGCTAGAAGGAAAATGAGAAGAGACATTGGGAGAGAATCGGTGAACACCCCGATCATCCATCCGAACTGGTCACGCCCTGCCATCAACATGGTTGAAGGCTATTCGCTTGAAATGACTGCCAAGGATATCGAAGCCTTGCGCGCTGCGGCGCCGCGGATTTTGCCCGAAACCCCCATCGCGGTGACCTTCCTTCCCGGCGAGGTTTTCGAAGCACGTATCGCGGCGGCAAAGCTCGTGCGCGAATTGGGCTTTGAACCGATGCCGCACTTCTCGGCGCGACGGATCACGTCAGCCTCGGAGTTCGAAGACTACGTAAAGGCAGTGACCGGCGAGGCCGGTGTCAAACGCTGTTTCGTCATCGCCGGAGACCCCTCGGAACCCGAAGGTCCTTTCACCGACAGTTCCTCGCTTATTGAAACCGGCGTGTTCGAGGCGAACGGCATCACCGCCATCGGTATCGGCGGACATCCCGAAGGCCACCCCAACATGACACAGGAGCAATGCTGGCAAGTGCTGCAGGACAAGTCCGCCGCCATCAAGGCACGCGGGATGGCACCGCTGATCGTCACCCAGTTCGCTTTCGATGCCACCGCAGTTCTCGCCTGGCTGAAAGAGCTGCGCGAACGCGGCCTCGATGCGCCGGTTCGTCTGGGCGTTCCCGGACCAGCGGGGATCAAGACTCTGATGCGTTTTGCAGCGCGCTGCGGTGTGGGCGCCTCAGCCTCGGTTCTTACCAAATACGGCATTTCGATCACTAAACTGATCGGTTCGGCGGGGCCGGACCGGCTTGTCGATGAACTCGAACGCGGCCTGACCGAAGCGCATGGCCCGGTGCGCCTGCATTTCTATCCCTTCGGCGGGCTGGAGAAGACAGTTGGCTGGATAAACGATTACGCGGCCGGCCATTGACACAGACTTTGCCGGCGAGAAAAGCAAGACGAGAGAGGAACCCCGCCAAGTGAACACGACCTACACGCTGCGCCTGCGATGCGAAGACAAAGCCGGACTCGTTGCCCGCGTTTCCACGTTTCTGGCCGAACGCGGTTGCAACATCGTCGATGCGCAGCAGTTCCATGACCGGAACTCCGGCGGCTTCTTCATGCGCGTCGAATTCGTTTCCGACCAAGGGCGCACACTGGATTCGCTGCGGGATGATTTCGCGGCCATCGCCGCCGAGCCGGGCATGGACTGGAACTTGCGCGATAACAGCATTCCCCAGAAAGTCCTGCTGATGGTCTCCAAGTGGGATCACTGCCTTGGCGACCTGCTTTACCGCTACCGCATCGGCGAACTGGCGATGGACATAGTCGGAATCGTGTCCAACCATCCCAAGGAAGTGTTGCATACCTCGCTTATCAACGGCCTGCCCTACCACCACTTCCCGATCACAAAGGACACCAAACCGCAGCAGGAAGCCCAGATCAAGCAAGTGGTGAACGAGACCGGCGCCGAGCTGATCGTTCTGGCCCGTTACATGCAGATTCTCTCCGATGACCTCGCCAGCTTTCTCTCGGGCCGCTGTATCAACATCCACCACTCGTTCCTGCCCGGTTTCAAGGGGGCGAAGCCCTATCATCAGGCCTTCGTTCGCGGCGTGAAGATGATCGGCGCCACGGCTCACTATGTCACCACGGATCTCGACGAAGGCCCTATCATCCATCAGGATGTCGAACGCGTCACGCACTCCGACATGCCAGAGGAGCTCGTCCGCAAGGGCCGCGACATCGAACGTCGCGTACTGGCCGAAGCCGTGCGCCTGCACCTTGATGACCGCGTCTTCATGAACGGCGCCCGCACTGTCGTTTTTCGGGACTGACCGATGGCGGAACGTATCGACGGGAAGGCCATGGCAAACGCCATGCTGGAAGAAACCGCGCGCACCGTCAGCGCCCTTGAAGCACGCGGCGTAACGCCAGCGCTGGCCGTGATCCTTGTCGGTGAAGATCCGGCAAGCCAGGTCTATGTCGGCCGCAAGGTTGCGCAATGCCGCAAGGCCGGTATCCGCTCGGTCGAGCATCGCCTGGCTGCCGACACACCGGAGGACGAACTCCTTGCGCTGATCGGCTCGCTCAATGCCGATCCCGAGGTTCACGGCGTGCTTGTCCAGCTCCCGCTGCCCCGGCAGATCAATGCATCGCGCGTGCTCGACAGCATAGCCCCCGTCAAGGACGTCGATGGCTTTCATCCGGTCAATGTCGGCCGCCTCTCGACCGGAACGGGCGGCCTCGTCCCCTGCACACCGCTTGGTATCATGAAGCTGCTCGACAGCGTGATCGACGACTATCGCGGCAAGGATGCAGTCGTCATCGGCAAGTCCAACATCGTCGGCAAGCCCGTCGCCATGCTGTTGCTCGAACGCGAGGCGACTGTCACCGTCACGCATATCGAAACGCGCAACCTGCCCGATGTCGTGCGCAAAGCGGATATCGTTGTCGCCGCCGCCGGCGCGCCGCACCTGGTGCGGGGCTTTTGGGTCAAGGAAGGCGCCGTCGTCATCGACGTAGGCATTACGCGTGTGACAGACCACGACGGCCAGACCCGCATTGTCGGCGACTGCGCCACCCATGAGTTGGAACATGCCCGTGCCATCACCCCGGTGCCCGGCGGTGTCGGACCGATGACTATCGCCTGTCTGCTGTCGAACACCGTGAAGGCTGCCGAAGCCAGTCTTGGGGTCACGGCAACATGAACGAGATTACCCAGGCTTCCTTCCACGACCGGCCCGGCGGGAGAATGGCGCATCCGCCTCGTGCCGTTCCCTACCGACGTCTGGCCCAACCATCGCGCGCTCCGCACGCTTGAGGTTTCGGCGCGGCTGCGACGACAACCATCGACGGGCTCTGGAGGAAATCATCGAGGCGGGCCCCATTCCCGCGGTTCGCGGCATGATCCGTTGGCGTATCGCCGATTTCGTGCAGTCTTCGGCACGATCTGTCCTGCAAAAGGAATACGCGCCGCGCTCGTCATGCCTGGAACAAGATCACCGACCAGCCATGGCCCATCATGTCCATCGGCTTGCGGAAACGGGGCTCATAGGGGGGCGATCAGCAAGTCTTGGTATGAGTGGCGCAACCTGCCGCAGTCGCTACACTGGCGGGACAGGACTTGTCCAAGATCGCTGCCGGCCGGATATTCACGAATATTTATTCGAGATTTCCTACCGCAGCGCAAGACAGGCGAAAGGACGAGAGAGTGCGCAGGAAAATTTCAGCCGTTCCATTGCTCTTCATCGTAGCGACAATGCCCGCTGCGGCACTGGCCCGGGATGACGGGAACAGCAAATCCGCCTTCTCGATCACTGCCAATGCCACGCTTGCATCCGACTACCGGTTTCGCGGAATCAGCCTCTCGGACAAGGACCCCGCGATTCAGGGCGGATTCGACATCAACCATGACAGCGGCCTTTTCGCAGGAACCTGGGCATCGAGTATCGCCACCAACGGTGGGGCCGATATGGAACTGGACCTTTACGGCGGCTATGGCGGGTCAGCCGCGGGTATCGATTATTCCATGACGGCACTGGTCTACGTCTATCCGGGCACCAGCGGCCTCAACTATTTCGAGGTCCTGACCTCGCTGAGCACCAGCGCGGGCCCGGCGACGTTCGGCGTGGACGCCGGATGGGTGCCCTCACAGAATAATTTCGGCGGAGACAATCTGTACCTGGCCGGAAAGGCGGAAATGCCTCTGGGAGACACCAACGCCACTCTGTTCGGCCATCTCGGTTATGAGAACGGCGACGTCTATGACAACAAATTGGACTGGGAAGCCGGAATTTCCTACGCTGCAGGCCCGCTTACGGCATCGCTTTCCTATGTCGACACGAACTATTCCGGCGCCAAGGAGGCCGGGCGCCTTGCCAGGGCCGGTGTCGTGGCATCGATCACGGCCAATTTCTGATCCGGGGGGCCTATGTTCCGTCTCTTCCTGTCCGTGGACATGGTCGGCTCGACCCGGTTCAAGGTCATGGCTTCCGCCGGAGGTACCGACGGATGGCTGGAAACGTTCCGCACGTTCTTCACCAACTTCCCGCTGATGCTCGCCGGACAGATGGCTTTCGAATTCCTCGACGAAGAGGAAACCCCGGCAGTGGACGTATGGAAGGCCATGGGCGACGAGGTGATCTTCACAGCGCAGCCTTCCAGCCCCGAGGAACTGACCGGCATCCTGCGCGTTCTGCTTCGCACAATGCGCCTTTACGAGGCCCAGTATTTCGAAACGCTGCCGCTACGCCTCAAGGGCACAGCATGGCTGGCGGATTTCGCCGAAAACAACATCGCTCTCGAAATCCCCGAACTCTCTTCCAACGATGCCGCGCCGCACATCGACTATATCGGGCCGGACCTTGATCTGGGTTTCCGTCTGTCCAAATTCGCCCGGCCCGCCAGCCTGGTGCTGTCACTCGATCTGGTCGAGGCCCTGCTCGGAGCGTCCAACCTGCCGGACATTGCACTCTATCTGGTCGGACGCGAGGAACTGAAAGGCGTGATGTTCGGCCGCCCCTACCCCATCATCTGGATGCACGATGCCTCAGACGGTTTCGATTTCCTGCCGTGGGAAGTGGAAGCCTGTGCCTACACCGCCTCCGTCATCGGCGCCGAACCGACGCCGGAAGCCATATTGCGCCGCCAGATCGAGGATATGCGCCTCTACCTGCGCAAGATGCATGGAATCGAACGGCGACCGATCGCTTTCAGCTAGCCGCTCACCCGCCTTCGTAGCAGACTGTCAGGATGGCGATATCGTCCGATTGCGGAACGGCTCCGACGAATCCCCGCACGCTTTCCGCCAGCCCTTCCGCAATCTGCCTTGCCGAGAATTCGGCCCGCGCTTCGGCAAGGGCGTCGGCGACCCGCCCCGTGGTGTAAAGTTCGTCATCCGCGCCCGTCGCTTCGGAAACACCATCGGTGAACAGGACCAGCGCATCCCCTTCTTCCAGACTGAAATGCCCGGTCTTGAAAGGCACTTCCTCGAACACGCCCAGCGCCATGCCCTGATGCTTTTCGAGACGCTCCACCGCGCCGCTGCGCCGCACGATGAACGGAGCCTCATGCCCGCCGTCGCTATATTCGATCGTTCCGGTCCGTACGTCGAGCACGCCTGCGAAGATCGTCACGAACATCTCCGCCGCATTGTCGCGCGCAAGTTCGGTATTGACCCGTTCCATGATCTCTCCGATCGATCCGCCCGCCATGGCATGGGCCTTGAACAGGGTCGTGGTCATGGCCATGAACAGTGCAGCGGGCACCCCCTTGCCGGAGACATCGCCAACGACGAAGAACAGGCGGTCCGCGTCGATCAGGAAATAGTCATAGAGATCGCCACCGACCTGCTTCGCCGGCTCCAGCAAAGCGAAGACGTCAAGGTCCTTGCGATCCGGAAACGGGGGAAACTTGCGCGGCAGCATCCCGATCTGGATATCGCGGGCGGCGGAAAGTTCGCCTTCCACCCTTTCGCGCGCGGCCGTGGCGACCTCGACTTCGACGAGATAGCGCTGGAGTCGGGCGATCATACCGGCCATGGCTTCGGCCAAGCTGCCTACCTCATCGCCCCGGCTGCGGCTGATCTGGCGGACGGCCATCATTTCTTCCTCGTCGGCCTGAAAACTGCGGGTTTCCATATTGCGGGTAAAGGCCGTCAGCCGCACCAGCGGCTCGACAATCCGCGAGACAAGGACCCAGCCGACCGCCATCGAAAACGCGAACAGGGCCACCCCGATCGCAATCGACTTCACCAGCGCATCGTGCAGCCGCTGATCCAGCCGGACGAGATCGATATCGGCGCCGATCACATGCACACGCCCGTCAGTGCCGGTGACAGGCATATAGATCGAACGGAAACGCCCGAAGGAGTCGCTGTACTCGTCAAACCGCACGCGCCCATCCGCGAAACTGCGATAGAGCTTGGCAGGCGCGGTATCGTAGAGCGTGAAGAACTTCGTTTCCGTGCCGCCCGCCACTTCCCGGGGCGTCGCGCTGGTCGCGACTGTCCGGATGTTCTTGCCGAATTTCATGTAGCTGTAAACGTAAGTGAAATGCGAGGCGTCGGCAAAGCGCGAAAGACGGTCCTGGATCGCCTTGTATTCCCCCGGCGTAATGGAATCCGCGCCGGTAATCTGACGGTGGTATCCGTCCGGAGTGATTTCCCGCACGGCATTCACTGCGGCCTGCAGCCGGCCGTCGATACCGGAAATAATCTCGGCCCGATCCGTGCCGTAAAGCACTACAGTATAGACTGTCACGGATACCAGATTGAGGACAAGCAGCAATAACAGCAGTTGCGGTTTAAGGCCGAACCGCCTTATCCGTTGTCCTGCTTCTGTGCTCGCCACCGCAGTGCTCCCTCTGATAACGTGATCGAAACCGAATAAGCCCTATGGCCGCGCGAGTTGCAAATTTTGATTAAGGCGCGTCCTCAAAAAAAGGCGGGGAGAAAATTGGTCGAATTCTTGAACCGCCTCTTTCGCCTTGAGCGCGGGGAATGGCCCAGACTGCTCCAGTTCGGGCTGTTCGGCTTCCTGCTGCAAACGGGCATGGGCATCGGGTTCAGCGCGGGCGATGCGGCCTTCCTGAGCCATGTCGGCGCGGACCGGCTGCCACTGGTGTTCATGCTGACCCCCGCGGTGATGCTGCTCTACACGGCCGTGTTCTCCTACCTGCTGGTCCGGTTTTCGATCGACCGCACCGTCGATGCCACGCTGGCGGCACTGGTGATCGGAGGTCTGGGATTCTGGACGCTGATCGGCGCCGGATTGCCGCATGAATGGCAGACTGCGCTCTACTTCGCGCTGAAGCTCTATCTGGCGATGTGGTACATCGCGCTCTATTCGCTGTTCTGGAACTATACCGACGCCTACTTCGATATCCAGGACGCCAAGCGCATGTTCCCGCTCTTCGCCGCGTTCTGCGCGCTGGGAACTGCCGCCGGCGCCCTGATCGTCAACCTGTTCGCAGAAGCCGTTCCCGCGCAGCAGTTCTTTCTGCTGTGGGCTCTTATTGCATTGGCGACGTTCCCGCTTGCACGTCTGCTGCGGCGGCGCTGGCGGCAGATCGCGGAAAACGATGTCGAACCCGAAAACGAAGAGGCGAGCGTCCTCGGCCAGTTCGCGGCAGTGGGAAAAGCCTTCGGCCAGTCGCGTTACACCATCGTCTTCACTCTAACGCTGTTCGTCACGCTGCTGATGACCAATCTGGCCGAGTACCAGTATTCGATGGTGCTTCAGAACGGGCGCAGAGAAGCTGAACTCGCCTCGCTGTTCGGCGCGCTCTACGCGGCATCCAACCTGTTCAACCTCGTGACCTGCCTGTTCGTGTTCAACCGGCTGGTCGGGCGGCTGGGAGTGCGCAATGTCGCCTTCATCCAGCCTCTCACCTATTTTGCGGTGTTCGGCTGGTTCTTTCTGAAAGGCGGGACCGGTGCCGCACTGGCGGCTTTCTTCGCCTATCACGGCATGCTGACATCGATCGAATACAACAACCAGAATCTCCTGTTCAATGCTGTCCCTTCACGCGTGAAGCGCCCGCTGCGCACCGTGATGGAAGGCATGGCGGAACCGCTGGCGAGCCTGGTGGCGGGCGGTCTTCTGCTATACGCGGCCAGTCGCCTCGACATGCGCGAACTCTCGGGTATCGGCATTATCGTGGGCGGGGGCCTGATCGCCATCGTCGTCGCCCTGCGCCAGCTTTACCCGGCCGCCATGACCGCGAACATGCGCCAGGGCTGGATGAACTTCGGCGAGAACGCCTCGCGCGCGCCGCAAATCGATCCGGAAGCGCGCGCACTGCTGGAGGAAGCGTCTGCAAGGAATGCGGCAGCGGCGCACCTGATGGACGGCTGGCTCGAAACAGCCCCTGCACCGTGCACGGACTCGCGCGACGTCGACGAACTGCTTGCTGCGCTGAACAACGACGACCCCAGGGACCGCAAGGGCATTGCCGATGCCTTGTCCGCTGCGGCAACGGCTCGGGACATCCACCTCGTCTCTCCACTGGCCCGCAGGCTGCCTGCGCTGGAACGGGACGAACGCGGCCGGATCATCGAACTGCTCTCACGTATCTGCGATAGCGAGGCCATCGACGAGATTCTGCCTGCCGGCGCCGAACTGGCCCCTCGCGAGCGCCGGGCAATCGTGGCCATGCTCATCGACATCGGCGAAACAGCGATCCCTCGCCTGATCGCAGGACTGCATACCCGCGCTTTGTCGTATCGCGCGCGCGCCATTGCCGCACGCGCCCTGGCGCAGCTCTCCTACGCACAGTTCACATCGCATCTGGACAGGCTGGTCAGGAGGGAACTGCACGAAGCTCGCAGCCTGCAGGAAAGCACCAATCTGCTGGAAGCCGAACCGCAAGACCATCCCTCGCTCGCCCTTCTCGCCCGGGCGCAGCGCGAGCGTATCGGAGCGGCTCTGGACTTCGTGCTGGAACTGCTGGCGATCGGTGGGCTTCTGCCGAATTTCGATCTGCTGATCGTATCTCTCCATTCGGCCAATCCCAAAGTGCGGGGCAATGCCATCGAGGCTATCGAAAGCGGGATCGACGGTCAGTTGTACCGCCAGCTCGAACCGCTGCTGCACGCCCGCCCGCCCCGGTCGGGAACGCAAGCAGGGGAGCTGAATGCCGTTCTGGAGGCAGCGCTCGCCGGCGGACAGCCTGTCGAGACAGCCCTTGCCGCCGATGCGCTTCACGAGCGGCTGGGGGCAGACACTTTTGCGGCGAGCATCCAGCCGCTGATCCGGCCCGGCATGCCTGAACTGGTACGCCGTCATCTGCTCGGCCTGACGGGGCTCGACGACGGGCATCTGCTGGACTGCCTCTCAGCACTGGCCGCCCATCCCGAGGTTCGCGGCGCAACTCTGGAATCGCTCCTCATCCTCGCCGAAAAGGCGCAGGATCATCCGGCGCCTGAGGGTGCCCTGGAAGGCATGGCGGGCGGAAAACCATTCTGGGTATCCTTCCGCAATCTGCGCAACGTTGCCGAGCGTTTCCCCGATCTCGCGCTGGTGCTCCTCAAGTCTCAGGACGACCGCCAGTATGCGGCCTAGAAACGTCCCCATCAAGGCGCTGTTGCTGCACACCTTCCTTCCGGCCGTCGTCGTGGTGTCGGTGCTGCTGGCCGCGCTGGTTTACAACCGGCTCTATGTCTCGATCCTGGACGGTTTCGAGCGCAAACTGGTCACGGCCAGCGCGCTGACCGGGGCAATGGTTGATCCGACGGACCATGACCGCCTGATCGCCGCGGCCCGCAACGCGGCAGATGCTGCGACCGTGGAAGCCTTTCCGCTCTACCGGCGCAACGTCCGGCCCATACGGCACATTCGCGAAGAACTGGGGCTGACCTACCTCTATACCCAGGTTCTCGGCGGCCCGAAGGATATCCGGTACATTCTGGACGGATCCCAGGGAGAGGACCATTCCCCTCTCGGCTCCACCGACGATCTACCGCGGGAAACCGTAGCGGGTCTGCGCCGCGTGCAGGCAAACGGATCGATCTATGTCTCCCCTATCGAATATCAGGAACAATGGGGCCTCCTGAAAACCGCGGCGGCGCCGGTTGTGGGTTCCGACGGCCGCATAGCCGCATCGGCGGGGGCCGACGTCAACATCTCGGTCATTCAGGTGGCTACGCAGAACGCCCTGTTCATGAGCGCGATGATCGGCATCGGCTCGGTTCTGGCCTGTCTTCTGGCAGCGCTGGTACTGGTCCGCCGCATTGCCGGACCGATCGAGGCGCTGACCGAAGACACGCTCCAGATCGCGGGCGGGCATATACCGGTTTCCGGGGTCCGCCCGGGGCCCCGCGAAGTGAAGACCCTGCGAAAGGCCCTCGACACGCTGGCCGGATCGCTGACCCGCAGCGCGCGGCAACGCGACCGGGAGAGCATGCGACGGGAGGAAACGGCTCGTGCTACCGTTCTGGCCGGCCAGACCGGCAACGATGGCGATGAGCCAGTCCTGCTCGTGTCGGAAGAAAAGCAGACAGTAGCATGGATCGCGGACCGACCATCGGACCCGCGAACCGTTCTGGCCGGACAGGCCATGGCAAATCTCGGCCGCAAATGCCGGGAACGCCGCGAAATCCGTGAGATCTGGCGCGACCTGGCCGATTTCGATCACGGCATCTGCATCATCCTCGATCATCAGGCCGGAACCGTGGAAAGCCTCGGGGCTTCCCGGATTACACTGGCTCTCGGCAACGAGCCCCTCACTCTCGAACCGGGTTCACGCATCCGCTTCGATCCGGGCGAAAGCGTAACGCTGATCCGCGCCGGAAAGGCCGATTTTCGTCTCTGGCAAGGCGGCATACGATGATCACTGCAGAAATCGCCCGCATCTGCCTCGCGCTGGGAGCCTGCGCCCCGTTCGACCGTCTGACCCCCGCCGAACTGCTCCTCGTCTCACGCCACGTCCATCGCCGCTGTCATCCACCTGGCGAAGTGATCCTGCCCGGCGGCGCCGTGGCCGAGCGGCTGGTCGTAATCGTTCAAGGATCGGCGATGCTGGGCAAAGCCCTCGCACCGGCCGTGTTCGATGCGCAATCCGCGCTTTTCAGCCTTCCCGTGCGGTCCGACTACGTCGCCGGGCCCGAAGGCGTCGAAACATACTGTCTCGCCAAGCCGCACCTGTTCACGATCGCGCGCGAGTGTCCGGATTTCATCGTGGGACTGGCCGCGCTGCGTGCAACCGCAGGAACGGCGGCCGGCACATGACCATCCGCTCCACCATCATCCTGCTGACCATGCCGCTCTTTCTGGGCCTCGCGCTGGTCAACGGCGCCCTGCTCTACTTTCAGGATCGCAGCGAAATGCAGCAGGCGCTGAACGATCAGGCCTTGGCCGCCGCCGTCACTGTCGCCGAATTCGTCCGCGAGATGCATAATCCCCATACCGATCTGGCCCGTCCCGTCCGCAAGAAGGCCTTACAGGCCGCCTTGCACCACGTTTCGGGCATCGACGGGCTCTATCTGCTCTCTCCCCATGAAACGCCGCTGGCTCTCAAGGCAAGCCATGGCTGGGATCCGGCTACATCGAGAGCCCCTGCCACCCTGCGCACTTTCGCGTCCGTCGGAGAAAAGGGAGACCGCTGGGTCACGGCTCTCGTTCCGGCTGGCCAGGGGCGCTTCGTGGCGGCCCGGTTCAACGCACAGCCGATTCATGACCATATGCAGGCCGTGTACCGCGATGTCTTTCTCATCGGCATGGTCCTGGCCCTGCTCGCAACCGGGCTCGGCCTGTTTGTCGCCCGCCGGATCACGCGCGAACTCGATGCCAACCGGCGTCAGCTTGCCGGGCATGCGGACGACACCGGTCTGCATATCCGCGAGGCGCAAAACCTTGCCGACGCCCTGCGACTGATGAGGGCCAGCCATGAGGCCGCCGATGCGCGCCGAAACCTTGTCGCCGCCCGCAAGGCCCGGCTGCGCGATCCGCAACAGGCAGTCGCAGAAATGCAGGCTGCGCTTTTCACACCCTTCGCAGTCCGGAAAGGACAGTGCGAGATCGCCATGCGCTTGTGCGGCGAAGTGCCCGCAGGGGCCTTCTTCGCACACGTCTTCACCGAAACCGGAGGGACTGCGGTCATCGGTATCTGCCGCGCCGATACACCGGTCGATGCATTGGCGGCGGCCACCGATACCCGCCGCCTGATAGAACACTGCACCGGCGCGGCTGACCTGCAACGCGCTTTCGGCCGGTTGCCCATGCTCCATGCCTACGACGTGCTGGAAAGATTCGACTGGACTTGCGAGAGCACAGCCGAACCACACGTTCTTGCCGTGACCGACGAAGCCACGTCGGAGCGCGTCCGTTCTTACTGCCGCAACACCCCCGGCATCGCGCCCGGGCCCCTTCTCGCCAGTGGCGAAGTGATGCTGTCCCCTGACGGCGTGTTCGCCATCATCGGCCCGGCAGGATCACACGATGGCGGCGATCGCGGCCTCGACATCGGATTCGATAGTAAAGATGGTGCTAAACCCACTGATATCAAACACTTCACGCACTGAAGGCGCGAGCCCCGACAGGGCCAGCTTGTGACCGAAGGCGCGGGCTGTCTTTGCCCCTTTGAGCAGAACGCGCAGCCCCGCCGAACTCACGTAACTGACTTGCGAAAGATCGACTACCGTCGCAGCCCGAGCCTCCACCCGCGCCGGAAGCACGGTTTCCAGATCCGAAGCGGTATTGCTGTCCAGCCTTCCCGCCAGCGCGAGAACCAGCGCCGCGCCCGTGATGTCCTCACTGATATCCATCGGCCTGTCTCCGCCCTCTCGAACCTTGTCCGCGCTCCTTATTGGAGAAGTTGTGAAATTTTTCCACTCGATTAAGCTGCCACTGCCTTCGGCACGGAACGTCCGTTACGGGATCGGACAGCAGGGATCGGGTGTCATGGACTGCGATTACAAGTGCATGCTTTCCGACGGCCGGGCCGGATTTCCCGAATTTCTCGAAGCCGCGGAAGGCTTTCTCGACAGAGCGGGCGCACCGTCCGACGTGACCACGAAAGTCATGATCGTTCTCGACGAACTTGTCAGCAATATCCTCGACCACGGCAGCGCCGGGCAGATTACGCTTCGCCTGCATGTCGTCAGGGGCGCGGTAACCGCCGAACTGACCGATAACGGCGCCGCGTTCGACCCCCTGTCGCTTCCCGATCCGGACACGTCCCTTTCGGTGGAAGACCGGCCCGTCGGCGGGCTCGGCATCCATATCGTCCGCAAATTGATGGACCTTGTGGAATATTCTCACGATGGGAATTGCAACAGGCTACGATTCGCTAAGAATTACCCCGTAGAGTCGTAAACTGCCGGACTGCGACTTCGCACATTCACTGGGGAATACGGCCTTGTTCATCACGTTACGAGGACCATCGGCAGCCGATGATTCGGCAAACGAGCAGATCGGCGTCTATGAAAGAGACGATATCGGCCGGTGTATTCTCGCGCGGACACCCTTTGCCGCAGGTGAAGTGCTGGACCGCTTTTCGGGCGAAATCGGCCCGGAGTTGCAGCAGCACAGCCTGCAGGTTCGACCCGGCATGCACATTTCCGGAACCCGCTTTATCGGTTTTCTGACACATGGCTGCGATCCGAACTGCCGCCTAGACATGGATCGATTTGAACTCGTCGCCCTGCACGATATCGCAGCGGGCGAACTGCTTACAGTCGACTATGCCGCGACCGAAGACGTTCTGCACCGCCAGTTCGAATGCCATTGTTCAGCGCGCCTGTGCCGGGGCTGGATTACCGGCCGGACGGAAGAGATCACCGAAGAAGGCCGCCTCATACTCGCGGCCCGACGCCCGGCCCCGGCCTCCCACTGGTGGGCACGCGACGACTTGCACTACCTTAGCGGGCGCCTGCAGTACGCGGGCCAGGATGTAGCCGGTCTGGCCTCTCGCTCGGGCGGGCCGCTCTATCTCTATTCGCTCGATCGGGCCGAAGCCAATCTGTCTAGGGTTCTTGCAGCACTGGAGGCCACCGGCTGCGAACATGATGTTTACTACGCGATAAAAGCCAACCGGTTCAGACCTCTGCTGGAGCGACTGGCGCAAAGCGGCCGATGCGGCGCCGACATCTGCTCACCGGGCGAACTGGATCTCGCCTTGTCCTGCGGCTTTGCGGCCAGCCGCGTCAGCTTTACCGGCACCGGCGTATCGTCGCGCGATCTTGACCGGCTGCTGCGTTTCCCGGAGCTCACGATCAATTGCGATACGATCGGAATGATCCGCCGCATCGGCGAGCGCTGTCCAGGCCGCCATATCGGCCTGCGAGTCAATCCCGGCCTCGGTACGGGATACGACGAAGCCGAAAAGCTCACTTACGCAGGCAGCCGGACAACCAAGTTCGGCATCTACCGCGAGCAGTGGGCCGAAGCGCTCGACACGGCCCGGCGGTTCGGTCTCAGAGTAACAGGGCTGCATTTCCACGTCGGCTGCGGCTATCTGAACGGTCAACTCGAAAACTGGGACAGGGCCGTAGCCGAAGCCGCGCGGTTTCTGGACGATCTGCCCGATATAGATACGGTCAATGTTGGAGGAGGGCTGGGACTGCCCCACCGGGAAACCGACCGACCGTTGGATCTTTCGGTCTGGTCCGAAATCCTGCATCGCCATTTCAGCGGGCGCGGCGTGCGGATAGCGGTCGAACCGGGCGACTATATCGCCAAGGACGCGGGAATTCTGATCCTGTCCGTTACCGATGTCGAATGGAAGCGCGACACCCGTTTCGTCTACGTCAACGGCGGCTTCAATCTCCACCCCGAACCGGCCTTCTACGACTTGCCCTGCCATCCGGCGGCTTGCGTACTCTTCGAAGAAGCGAAGGAGGCCCGCGAAACGGTTACCATCGCCGGAAATATCAACGAAGCGCTCGACATCTGGGCCGCCGATATCGCCATGCCGCCACTGTCGGAAGGCGCCTTCATAGCCTTTCTCAATGCCGGCGGGTACGGATCGGCGATGAGTTCGAATCATTGCCTGCGCGGCAATTTCGAGGAACGCGCGATCTGACCTCCCTCCCCGGACAAGCAACGTCCCGGCGATTGCCTTATCGCAACTGCCAGATCGCAACCGCCCCGATAAACCTGGCGGATAACACATGATGCAACCCACGATCTTCCAGTAAAACGCTTGAATTTCAGCCCCCTACCCAGACATAGAACACCTTATGCGATGCAAACATGACAAAGGATGTTCAAGTATTGCTCCGCCGCATTTCGCGGTTGCGGCCTCAGCACTTTCCCCGCTAAAAGTTTTGTAAGAATAGCGACGGGATCGCTGTTCCAGGGGCGAAGCGACAGACCGGAGGTATTCGGCACAATCCTGTTTGTGCAAGCGGAGGGGCCGTGCGAAATACCGGGTTTTTGATGAAGTTTGTGTGCCTTGTGCTGCTGGCGCAGGCTGGCAGCCTGTATGCGGCCGCGCGGGACGTTCATCCTCTTGAGGAAGAAAGCTTCAGCGTCGGCACTTCCGGCTCCTCGTGCGAGGCCCAGGGGCAGCCTATGGGGCCCCAGCGCACGACGGTCTTCGATCGCAAGTGGCTGATTTTCTGCTCGGATGCCGCAAAGCCCGTCGGCACGGCCTTTGCTTTGCACGATCCGGAAAACGCCGCCGCACGCATCGCCAGGGTACGAGACGAAGCCCTGGACTGCGGCGATATGGCCGATGCCCTTGGCGAAGATGGCATGAGCTGCACCGGCAAGACGTCGAACCTGCGCTGGCGTATTTACCTGCGGCCCACCGAAATGGACGGCAAGCAGGGGCTCGTCGCGGTGGAAGGCTATGCCGCCTACGACGACGCTCTCCGCCTGGCCCTGGCCTCGATTGTCGGGAACCGGGTGGTTCCAGGCACAGTCTCGATCGCCAATCTCGGTTCCGCCGATCCGCTGGCACTGGCCAGGGCCCGCGCCGAGGCGACCGGCATCGCCACACTACTCGGCCAGGGCTATCGCGGCAACGGTGCAGGTTCGTTCGCCGAAGCCGCGGAATTCTTCGGCGCCGCCCCGGCCATCCTTGCAGGCACCGACGCCATCGATCCGGGAACGCGCGACATCCAGTTGCATGAAGCGCTGGTAAATCGCGCCCTGCAATTATCAGATCTGGGATCCTTCGAAGAGGCCGCCCGTCAGTTCGCGCAGGCCAATGCGATTGGCGTGCGTGACCCGGTCCAGCTGCGCCTTGCCCGCAATTACGCCGCGATCGACGCGATCAATCGACGCCAGCTCGATGAGGCACTGGCGATCCTGGATCGTCCCGTGCCAGTGTTCACCCCTGCTGTTTCCGAACCGGGAACAGTACGGATCGACCGGATGACCTCCGCCGGGCTCAATGCCTCCACTCATACGGCGATGGCGGGCCTGCTCGGCCAGCCCGCCCGGCTTTCCCCGCAGGAGCGCGCCGCCATCATCGATGCGCAAGGCCTGCAGCTTCGCGGCACCGTCCTGCGTCTTCAGGGCCATGCGAAGCAGGCGCACGATACGTTCGCCCGTGCCTATGAGGATGTCGTCCAGGTTCACGATGGCCGCGTTATCTCGATCTACCGCCTGCGCGGCCAGATCCTTTCGGAAATGGCGCTGAGCTACGAAGCGGACGGCGCCCCCGGCAGGGCCGAGCGAACCTTCCGCGATGCCCTGGCACTGGTCGAAAGCCAGTATCCCGACAGTGCATCGGTCAACCTGATCCGCGCGCGTCTGGCCGGGTTTCTTGTCCGCCACGGGAAGACGGACGAGGCTCTCGGGCTCTATCGCAAGGTCATCGGCAATGTCGAAGCCCGCCGCAATGCGCTCGTCGGCATGGAAAACCTGATGCAGCCCTATTTCGATCTTCTGGTGGGGACGGGAACGGACGATCCGGCCAAAGTGGCGGAAGTCTTTCTGGCCAGCCAGCTTCTCGAAGCACCCGGCGCCGCCGACACTCTGGCCCAGCTCTCGCGTCAGTTGCAGGGCGGCTCAAGCAAGGCCGCGCTGCTGTTCCGCCGTTCCCAGGCGGTATCCCGCGAGCTTGAACGCACCCGCATCGGGATCGCCCGCCTTTCCGCCGAAGGCGGCGAGGGCAGCGATCTGCAGGCATTGCAGAACCGTCAGGCCAAGCTGGCCGAGGCCCAGATTGCCGTTATGGACCAGCTTGCCGCCTATCCCCGCTATCGCGCCATCGCCAGCCGTACGGCTAGACAAGACGCCATGCGGTCCGCGCTCAGACCGGGCGAAGGCTACCTCAAGCTCGCCCGCGTGGCCGGATCGCTCTATGCAGTCTATCTCGCACCGGACACGCAGAAAGCCTGGAAACTGCCGCTGTCGGATGCGCAGACCGAAACTCTCGTCAACACACTACGCGACAGTATTTCCCTCACGATCAACGGAGTGCAGTCGACATACCCGTTCGATGTCGACGATGCCCTCAAGCTCGACGATGCGCTGATCGGTCCGATCCGTATGGAGATGCTGCATGTCACCCATCTCATCTTCGAACCGGCAGGACCACTGCTGCGCCTTCCGATCAACCTGCTTACCGGTGACCGCAAGGGTGTCGCGGCCTATCACCGCCGGGTCAAGGCGGGCGGCGACGAGTACGATTTCACCGGGATCGACTGGCTCGGCCGCGATCGCGCGGTCAGCACCGCGCTGTCCGCTGCCAGCTTCCGCGATGCCCGCACCGCTCCGGCATCGGCCGCTTCGGGCGATTACCTGGGCCTGGGCGACAACGTACCACTCGGACCGGTCTCGTCGCGTCCCGACGTACGTTCGGGCACCGAGGCCGCCATCGATGCCGACTGCAGCTGGCCGGTCTCGACCTGGAACCAGCCGATCTCCCCTCGCGAACTCAACGAGGCATCGGTGCTGTTCGGCAGCGACCGCTCCGAAGTGCTGACCGGCAGCCGGTTCACCGACGACGGCATCATGGCCCGCAAGGACCTCGGGCAGTTCCGCATCGTCCACTTCGCGACCCATGGCCTTGTGACACCGCCCCGGCCGGGTTGCCCTGTGCGTCCGGCCCTGCTGACGTCGTTTGGCGGCGCTGGCTCGGACGGTCTGCTCTCGTTCGGCGAGATCTTCAACCTGTCTCTCGATGCCGATCTCGTGGTCCTGTCAGGGTGCGACACCGCGGCCGGGGCGGGGCTCGGCGTAACCCGGGAAACCGGCCTTACCACCGGCGGCGGCGAGGCGCTGGACGGCCTCGTCCGCGCGTTCATCGCTGCAGGCGGGCGTCAGGTCATCGCCAGCCACTGGCCCGCGCCGGATGACTTCAACGCCACCGAGCGGCTGTTCGCCGGGTTCTACCGGGCCAAGGGCGCCTCGATCGGCGAGGCGCTTCGGGTATCCGAACGCAAGCTGATGGACGATCCCGAGACATCGCACCCCTATTACTGGGCCGGCTTTGCCGTGATCGGCGACGCGGCGCGCCCCGTTCCGGCGCGCTGAAGCGGGCCACCGGACCATGGCCAGCACTCTTCCCAATCCAGCCCCCGCCCCTTCTCCGCAAGCCACGCCCCGGTTCGCCGGAAACCTGCTGCGCGGCGGCTGGCGCAAGGTGCGCGCGGCGAGCCGGCGTCAACTGGCAACGACAGTGCTGATGCTGATCGCCGCGCTGCTGCTTGCCCGCTTCTCCTGGGCCTTGCCCGTGGTCCGCGATGCCGAAGATGCGCTCTACGATTTGCGCAGCTTCGTGATGGCACCGCAAGTCGATCAGGACCCGCGCGTTCAGATCGTCGCCTATACCGACCAGACACTCATCAACGTGAAGAAGCGCTCACCGCTCGACCGGGGGCTGCTGGCACACGCGCTCGAGACTATCGACGGCATGGGCGCAAAGGCCATCGGCATCGACATTCTGTTCGACCAGCCACAGGACGAGGACGATCAGCTCGTCGCCGCGCTGCGCGGCATGAAGACACCCACTTTCGTGGCTTATGCCGAAATGGCGACGAACAAGGACGATATCGGCTACGACCAGCAAGTCTATCTGCAGGCTTTCATGAAGCGTCTCGAAGGGTCGAATGCCCATCCCGCAAGCATCCTGCTCAGCAATGCCATGGGGGCGACGCGCGTCTGGCCCGACATCTATCCCCGGCTTCCCCCGGTGCTTGGTCGTGCCATGATCGCCGCTGCCGGGAACGGCGAGGAAAAGGCCTTTGAAAACTACATCGGATCGATCCGCTACCGACAACCCAAGGACGAAAATGCGCCGGTATTCTCGATGGTGCCGATCGATATCTTCGCCCTTCCCCTGAACGATCCCGCCATGGCGGCAATGCTGCGCAGCCAGCTTGCCGGGCGCTATGTGCTGATCGGCGGAGAGATCGTCGACACCGATCAGGTGACGACCACGCTGACAGCCACCACCGGGGAAACCGTACCGGGGATCGAGGTTCATGCCACCATGCTGGCCCAGCTACTCGACGGCGCACGCATGGCGCAGGTAGCGAGCTGGGAACGCTGGGCCGTCGCGATTCTCGTGGTACTGGCCGCCATCCTGACCAGCCTTGTCGAAGCGCGAATATGGAAAGTCGCGCCCTTCTTCGTGGCCGAACTCGCGCTGATCGGCGGAATGCCGTTCTGGCTGGAACACATGCAGGTCGATACTTACGGTACGCCCGCGTTCGGCTGGATCGCGGGCTGGATCGTGGCCTTTCTGGCCGTTTCGAGCGCCGTGCGCGCCTCCGGCGCGGTCGAGCGGCGGTTCGCACAGGATGCACTCGGCAAATACCTGCCCCAGGACATAGCGCAGGAAATCATCGACAATCCCGAACGCCTGACGCTCTCGGGCAGCAAGCACGAACTCTATATCCTCTTCAGCGATCTGGAAGGCTTCACCAAGCTCTCGCACCAGCTCGAACCGGAAGTGGTCGCCAAACTGCTGAACGAATACCTCGACCGCCTGAGCGCCGTCGTCCTCGAACACGGCGGCGTCGTCGACAAGTACGTGGGCGATGCCGTCGTCGCTTTCTGGGGCGCGCCGATCGCCCGGCCGGACGATGGCCGCAAGGCCGCGCTCGCCGGCTATGCGATGTGGCAGGCAGGCGAGGTGTTTCGCAAAAACGTCGATCCTTCACTGCCGCCCATCGGCCGCACCCGCGTCGGGCAGCACTTCGGTGAGGCTGTCGTCGGCAATTTCGGCGGTGAGCGGCGCATCCAGTACACCGCGCTCGGCGATGCGATGAACACCGCAGCCCGGCTGGAATCGGCCAACAAGGCGCTCGGCACTTCGGTTGTCGCCAGCCGCGAATTCGTGGAGCGTTCAGGGCTCGACTGGTGGCGGCCGCTCGGCAAAGTCGTGCTGCGCGGCCGCGCCAGCCCGGTCGACATCTACGAACCCGCGCCGGGCTTTCCCGAAGCCGATCGCACCGCGCTCGCCGAAGCGGTCGATCTGATCGGCAAGGATACGCCCACAGCGGTGACAAAACTCACAGAGCTGGTGTGCGCGCACCCGCATGACACCGCTCTGGTGCAACTGGTAGAACGGACGCGTCAACTGGAAGGGAATGAGGCATATGTCCTGGGCTAACACCGTCAAACGTCTGACCGTCGCCGTCGCGGCGCTGGCCGCCACCGCGCTGCCGGGCTCAGCCATGGCCGGAATCATCGTGGCATCGAGCGGCCCTTCCGCAGCCAGCTTCCCGCCGGGTAAAAAGCTCCCGGACGATGCGAAGATTACGCTGAAAGCGGCTGACTCTGTTACCATTCTCGATTCCAAAGGCACCCGCGTTCTGCGTGGGGCAGGCACTTTCAAGGTCGGCGCGCAGGGCACTTTCAACCGATCCCTGACGTTCGCCGCCCTCACCCGTGAACGCAGCGCCCAGCGGGTTCGGACCGGAGCCGTGCGGGGCCCGAACGGCACGCCGATCAGCCCCAATCTGTGGTACGTCGATGTAAACCGCACGGGGACCTTCTGCATCGTCAACCCGGCCGAAGTTCGCCTCTGGCGCCCCGTGAAAGACGGCGATGCCAGCTACCGGGTCACCAGCGCGGACGGCACCCACAGCGCCACGCCGGGCTTCTCCAATGGCGTGACGGTCGCCCCCTGGGACGCAGTGGCGGTCCCGGTGAAAGAAGGCGTGGCCTACACGATCACCGGCCCGCTTTCGGGCGAGGACACCGCGCAGAGCGTTTCCGTGACCTTCGCCATGCTGCCCGAGCAGGAATACACGCCCGAAGACCTGGCAGCGGCGCTGATGGCCAAGGGCTGCGACGCACAAATGAACCTGCTCGCCACGTCGCTGGCGCTGCCGGATGACACGCAGACAACAATGTAATCGAAAGCCGGGCGGGCAGGCCCGGCCCAGGGGGGAAGAATGAATCGACAGCCAATGCCTGACCGTGACCGGCGCAGTCCTTTGCGCCGCTGGAGCGCTGCGTGGGTGCTGGCATGTATCTCCATGCTCCCCCTGCCGGCCTGGGCACAGGCTTCTCCGCCACCGACCACGCGCGAGGAACTCGACATCCAGTCCCGCGTCGGCCAGCGCGCGTCGTCGCATTCCACGCTGGAAGTCACAGGCGATATCGAGCGCGGCCCCTGCCCTCTGGCCACCCCCGCCTTCGCCCGGACCCGCGTCACTTTTTCAAAAGTCCTGTTCGCCGATCTCAAGGCCGTCGACCCGGCCGTGCTGGACGATACCTGGCGTGACTATGCGGGCACCGAGCAACCCGTCTCCGTGCTATGCGAAGTGCGCGACCGCGCCGCGACGGCCCTCAGGGCCATGGGCTACCTCGCCGCGGTACAGATTCCGCCGCAGCGGATCGAAAAGGACGGCGAAGTGCGCATGGACGTGCTCGTCGCCCATCTCGCCGAAGTGCAGGTGCGCGGCGAGGCCGGGGCCAATGGACAGGCCATTGCCGGTCACCTCGCCAAGCTGACCTCCCAGCCATGGTTCAACACGCATGTCGCCGAACGGCAATTGCTGCTCCTGAGCGACATTCCCGGTTATCAGGTGCGGCTGACCCTGAAGCCGGTCGCCGGATCGCCCGGCGACGTGATCGGCGATGTCTTCGTGCGGCGCCGCACGTTCGAACTCTACGGCGGGATTCAGAACCTGGGGTCGAAGACCGTCGGGCGGGAGGGGCTGTTTGTCCAGGCGGCAGCGAACGGCCTTACCGGGCTTGCCGACCGGACGACCGTGAGCCTGTTCAACACGCTGGATTTCAGCGAGCAGACAGTGCTTCAGGCCAACCACAGCTTCGCCATCGGTGCAAACGGCCTGCGCGTCGAAGGCGGCCTGCTCTATGGCCACAGCGAGCCTGCCGGACCGCTCGACTTCACGTCGAAGACCATCGTTGGTCAGCTTGGTCTGACTTACCCGTTGGTGCGCCGGCGTGCGCTATCCCTCCTTGCCGGCGGCGGCCTCGAAGTGATCGATCAGGATGTCGATTTCGCAGCCGTCCCGCTGACGCGAGACCGGTTGCGCATCTTGTACGGACGCCTGAGCCTTGACACGGTGGATAGCGCCAGCATCAATGGCATCGGCGGCTATACCGGCGCCGAACCGCGCTATCGCCTGAGCGCAATGCTGGAAGCTCGCCGGGGCATTGCCGGGCTGGGGGCCAGCAACGATTGCACGCCGGCCACCAATTGCATCGCGCCGAACGTGCCGATCAGCAATGTTCTGGCCGATCCGGAGGCTTTCGTGCTGCGTGCCGAGGCGACCCTCGAATACCGCCCCATACCGATGGTCACGATCGCGACATCCCCGCACGCCCAGTATTCGCCCGATACACTGCTATCCTATGAGCGCTTCAGCGTCGGCAACTATACCATCGGCCGGGGACTCGATCCCGGGACCTTGCTGGGCGACAGCGGCATCGGCACGTCTCTGGAACTGCGCTATGGCCGCCTTTCGCGCGCGGCGGGCAATGCCATAGCGCTGCAACCCTTCGTGTTTCTAGACAGCGCCTGGACCTGGACACACTACGGCCAGGCCGATGATCCGCAGAGCGCCTACACCGGGGGTGGCGGCATCCGCGCGCGCTGGGGCGACCGTATCGACGGCGCCTTCACCCTGTCCGTTCCCTTCAAGGACTCCGGCTTTGCGGCAACCAAAGGCGACGTCCGCTTCCTCTTCACCATCAAGGCACGGCTGCTGCCGTGGGATCCGTCATGAGCATGAACCCGCTTTCCCGTATCCGCCGTCGCCCCGCCCCTGCTATTCGCGCCGGGGCCAGCCTGGCGGCCATAAGCCTCGCCATCGCACTGGCACAGCCGGCACAGGCGCAGTCTTTCGACGGCACATATAACCCGACCTTCCCGCTCGGCTTCGCCAATATCTTCACCAGCCCCGGCGGCGGCACGCCTGCAACACCGCCCACGACCACGATCGAGGTCTATTCCCCGCAGACCGTGATCGACTGGACACCGAACGACACCACCGGAACCGGGACAGTCAACTTCCAGCCTGCCGGAACCACCGCGATCTTCACTAACGGCACCACTGGCGGCGTCACCGACTTCACAGTGCTTAACCGCATTGTCCCGACCGATCCCAACGGCGCGCCCCAAAGCCGGGCAATTGCTTTCAACGGCGCGGTCCAGAGCCTGATCTACGACATTAACGCCAACAGTGCTCCGGGAGGCCATGTCTGGTTCTACTCCCCCACCGGCATCGTCGTGGGATCGACGGCGAAATTCGATGTCGGCAGCCTCGTCCTCACGACCGACCCAATCGACCTCACCGACGGGCTGTTCGGCACCAACGGTGAAATCCGCTTTCGTGGCAATCCCGGCTCCACCGGCTATGTGCAGATCAATTCCGGTGCGCAGATCGCCACGCAGATCAATCCGGCAACGCTGGGCAGCGCCTATGTCGCGCTGGTCGCGCCGCATATCGAACAGGGCGGCACGATCGCCGCGGACGGCCCGGTCGCGCTGGTTGCGGCGGAACAGGTGGATATCACCATCAACGCCGGCCTGTTCGACATCGCGGTGACTCAAGGCACGAGCGACGGCAACGGCATCGTCCACACCGGCTCGACCGGCGGCCCGACGACGGTCGCCTCGGGCAGCTCTCCGCAAGTCGCGCTGGTGGCCGTCCCCAAGAACGACGGCATGACCATGCTGCTGTCCGGCACGATGGGCTATACTCCGGCCACCGTCGCCAGCCCGGACGGGGGCGCCGTGGTGCTCTCTGCAGGAAATGGCCTCGGCTATGACAGCACGGGCGCCGCCGCCACGGGCAACATCACTATCGGCGATGCCGTGTTTACCTCCGCGCTGAAAGCCTCGGCCAGTGACACGATCTCCGTCACCCCTGCCAACCTCACGCAGTTCAACAAGGCCGCCACTCTCAGCGCATTGCAGACAGTGGACATCACTGCCGCAGACGGCGCGATCATCGACGCGCAGAACAGCCTCGGCCTTTCTCTGGACGTCTACGCCGGCAACGGCGTGACAGGCGGAACAATCAACGTCGGAGCCTCCGCAGGAGGCGCAATCAACGCGCAGGGGCGGCTGCGGCTCGGCGTTCAGGGTACCGGAACGGACAACTTCCTGGACGCTTCATCCGTCGGTGGAGACGGCATGGGCGGCACCATTGCCATAGACATCGGCGACGGTACGCTGTCGACCGCGCTTTCGCTGGAAATCGACGCCAGTGGCTCGGGAGGCGCAAGTTACGGGCAAGGGGGCAACGGGATCGGCGGCACCGTCGGCATCGCGGCGTCGCAGGGCACGATTACCACCGGCAGTCTCGATCTCCATGTATCGGGGAGCGGTGGTTCCGGCGACGTCACCGGAGGGAACGGTTCGGGCGGCAGTGCATCGCTGAGCGCAGCCCAAGGGGCAACAGCCGATTTCCAGTCGATCTATGCCGATGCGTACGGCTATGGCGGCACGTCCTATTACGGAACCGGAGGCAACGGAACCGGAGGCAACGGCACCGGGGGCGCGCTCGATGTGTCGGTCAGCGGGGGCTCGGCCCTGAACGCCAGCGGCTACGCCAGTTTCAATGCGACCGGTGACGGCGCCTATGCCGCCACCCTGGGCGGCAACGGCACCGGGGGCGCAATCACCCTGACCGATACCGGCGGCATATTGGGCTTCTACGATCTCCATGCCTCGGCAAACAGCCGCGGCGGGAGTAGTGACACCTCACCCGGCAGTGCCATGGGCGGTTCCGTCCTCATATCCCTGAGCGGTTCGGACCAGAACTGGGGCAATGTCAACGCCAGCGGAAACGCAACCGCCGGCAATTACTACGGCTCGGGCGGCGGCACCGGCGGAGGCAATGCGACAGCCGACACCGCGAACGGCGTCAGCCTGGCAATCGACGGCGTCTCTCTAAGCATATCGGGAGACCTGTCTCTCAACGCGGATGCCTACGGAAATATTGACTGGGACAGTGCCAGCCTGGCCGGCGGCGGCCGCGCCAATCTTTCGGTGGCCAACGGCGGATCGCTGTCTACCGATCGTACGATTCTTGTTTCCGCAAGCGCCTTCCTCAGCCTCAGTGACCTCCCATCGCCGGCCAATTTCACCTCCAGCCTTCAGGGTGGCACGGCAAGCGTCGATGTCAGCGGCGGCACTGTCACCGTATCGCAACTCGATGCCGTGGCAAAAGCGGAGGGAATGGGTGCCCTGATGGCGGCAGGCAACGCGACGGGCGGGGCGGCCACGGTGACCGTGGCCAACGGCGGCAGTCTGGCCATTATCGACGGCAGCCTCCAGAACACCACGGGAGCGCTGACCGTCAGTGCCGGGGCCATCGGCGATTTCGAGACGCTCATCGGGACTGACTACAAGACCCTCGATACCGGCTATGCGGCCAGTGCGCAGGGCGGCAATGCATCGCTCCAGCTTGACGGCGGCCAGATTTCCACTTTTGGAAATACGCTTGTTTCCGGTTCAGGGCGGGGCGGCCCTTCCGGCAACGGGACCGATGGCGGCGCCGGTACCGGCGGAACTGCGCTGGTTGCCGTAAACGGGGGTACGTTCACTCCCGGCGGCGATGTGGATGTTCTAGCAAAAGGCACAGGCGGCCTTGCGACATCGGGAGCCACCGGCGGCCACGGCATCGGCGGGACAGCCGCGTGGGACGCCACGGGCGGTACGACCACCGTCGCTGCCGGAAATCTCACGATTTCGGCGCAGGGACTCACACCGGATATCGCGCTCTCCGCAACCGGCAGCAGCGGCGACGCGGCAGGCGGCACCGCCCGCCTCTCAACCCATGGAACCGCAAACCTTGGAGTGAGCGGAACCACCCGTGTGCTTGCCGGCGGCCAGTCCGGCTCGGCGTCGGGAAGCGGCGAAGTAGCCGGCATGGCTACGGGCGGTTCCGCCACGATCCGGGCGCAAGCCGGTTCGCTTTCGCTTACGGGTACCCAGGTCAATGCCAATGCGCTGTTCGGTGCCGGAAATGCCGGTGACGGACGCACCAGCACGGCCGGGACGGCCGATATCGGCGCCGTCGACGGGACTCTCACAGTCGCTGGCGGCCTGACGGTTTCCGCGCTTTCCCGGCGCGAGAGCGCCCTTACGGATTACGCAGGCCTTGGCGCCCAAGGCGGAGCGGCCAGCGCTTTCGCCTCCGGCAGCGGCAGCTTGACCGTAACCGGCGACACTTCGATCACTGCCAGCGCGACCGGCGGGACCGGCAGCATCAACGGCAGCGATGGCGGCGACGGCACGGCCGGAACGGCACGGATCGGAATATCGAACGGCGGCACGGCCGCTTTCGGTGGCACTGTCAGCCTCACGGCGACGGGCACCGGAGGTGCCGGCGCAGGCGCCAATTCAGGTGGCGGCGGCTTCGGCGGCACGACCATGATCGCGCAAACCGGCGGAACGACCACCATAACCGGCATCCTCACCGCGACCGCCAACGGTATTGGCGGAACCGGCAATGGCGGCCTTGCAAGCGGCACAGCCACCGGCGGAAGCGCCTCGCTGACCGCCTCAGCCGGAAACGTGACGATCGGCGCCAACGCAACGTTCACCGCTGATGCCACGGCAGGAACCGGATCCACCTCGACAGCGGGATTCATCGGGTTCACCGGCGGAACCGTGACACCGGGCGGGACTATCGCCGTCGGCGGCGCGCTGACAGCCTCGGCCTTGGGGGATAGTGCCCGCTCCGACGGGCTTGGACTCGACCTGCAACTGACCGGATCGACGCTCTCGGTCACCGGGAACAGTACGATCGGCATGGTCGGCAACGCCGTGTTCGACATCACCGGCGGCGGGCTGTTCACCACAGGCGGCGTGCTAGCAATCACAACCCCGGCCCGCGTTTCTTCCACCGGTTCACTCACCGCGACCGGCGCAGTGTCGATCCTTGCCGACAGCGGCATAGACATGAGCGGCCTGTCTTCGAGCGGCACGACCCTGCTGCAAGCCGTCAACGGCGCAGTTACGGTATCGGACCTGCTTTCGAACGGCCTCGTTACAGCGCTTGGCCGGTCGGTCGACATCACCTCGTCTGGCGGCCTGTCCTTCGCCGATGCCGATGCGACAGCCGGAAATCTCTCTGTCGCCGCTGCAAATGCCCTGCTGGTTCCCACCGCCGACGCGACAGGAACAGTTTCCCTCTCGAGCAGCGGCGGCACGCTCACCGCCACCGGTGCCGTCAACGGCGCGGGGATCACACTGGCAGCGGGAGATGCCATCACCGCCAACGGCGCGATCACATCGAGCGGCGCGCTTTCGGTCACGGGATCGCTCACTTTCGCATCGAGCGCGCCTGTCACTTCGGCCGGTGCCGCATCGATTATCGCCGATCACGGCATCGACATGGCCAGCCTGTCCTCGGGCGGCACCACGCTGCTGCAGGCCCCCAGCGGCCCGGTGACCGTCTCAGAGCTGCTCTCCAGCGGTCTCGTTACTGTGGCCAGCGCGTCATCTGTCGATATCACTTCAAGCGGCAGCCTGTCCTTCGCCGATATAACCGGCCTTGACCTTGCCATCGACACGGCCGGTGACTTGTCCGTCGCCTCTGTCCAGGCGACTGGCGGACTGTCCCTGCGGAGCCGTGGCGGCAGCATCACAGGCACCGGCAGCATCGACGGCGCAGGTGTGTCGCTTGCCGCCAACGGCGACATCACGTTCAGCAATACCCTGATCTCCCGCGATGCCCTCGGGATCACTGGCAACCTGGGACCCAACGGTGTCGTCAATACCGCGGGTATACAGCTTGCGGCCGCGAACCCGACCACACCCGGAACCCTCTCGATCACCACGCCAGGACGGTTCACGTCCGGCAGCTCCATCACCGCAAGCGGCAATGTCTCGATCCTTGCGGACAGCGGCATCGACGTGGCCAGCCTGTCCTCGGGCGGCACCACGCTGCTGCAGGCCGTCAACGGTCCGGTGGCCATCCCCGCCTTGCTCTCGAACGGCCTCGTCACGGTTCTGGGACAAACGGTCGATATCAGTTCGAGCGGCGCCCTGTCCTTCTCCGGAGCCCAGGCGACCGCAGGCAATCTTTCCATCGCCACGGCAGGCGATCTGCTTGTCGCCACCACCGATGCTACCGGTGCCGTCTCCCTGTCGAGCAGCGGCGGAGCGATCACCGGCACCGGAGCGGTCAGCGGTGCAGGGATCACGCTGACGGCAGCAAACAACATCACGGCCGGCGGTGCGCTCACATCGAGCAACGCCCTTGCTATCGATGCCGGACAGACCTTCTCAGTCGGCGGCGTGGCGAGCGGCACGGCGATCACCGTCACATCCTCGGGCATCGCAATCGGTGCGAACGGTCGGCTTGGTGTGCGCGGCACCACGGCCACGGTCGACCTTGCCAACCGCGACACCGTCAATCCTTCCTCTATCGGCGGCAGCGCAGCGGCCAGCGGCTACAGCCTCGATGGCGATTCGTTCGCCCGCATCTTCGCAGACGCCGGCATCACGTATCACGCCGGGACAGGAGTGACTTCCATCGGCGACCTCTCGCTCGCCTTCGGTCCCTCGGGCAATATCGGATCGGGCGGAACGCTCTCGCTGCAATCAGACGGGCGTATCACGATCAACGGCGATATTGCGCTGGGCGCGAGCGGCACCGCCGATACCCTGGCGATTACCGCGCAGCGGCTCAACATCGTCGCCGACAGCGGCAGCCTGGCCATGACCGACAGCGCAAATACACCCTCGGGAACGCTCCTCGTCGATACGGACGTTTTCGCCGTCGCCACTGCCGCCACACTCGATCAGCTTGATCCGGGCGGAGATATAGGCACCGCCAATGCCCTGCTGAACAGGCAGGGTGCCGCTGGCGGTGCAGCGACACTGGCCGTCGGAGCAATCGAAGCCGACATCACGAACGGGATCTATGTCCAGAACCTGGGCACGTCGAGCGCTTATGCCGACCGGCGTGGCTTTGCGGTCAATGCGCTCGCCATCACGACAGGCGGCGCGAACACGCAGATCGCGATCAACGGACTCACGCGCGACGCTGGCGGCAATGAAATCACCGGTCTCGATACTGCCGCGACAATCACAGTGAACGGTCTCGCGGCCACTTCGGCCGGAACCTTTGATCCGAATTCAACAATAAACGGCTGCGTGATCGGTCAAAGCTGTGTCGTGACGGCCACGGATATGCTGTCCCAGGACGAATTACCGACAAAGACCGATCTCGCTTCCACGGTTGCCTCCGGCGGCGTTTCCGGGGTGTTGGACATCGTTGTTCCGCCTGTAGAATTGAAAGAAAACGACAGTAATCCATTATTACCCCTTGTTGATGAACCCGTAACCGGCGTAGGAAACGAGGACTTATGGGGAGACCGCTGCGTTCCAAGCGTCGACAGCTGCGGTAATAGCGGGCAATAATTAACGGGCAATAACTGATGACAATGGGGGCTAACAGAACAGCCGCGTTCACGCCGTTTGTCCGGCTGATGCTGCTTGCGGTTGTTCTTCTTGTGCTGGCAGGCGGGTTTCATTCAGGTATCGCCCTTGCCGGAAGCTACGAAGGCGTTGCCAGCTGCGCGGGTTCAACCTGCCATGGCCGCAACGAAGGCGATGGCAAGGTCGTGCGGCAGGACGAACTGCGAATCTGGCAGGACCGCTCCAGCCAGACCGGCGCCCACAGCCGCGCCTATGCGGCGCTGACCAGCCCGCGCGGTGAGAGGATCGCATCCTCTCTTGGGCTTGGCCGGGCGGAAAGCGCACCCGCCTGCCTCGGCTGCCATTCAACTAACGCGCCAGCCGGTGCGCGCGGGGATCGCTGGCGCGCATCGGACGGCGTGGGCTGCGAATCGTGCCACGGCGCTGCTTCCGGCTGGATTTCCCGTCACTACGCCGTGCCCGCAAGCCATACCTCGAACGTGGCAGCAGGCCTCATCCCGCTGGAAAAGCCGCAAGTGCGCGCCAGCCTCTGCCTCGATTGCCACTTCGGCAGCAACAAGGCCGGTCAGTTCGTAACGCACGCGATGATGGCAGCCGGTCATCCGCGCGTCTCGTTTGAGCTGGACCTATTCTCGGCGATGCAGGCCCACTACAATCTCGATGCCGACTATGTGCGCCGCAAAGGGCGGCTCGACAGCGTCCAGCTCTGGGCCGTCGGTCAGGCCGAAGCGATCCGCCGTTCGACCGGACTGTTCGCCAATCCGGCCCTCGGTACCGAGGGCCTGTTTCCGCAGTTCTATTTCTACGACTGTCACAGCTGCCACCGGCAGATCACCGACACTCCGAAAGCGGTCCGCACGTTCGAGACCAATCCCGCTCGCCCGATCCCTTTCGGTAATCCGCCCTTCAACGACGAGAACATGATCATGCTTTCCGCCGTTGCCCATGTGCTGGCGCCGGAGCAGGCCGCCCGGTTCGACGCGGCGGCGCGCAGCTTCCATGCGGCCATGGGCAAAGGCCGTGCACAATCGGCCGCTGCCGCGCAGACGCTGGGCGCTGCCGCTGCCGGTCTCTCGAATGCCATCGCCGCGCGCCACTATGAGGCGGGCGCGGCGTTCCGGATCATCGCCGAGATTTCGAGCAAGGCGATCTCGCCGCGCTTCACCGACTATACCGGCTCGGCGCAGGCGGTGATGGCGATCGATACGCTGCTCAATGCCATGGTGCGCGAAGGCCGGGTAACCGTCGGCGCCGCAGCGGGTATCCGCGCGCAGATCAACCGGGCCTATGCGGCTGTCGCCGCGCCCGAAACCTACAATCCCGACGCGTTCCGCGCAGCGCTGGCCAGCGCGGCCGGTGCGATCGAGGCGCTACGCTGATGCGGAGTTTGACACGCGCCGTCGCCGTTCTGACTGCCGTGGCGCTTCTGGCCGGATGCGGCGGGGAAGACAGCGGCTCTCCGACGCCGTCGACGGGCAGCGGCGGCGGTTCCGGGGGCACATCGGGCGGCAGCAGCGGCGGTTCGTCGGGCGGCACGGCGACCGGCGTATATGCAGTGCCCGCGCAGGAATCGCTCAGTTCCGCAGATGTCGGCAAGATCGTCGCACAGGCGGCGACTCAGGGCCAGCAATCGGGCCACCCCGCCACTATCGCGGTAGTGGACCGTGTCGGCAATGTGCTGGCCGTCTTTCGCATGACCGGTGCGGGCACGACCGCCAAGATCGACGATGCACCCAATGGCGACAATATCGACATTCAGGGGCTCTCGGTCCCCTCCGAAGCCGCCGCTATCGCCAAGGCCATTACCGGCGCGTACCTGTCGAGCGGCGGTAATGCCTTCTCCTCACGCACGGCCAGCATGATCGTGCAGCAGCACTTCCCGCCCGCCCCCAGCACCGTGGGCCTGGAAAGCGGGCCGCTGTTCGGCGTACAGTTCAGCCAGCTCCCCTGCTCCGACCTGACCGAGCGTTTCCAGCCCGGTGGCGCTTCGGCGCTGATCGGCCCCAAGCGCTCGCCGCTTGGCCTGTCCGCCGATCCCGGCGGGTTTCCGCTCTACAAGAACGGCGTGCTGGTCGGCGGAATCGGCGTGATGTCCGACGGGG
Organism: Novosphingobium sp.; assembly: GCA_037384205.1. Lineage (GTDB taxonomy): Bacteria > Pseudomonadota > Alphaproteobacteria > Sphingomonadales > Sphingomonadaceae > Novosphingobium. The sequence continues at coordinate 19,522 of JARROF010000001.1, read as the reverse complement.
CCTATTCGCTCGATCCCAACGTCCTCGATACCGATACCGATTTCGACGAACAGATCGCGCTGGCCGGAACGGTCGGCTTCGAAGCGCCCGAAGGGATCCGGGCCAACCGCATCTACATCGATGGCACGCAGCTCCGCTATTCGGACGCGACCTATTCGAACCTCTTCGAGGTGTCCGCTGCTACTTATGCGCAGGCCGCCCCGGCGCTGGGCAGCCTCATCACGGTGCGCGGCTATTTCGAGACCGCGTCCCTGCGCGCAGGGACAGCCTACGGTACCGAAGCCTCGGGCATCCGCGCTTCGACGACAAGCGAGTTTTCCAACCGCGACGCCTTCGTTCTGACCGACGGCAACGGCACCGACCGTTTCCCGATCCGCGCCGGGACCGACGGCGCCGATGTCGCCGAGCCGATCACGGCGGAAGAGGCCCGCACGCTGCTGGAAGAAGCTTTCAAGGTGATGAGCCACGCCCGGGCGCAGATCCGTCAGCCGCTCGACAGCCAGGCCGAAGTCTCGATCTCACTGGTCGATACGCACGGGCAAGTGCTCGGCGTGGTCCGCGCGCCTGACGCACCCATCTTCGGGACGGACGTTTCTCTGCAAAAAGCACGCACGGCCACGTTCTTCTCCGGCGCCAGTGCCGGGACTGAACTGCTTGGCGATCCCAGCACCGATGTGCAGGCTTTCGTCGGCAAAGTGCGCACGTTCCTCGACGATCAGAGCGCACTCACCGGCACGTTCGCCTTTGCCGACCGGTCCGGCGGCAACCTTTCGCGTCCGTTCTTTCCCGATGGCGAAGTGGGTAATCCCAACGGTCCGCTCTCGCGCCCGATCGCGCAGTGGAATCCTTTCTCCACCGGCCTGCAGTCCGCGCTGGTGCTCGCCAACTTGTCGCAGCACCTGCAATATGTGACCGGCGCGGCGGCCAGTGACACCCGCCATCGCTGTACGTTCATTCCCGATGTCGCCTCGGGCCAGAACCGGTTGCAGAACGGCATCCAGATCTTCCCCGGCTCGGTTCCGGTCTATCGCGGCAATACGCTGGTGGGCGGCATGGGCGTTTCGGGCGACGGCATCGATCAGGACGACATGATCAGCTTCCTCGGCACCAACAACGGCGGGGCCAAGCTGGGCACGCTGGGCAATGCCCCGCCGTCGATCCGCGCGGATCAGATCCGGATAAACGTGAATGGCTCACTGGTTCGGCTGCGTTTTGTGAACTGCCCTTTCGCGCCGTTCCTCGACACCGCCGATCAGAACGTCTGCGAGGGCCTCTAGATGTCGCTCGCAGCTCTTCTCCTGCCAATGGTGCTGGCCGAGCCTCTGGCTCAGGCAATGCCTGCCGAGACCGCCGCACCGGAGGGACCGCAGGACAACACGGTTTCAACAGGCCAGCAGAAACCCGGAATTCCCCCTGTCCTCTTTCCGGCAGGCACCGAAACGGCGCCTCCGTCCGTAGACAATGGCGTGATCGATGGCCGCCGCCGCCCGGGTTACCAGGAACCGCTTCCCGAGAAAATCACGCAGGACAACCCCGGCGCCGTCCGCGCGCCGCCGCCCGAGGCCTTTTCGCAGGAAGAATTCCCGATCCCCGACCGCTGGCGCCTGATCCAGACGCTGGGCGTGGTGAAGGAACACTGGTGGGATCCCTATCACCAGAACACCTATAAGGGCGACCGGCCGATCAACCGCGCCAAAGTGCCCTGGCTGCCGATCAAGGAAGACGACTGGTTCTTCTCCGCCGGCCTGACGTCCGACACGGTGCTGGAACCACGCACCTTCCCGATTCCCGTCGGCGTGCAGACCACCGAGCGGCCGCACAGCATCGACGTGTTCGGCAAGGATGCGAGTCTGGTCTTCTCGCAGACTCTGATCGCCACCGCTTCGCTGGTAAAAGGCCAGACCGCGTTCAAGCCGCCAGTGGTGGAATACAAGGTCGCGCTGGCGTTCAACTACAACTACGTCAACGTCCCCGAAAAGCGGGTGCTGTTCGTCGAACCCTCGAAGCCTTCGCACCGCTCGGACCACTTCCTGGGCGTGCAGGAAGCCTTCATCGACTATCATTTGCGCAATGTGTCGGACCGCTATGATTTCGACTCGCTCCGCGTGGGTATCCAGCCGTTTCAGGCCGATTTCCGGGGTTTCCTATTCAACGATCAGCAACTCGGCATCCGCTTGTTCGGCAACCGCGACAACAACCGCGTTCAGTACAACCTCGCCGCATTCTGGCGGCTCGAAAAGGACACCAATTCCGGCCTCAACAGCGTTGTCGAGCGCCCGCGCGACGATTTCGTATTCGTCGCCAACATCTACCGCCAGGATTTCCTGATCCCGGCGCTGACCAGCCAGATCACCGTCGTCTACAATCGCAACCGCGAAGCCGGACAGATCAAGGTCGACGACAACGGCTTCCCCGTGCGACCGGCTCTCATCGGGAACCTGCGCGGGCGCGACTACGATGTGTTCTACCTCGGCTACAATGCCGATGGCCGCATCGGCCGGATCAATGTGACCGCCTCAGCCTATGCCGCGCTCGGTCAGGACAAGAACAGCATCTTCACCGACGAGAAAGCCGACATCCGGGCTTTTTTCGGCGCGGCGGAGCTGAGCTACGACCACGACTGGATGCGTTTTCGTCTGTCGGGCCTCTACGCCGGCGGCGACCACGATCCCTACGACAACAAGGAAACCGGGTTCGACGCGATCTTCGAAAACCCGATCTTTGCAGGCGCCGACACCAGCTACTGGATCCGCCAGACCATTCCCTTTGCCGGCGGCGGCCGCGCAATCGGCGTCAACGGGCGCAACGGCATCCTCAATTCGCTGCGCTCATCCAAGGATCAGGGGCAATCGAACTTCAACAATCCCGGCACCATGCTGATCGGTGCGGGCGGAGACTTTGACCTGACGCCCGAACTGCGCCTGTCCACCAATGCCAATCACTTGTGGTTCGAGAACACCGCCACACTGCAGACGCTGCGCAACGAAGGCTCGATCCCGAACGACATCGGCTGGGACCTTTCCGCCGCCGCGATCTGGCGGCCCAAGGCGACGCAGAACATCGTTGCCCGCTTGTCCGCCGCGGCCCTGCTGCCCGGCAGGGGCTTCCGCGACCTGTTCGACAACGCCGAGGGTAACCGGAACTACTACTCCATCCTCGCCAATGTGATCGTGACCTACTGATGCGCCGCGCTTTATACTTCCTTGCACTCTGGGCCGTTTTCCTGGGTGTCGTTCTGCCTGCGGGGCAGCTTTTCGCGAGCGAAGAGGAAAAGCCGGTCGGGCGCGATTATTCGCTGGTGCGCGCCGCGCCCTCGCCCGCGCGGCAAAGCCTGGCCGACGTGCAGGCCAAGTCGTCCGGCTGCCTGACCTGCCACACCCAGTCCGACGCGCCCTCGATGCACGCGAGCCCGGCAGTGAAGCTGGGCTGCACCGACTGCCATGGCGGCAATTCCGCGATCATCGGCAATCCCAAGCTGGGATTCGACAATCCCGAATACGTCGCCGCGCGAGAAAAGGCGCACGTCCTGCCCAAGTACCCGGAAGGCTGGCACTATCCCAGCGCCGCCAATCCCAAGCGCAGCTATGCCCTGTTGAACAAGGAAGCGCCCGAGTACATCCGCTTCGTCAATCCCGGCGACTACCGGGTCGCCCGCGATTCCTGCGGCAACTGCCATATGCAGACGATCGAGGCGGCCGAACGCTCGCTGATGGCAACGGGCGCAATGTTGTGGGGCGGCGGCGCCTATAACAACGGCATCCTGCCCTACAAGAACTACCTGCTGGGCGAAGTTTATACCAAAGACGGCGAACCGGCGAAGATCGTGAGCCCGGGCACCCCACCCGGCACGCTCACACCCGAAGAGAAGAAACGCGGCGCACTGGCAGCGCTCTATCCGCTGCCGCGCTGGAACGTGGTGCCCCCGTCGGACGTCTTCCGCGTATTTGAGCGCGGCGGACGTACGATCAATTCCAGTTTCGCCGAAGTCGGCCTGCCCAACTCCACCGGATCGATCCAGCGGCTCGACGAGCCGGGCCGCCCGGACATCAAGCAGTCCAATCGTGGCCCCGGCACGGGCCTGCGCGTCGCGATTGCCGTGCTCAACATCCACAAGACGCGCCTCAACGACCCGTTCATGTGGTTCATGGGGACCAACGACCAGCCGGGCGACTACCGCAGCTCGGGCTGTACCGGCTGCCACGTGATCTATGCCAACGACCGCGAGCCGCGCCACAGCCTGATCTATGCGAAGTTCGGCCGCGACGGCCAGACGATCACGCGTGACCCGACGATCGCCGCGCTCACTGAAAAGGGCGCTCACGGCGCGCTGAAGGACGGGCACGAGGGCGAAGCGGCCAAGGGCGAGGAGCGCGAGCACGGCCACCCGCTACAGCACATCTTCACCCGCGCGATCCCCACGGCACAATGCATGAACTGCCACATGCACCAGCCCAACATCTTCCTGAATTCCTATCTCGGTTACACGATGTGGGACTACGAGTCCGACGCACCTTCGATGTGGCCGGAAAAGCAGAAGTATCCGGATGCGGCTGAAGTCCACAAGGTGCTGGAACGCAACCCGGAAGGCGCAGCGCCGAAGGGCAAGTGGGCGGATCTGGACTTCCTGCGCAACGTCTATGACCTGAACCCCAAGCTCAAGGATACGCAGTTCGCCGACTATCACAGCCACGGCTGGAACTTCCGCGCGATCTTCAAGCGTGACCGCTCGGGCAACCTCCTCGACGCCGGGGGCAATCAGGCCACATGGGGTACGGACAAGGCGCATATCGTCTCGCCCAACGATCCGGAAAAATGGCGCAGGGCCGGTGAAGACAAATTCGTCCAGCCCGGCGTGAACCCCGGCAAGGCAGTCCACATGATGGACATCCACGCAGAAAAGGGCATGCAGTGCGCCGACTGCCACTTCGCGCAGGACGCCCACGGCAATGGCCTGATCTACGGCGAAGTTGCCAATGCGGTCGAGATCGGCTGCAAGGACTGCCACGGCACGGCGGATGCCTATCCGACGCTGCTGACGTCCGGCCCCGCCGCGCCGCCCAAGGGCAACGACCTCTCGCTGCTGCGCAACCCGGACGGTGAGCGCCGCTTCGAATGGAAGACCGATGCCTCGGGCCGCCGCCATCTGATCCAGCGCTCGATCATCGATCCCAAGCTGTCGTGGGACGTCAATCTGGTAAAGGACGCGATGGATCCCTCCTCGCCCACCTTCAACGCCAAGTCCGCCCGTGCCAAGCTGATGAGCCAGTCCGGCGCGGATGATGGTTCGTTCCGTTTCGGCCCCGGCGTGCCGATGAGCGACCGTGCGCACAAGGATGGCGAGATGGCGTGCTTCACCTGCCACCTCTCGTGGACCACGAGCTGCGGCGGCTGCCACCTGCCGATCGAGGCGAACTGGAAGACCAAGCTGCACCACTACGAGGGCGAGGAAACGCGCAACTTCGCGACCTACAACCCGCAGGTCGCGCGCGACCAGATGTTCCAGCTCGGCAAGCATATGACCACCAAAGGCGCCGAAATCGCGCCGATCCGGTCGAGTTCGGCGCTGGTGCTGTCCTCGACCAACGTTAACCGCGAGCGCATCTACGTGCAGCAGCCACCGATCAGCGCCGCCGGGTTTTCCAGTCAGGCCTTCGCGCCGCACTTCCCGCATACAGTTCGTCTCACCGAGACCAAGACCTGCAGCGACTGCCACGTCTCCGCGAACGAGGATAACAACGCGATCATGGCGCAGACGCTGCTGCTCGGCACCAATTTCGTGAATTTCGTCGGGCTCAATTCCTGGGTCGGTCTGGACGGCGGCTTCGAGGCCGTGCGCGTCACCGAATGGGACGAGCCGCAGGCCGTGATCGGATCGTACCTCCAGAAGTACGCTTATCCCGACTATTACAAGCTTCACGTCGAGCAGAACAAGCGCGAGCTCAAGAACTGGGTGCGCGGCAGGACCTTCGACAAGAATCTGTCCGGCGAAACCCACGCAATGGAGCAGTTCCGCAACGTCGTGCAGGGCACGCGCGATCAGGTCGGCTGCCTGCAGCTTCGCGGCGAATACATGTTCGTTGCCGAGGGATCGGGCGGCTTCAAGGTCTACGATGTCGCCTCGATCGCCAACAAGGCGTTCTCCGATGCGGTCGTCTCGGCCCCCTTCTCGCCGCTTGGGCAGAAAAACCATGTGAAGACGAAGAACGCCACCTGTATGGCCCTGCCCACCGATCAGGCGATCGCTCCAAACCGCAACCGCGCGATGGAAGCGACGGTAATCAAGGACGAAAAAGGCCAGCCGATCCTCAGGGATGATGGCAAGCCGATGACGCTGCGCGATGCCAATCAGGAACAGCCGTTCGAGCCGATCTACAGCTACGCCGCAATCACCGACAGCGCTGAAGGCCTGATCCTCGTCAACATCGAGACCTTCGCCGATGGCGAGTTCCGCAACAACGACCTCAAGCGGGCGGTCACCTGGAACCCCGATCACGTGCTTGATGGCGCGCGGCATATCACGCTGGCCGGTGAAGTGGCCTACATCACCGCCAAAGTAGGGCTGGTCGTCGTCGATCTGCACGACCCGTTGCATCCCAGGCTTACCGCCGTGCGCAAGCTGGAGGATGCGCGGGCCAGCGCAATCCAGTTCCGCTACCTTTGGGTGACCGACCACGGCGGCCTCAAGCTGTTCGACGTGACGAACCTGCGGAACCCACAGGCGATCCCATCGGCCACGGTTCCGCTCACCGATGCCCACCGCATCTACGTGGCGCGCACGTACGCCTATGTCGCCGGTGGCAGCGAAGGGCTCGTCATTGTCGACGTGACGAAGCCCATGTCGCCGAAGATCTACAAGAAGGAGACGTTCGGCGGGCAGCTCAACGATGCGCAGGACGTGATTGTGGGTACGACCAATGCCTCCCTGTTCGCCTATGTCGCCGATGGCCGAAACGGGCTCAAGGTCGCCCAGCTCACCTCGCCGTCGAGCCAGCCGAACTTCTACGGCTTCTCGCCCGCGCCGGAGCCGCAGCTCATCGCCTGGGCCAAAACGCCCTCGCCCGCACGCGCACTCTCCAAGGGACTCGACCGTGACCGCGCGGTGGACGAGACCGGCGGCCAGATCGCCATCTTCGGTCGTCTCGGTTCACGCCCGTTCACCCGGCCGGAAATGGAACGCCTGTTCCTCAACCGGCGCGGTGTGCCCTTCAAGGTGCACGATGAGGTGGATATGAGCGCCTGGTGGCCGGTGAAATGAGCAGGTAGCCGCAGCGCGGCCCTGGTTACTCTAGAAACGCGCGTTTAAACCGGGATCGGTATGCGCCCCCTCGCCATGACGACAGAACGGATAGAACGGAATGCTCAGCCGCCTGAACGCTCCCCGACAATCAGCCTGACGGTATCCTGCATGTGCTCATCGTAGCGCACGAGGATCTGGTGTCCCCCTACACTTTCGACATGGCTGACGAGCCGTCTGCCGTCCCACCGATGGAGCGCATAGGCCGGGAGTTCATTGCTGATCATCTCGCGCCCGTCAGGTTTCTCGGGATCAACCGGATTGAGATCCAGCCCCACCAGTGGCGCGGTCGAGGCGCAGACCATTATCGGCACCCCTTGCCAGACCGTCTGGATCGTGCGGTGCAGATGCCCGCTGATGATGGCACGGACCTGCCCGTGCCCCGCAATGGCCTCCGCCAGCCTTTGAATCCATGGTTCCTGCGCGCCGCTGTCCAGCCATGCGAGGCCGCTTTCGAACGGGGGATGGTGCAGGGCGATCACGGTCGGCGTATACGGATGCGCGGCCAGTTCGGCCTCCAGCCAAGCGGCACGCGTTTCGCAGAAGGCACCGCCGTGACGGCCCGGGTCGAGCGTATCGAGCACGACCAGCCGCAGCCCGTCCAGATCGAGCGCATATTGCACGAATCCATCATGGCTGGGCGTATCCGGAAATGCTGCAAGAAGCGGTTCGCGCTGATCATGATTGCCTGCCATCGCCAGCACGGGAAACGGGAAATCGGAAACGGCATCCGCCAGCCTGGCATAGCTTTCCGCATCGCCGAGTTCGGTAAGGTCCCCAGTCATCAGCAGCAGGTCCGGGCGATTGGGCCCGGTCGCGATGCGGTTCAGCACCACCTTCAGGCGCTGCATGTTGTATTCGTCCGGGTTGTCCGGATCGAAGCCGATATGAATGTCGGTGATCTGTGCGATCAGCAATGCAGCCTTTCCCAAGATCGAAGCCCCTTTCTCCGCCGAAGCTCAGTCCGGCTGTAGCGCGATCTTGGTTGCCAACGGCTTGCGCTTCTCAGAGCCTATCGCCGTCGTGTGATATCCATGACACATCGCGCAGCTCGACGCTACCTTGTCTTTTGCCGTCGAATCTTCGCCGACATGGCAGGTCCGGCACTTTTTGATACCCGGCAGCAGCAAATCCGCAGACGTCTTCGATGTTTTCGCCTCATGGCAGCTTTCGCACTTTTCCTGCTTGTGCGCGGCGTGATCGAACCAGCCATGTTCCATGAAACGCATCGGCTGCGTCACCGGCACAACGCCCAGCTTGCCCTTAATCATGGTCGGGCGATGGCATTCGCCGCAGATGCCATCCTTGGACAAGGCACCGCGAAGCTGCAACCCATGCCAGGAGGGGGCCGAATAGTTGAAGCTGTAGAGGCCGCCCGGCGCATAATGCCCCGGCCGTTCGCGGTTCGTGCCGGCGGGCAGGCTGGGACGGTAGTCTCGTGCGGAAAGGTCCGCTATCAGTTGATTGACGTCACCGTGATGCAACTGGCGGAAAATCCCGCCGACCTTGTCGTAGGCCAGACTGTGGCAGGCCTCGCAATCGCGCTCCATCTGCACCGGCTTGAAGCGCACGCCATCCTCGGTCTTGTGATGGCAGTTCTGGCACTGCAGCCCACCCGGCCGATAACCACGCTCTGCGCCGATATTGGCCGCCATGCGCGCGACGCCGCCCAGCGGATCAAGGTGAACCTTGTGCGAGAAGGCCAGACCGTTGTCCTGACGCGGCGCATCGTCGAGCGAGATCGGCGTGCGTTTGCGGGTCATCGCATCGGTCACCACCGCGGGGGTGAACTGCGGGTGCAGCCTGGCAAAATCACCGGCGTTACCCAGCCGCGTGTCGGGCAGATTGCTCTTCAGCCGGACATGGCAATCGGAGCAAAACTTCTGGCTCGGCGCATCAAGGCGCTTCGGCCCCTGGTGTTCGACGTGGCAATCCTGACAGGCGCCGGGCCCCTCCTTCCCGAAAGCGTGTGCCACGGACCACAGCAGACGGTCCCCGAGCGGCATATGGCCCCGTGCGATGGCAAGCCGTTTCGGATCGGCATGGTCGTGTACGTCCTTGTGACAGGAGCGGCAGGTTTCGTCGCGCACCGAGACGAAGGCCTTGACATGGCACACATCGCACCGGTCGGTCAGCGAGCGATGCGCCAGACTGAGCCCGCCGGGGTTCCAGCTCGCATCGCCGATCACGCCGCGTTTGGAATCCGGATCGCGCGTGGCGTGGCTGATGATCGGCACCGCGAGGAACACCAGCAGGATCGCCGCGCCCAGCACCCAGGAAACCATGCGCTTGCCCGGAAGCACGCCCTGCAAAGAGAAACGGCGCTTTTCCTCCAGATCGCCCGAACGCGTGGCCGAGGCCTCGGTCTGCCGGACAGTGAGCAGCACCGCACCGTCCTCGTCCTGCGAGACGGTGATGCGGTAGGTTCCGAAACCGAGTTCGGCCCCGCCCCGGCTGTCGATCGCGGCGGACCGGGTATCGACACCGTCGCGCACAAACCCCAGCGAGCCGGTTGCCGCGACTTCCAGACGACCGCTGCCGTGCAGCGCGATCGTGGCGTGCCGGGCCTCCACCGCCAGATCGGGCAGGTGAATATCATTTTCGGTCGAGCGGCCGATCGCAATCGTATCGGCGGCGATGTCACGGTCACGGACGATTTCGCGCCCGGTCGCGGTGATTTCAATCTGGCGGATCCGGAATGTCATGGGGTCTACCAGTAATAGAAGACGGAAATGATATGGGCGGTGAGCGCGGCCAGCAGTGCCATCGTTGCCGGCACATGCACATAGAGCCACACTTCGAGCATGGCCTTCAGCCGCATTTGCCGGCGCAGGCGCTCAAGCTGGGCCTTGCGGCGCACCAGCAACTTTTCGACGCGCTCGCAGGCGGCATCGTGTTCTCCGGCAAGCCCAAGGATCGCGGCCTGCGTCGCGCATTGCGGATAGTTGCCCGAAAGCCGCCGCATCAGCCCCACCGCGAAGGGATCTTCCTCCAGAGCGGCGATCACAAGGTCTGACTGCGCACGCGCCAGTGGCTGCGCGGCGTCGTTGAGCTGACGGTCAAGCGCGCGGATCGCGTCTATCATCTGCCCCTGCGTCATCTGCTCGCGGTTGTTGCTGAGCGCGGAAGGCAGCGACGAATAGGCCCAGATGCCGAACAGGCCGGAGAGAATCACCAGCATCATCAGCGCATAAGCGAGCGTGTGAACGTTCCAGCCGAACTGAAAACCGGTGTGCAGCGTAGCCACCACGATCAGCGACAGGCCAAGATAGACGTGGGCGGACGTCCACGCCTTGAGCGACCAGCGCCCTTCGGTAATCGCCCGCTTGCGAATGCCCAGAAGCGAAAGCCAGACGATCAGCAGCGCGCCTATCGTGCCGAGCGTATAGCCGACCCAGGTGCTGCCGCTTGGACGCGGCTTGGGATCGGTGAGGAAGTAAGCGGCGATGGCAATGACGCACAGCGCCGCTGCAATCTTCATCCAGCGAAAGCCGCGATGACGCAGGAACCCTTCGTGGCTGGACTGATACTCACGATTTGCGCCGCGTCCGGTTTCAGACACACTCGCCATCAGTCCTCCTCCGCCAGCAGGGCAACCGACAGGTAGGCCTCCGGCGACACGCGGATCGCCGCCCCCGTCGGGCAGGCCCGCACGCAGGAGGGGCCACCGTCGATCCCCGAGCACATGTCACACTTGATCGCCTTTTTAGGCTGCTCGGTCCCTTCGGCGTTCTTCTTGCGCCAGGTCTTGGAAGGCTCGCCCGGCCCCGGCCCTTTACCGAGGAACAGCCACGAAAGCAGCGAGGACTTCTTCGGCGGCACTGCATCCATGCGGATCACGCCGTAAGGGCAGTTCCTCTGGCAATTGCCGCAGCCAATGCAGGTCTCGTCGATGAAAACTTCGCCGTCTACGCCGCGCTGGATCGCGTTGGGCGGGCAATCGGCCATGCAATGCGGATGTTCGCAGTGGCGGCACGAGGTCGGCACGTGGAGATGCGCATATGTCGTGCCCGCTTCGCGGTCCAGGCGCGAAAGGCCGTCGTGGCTGTCGGCGCAGGCTTTTTCGCAATTGTCGCAGCCAACACAGAGCGTCTCGTCGATCAGCAGCACGTCGGTCGCTTCGCCGATGCCGTTGTCGACGAGGAACTGGGCAGTCTGCGAATACATGTCGACAACGCTGGAGAAATTCTCCTTGCGCCCCTCGATGAAACTGTTGATTTCCTTGCGGCGCTCCACCTCGCTGCGGGCCTTCCGGAGCAGCGCGGGCTTTTTCTCCAGAAGCCGTACGAAGGCTTCACCCGGCAGGCGGATCACTTCCGAACGGATCGCCGCGCGAACCGTGGCATTGCGGGGCGCCCCGTCGATCACGGCCATTTCGCCGACATAGGACCCTGCGGGAAGGTAGCTCAGGAACACGGATTTTCCTGCGATATCGCGCTCCACGATCATAGAACCGCGCCGGATGATGTAGATATCGTTGCCTTCATCACCCTCCTTGAGGACGATCTTGCCAGCGCGCGCCTCTTCGACTTCGGCGCCTTCGACCAGTTCGGCGACGTCCTCGCGGGTCAGGCCCGAGCCGAAGATCTGCAGCAGTTGCCGCTCGACCGAGATACGATTGACGGCCTTGGCGGCTGCGGGCGCAGTGGCAATTAGTTTGAGCGCGGCGGCGCGCGACAGTTCGACCACGATCAGGTCTTCGGCAGCCCGGATGGTCGCACCGCGGCGGCGACCCGAGATCAGGCCGACTTCGCCGAAGATCGAACCTTCGCGGATCGGCACGGTGATGCTGGGATCGTCCTTGCTGACCTCGACCAGCACCGAGCCCTGCGCGATCGCAAAGAGCGAAGAGCCCGGCTCGTTTCTCTCGAACACGGCCTGCCCCTTTGTAAAAGCCTGCACATCGGAATCGAGCATCAGTTCGCGCAGTTGCAGCGCGGAAATATCACGGAAAATCTCGATCCTCGATCCGAACAGATCGAGCCATTCGGCCACACTGCGGTTGCCCGACAAAGGCGCGAACTTCTCGGCCAGAATCGGCTCGTCGGCCGGCTTGAGCGTGGTGTTTCCGTTCAGGAACTCGACGACATCGTAGCCCTGATTCATGCAGTGCTTGATGAGCGGATAGCCCGCCAGCGCGCCGATCACATGGATACCCGGGCGGGTCGTCTCGAACACCGGCGAGAGCACCGGAAAAGCCTCGCGCTCCGGGCTGGTAAACGCGATCCCGCAAGATTCCACGAACGTGCGCGGCGGCGCCGAGCCAGTACGCGCTATGATGCGGTCGCACCGGATGGTTTCCTGCCCGTCGCGGGTATCGAGCACGAATTCGCCGGGCCGGACTTCGGCCGGCGTGGTCTCGTAGCGGATCGTTATGCGCCCGGCGGCCTCAGCCTCCTGCAGCAACTTGACGTTGGCCGGCTTGGCGCGGGCGAACTCGGTGCCACGGTTGAGGATCGTCACCACATTGCCCTGCGCCGGGTCCGCGGCAAGGCCGAGCGCATTCTCGATGCCCGCATCGCCGGTGCCGACGACAGTGACATGCTCGTCCACATATTCGGTGGGATCGTCGAGCTGGTATTGCACATGCGGCAGTTCCGCGCCCGCACAGCGCAGCAGATTGGGGTTGCCCTGCGTACCGATAGCCAGAATCACCGCTTCGGCCCGGATCGTATCCCCACCTTTGAGCGAGAGCACGAACGCGCCCTTCTCGCCTTCGATTTTCACGACATCGGCATCATAGTGGACATCGATCTTCAGGCTCGCCGTCTGCTCGTCCCAGATATCGAGGATCGCTTCGCGCTTACCCGCCTCGAAATCGAGATCGGAGCGCAGCACCAGCGAGCTGGGCGTCGCCATGACGTGCTTGCCCTTCTGATACTTGTAGATCGTGTCGGACAAGTGATCGGTCTTTTCCAGCAGGACATGGCTGATGCCAAGCTGCGCGGCACGACCGGCCGCACTGAGACCTGCGGGGCCCGACCCGACGATGGCGATACGCACACTGACTTCCACCACTTCCCCCTCGCCGCCGCTTGCTGCCATGACGGACGATTGCAATCCCCTGCAAAAGCCCGCATCTGACGCGAACACCCTGCCCCGCAAATTCCGGCGGTCGATAGTGCAGTAATGGACGGAAATTGGCGATGACACAACAGAGCAAGAACAGAATTCGTTTCGATCGCGCTGCCCTGATACTGGCCGTCTTGATTGTTATCGGCATCGTTACCTATCGATTCATCAGCACATCCGGTGAAACAACCGCATCTGTCGCTCATGCGGATGCCGGCAGGCCGCAGACTCTCGCCGATCTGGAAAAGAACGCATCCGATCATCCGGACGATGTGGCCGCCTGGCGCAAGCTCGGCGCCGCCTATTACGGCGAGCAGCAGTTTGCGGACGCCGTGCACGCTTATGACCGTGCGGCCACACTGGAACCCGGCGATGCCTCGTTATGGTCTGCACTGGGGGAGGCGCGCGTCATGGCGAGCGAACACGATCCCATGCCCGCCGAAGCTGCCACCGCATTTGCAAAGGCACTCGAACTGGACCCCAAGGACCCGCGCGCCCGCTATTTCGATGCTGTCAGGCAAGACCTCACCGGAGATCATGAAGCGGCCTTGGCGCAGTGGCTGGCACTGCTGTCAGACACGCCGCCCGACGCGCCCTGGCACAGCGATCTGGTCCGCACGATCGAGCAGGTGGGCAAGATTCACAAGATCGAGGTCGCCGATCGAATCGCCGCCGCGCAAAAACAGGCTCCTGCCCCCTCCTCGTCGCCCCGTACGATGCCCATGGCGGCACAGGCGATTCCCGGCCCCACACGGCAGGATATCGCCCGCGCCTCCGCCTTGCGGCCCGCCGATCAGCAGACCATGGCCGAAGGAATGGTCGAACGACTGGAGAACCGGCTGAAAAACGATCCCTCAAACGTCGATGGCTGGGTCATGCTGATGCGCAGCCGCAAGACGTTGCAGCAGCCGGACAAGGCCGCCAAAGCCCTGTCCGATGCCATCGCCGCCAATCCCGCAAGGGCCGGCTACCTGCGCGAGCAGGCGGGTGTCCTCGGTATCCGCTAACCAGCCTCAGATCGGCGGCCTGACGTTCACGCTGCCGAACAGCAGATAGGCGGCAAGCGTGAACGTCAGGCCGAGAAGGAAGAGCCGGTAGGCATAGCCGAGATAGCGATACTTCTTCTTCTGCAGCACCTGCCCGTTCTGATAGACGTCGCGCAGCATCGTGCGGAACATGCCTTCGTCTGTTGCGAGCCGCTCAACCACGAGTTCGGTAAATTCCTCCTCCGGCATCTGTGTGAACACGCCGAAGAACAGGATGTTGGATGTCTCAACATCCAGCAGCGGCTGACGCGTGGAGGGCATCACCACCATGACTGCGCAGACCGCCGAAAGGAACGAAAAGCAGGACAGGACCAGCAAGGGCAGCGGCAGGCCGCTTTCGCCCGCCTGCCCCACCGTGATGGAAAAGACGATAAACGTCGCTCCCATCAGGATGCTGGCCTTCTGGTCCGCCATCTGGCTGAGGACCAGATGGGTCTGCGTGGCCGTGCGTACCAGTTGCACGGCTTGCGTAGGATAGCTTTTCTTCGGCGCCGGCGGCGAACTGGCCGCCCGCGTTTCCACATCCGCCATGCCTGTTTATACCACGCCGAAGGCCAGCATGGCATCGGCGACTTTCTTGAAACCGGCGATATTGGCGCCCTTCACGTAGTCGACATAGCCGCCGCCCCGATCGCCATAGGTCAGGCAGCGCTCGTGGATGCCTTTCATGATGTTCCTGAGCATCTCCTGCAACTCGGCCTCGTTCCAGGCGCGGCGTGTGGAATTCTGGCTCATTTCAAGGCCGGAGACGGCAACGCCCCCCGCATTGGCGGCCTTGCCCGGTGCGAACATGATCTTCGCGTCCCTGAAAGTATGCACCGCTTCAAGGTCGGAGGGCATATTGGCACCTTCCGACACGGCGATGCAGCCATTGGCTACCAGGGTCCGGGCATCTTCTCCCAGAAGCTCATTCTGGGTGGCGCAAGGCAGCGCCACGTCGCAGGGTACGTGCCAGGGCGTCTTGCCCTCGTGGTAGGTCGATCCCGGAAACTCATCGGCATATTCCGAAATGCGACCGCGCCGGTGGGTCTTGTGGTGTTTCACCCAATCGATCTTTTCCAGCGTGAGTCCCTCGGGATCGTGGATAAACCCGCCGGAATCCGACAAGGTCAGCGGCTTTCCGCCCAGATGCACGACCTTTTCGGCCGCATGGGTTGCGACATTGCCAGAACCCGAGATGACCGCCGTCTTACCCTGCAGGTCCATGCCTTTGGCCGCCAGCATATTGGTCAGGAAATAAACGGCACCGTACCCCGTCGCCTCCGAACGAATCAGCGACCCGCCGTATTCGAGCCCTTTGCCGGTCAGAACGCCGGTGAAATGGTTGGTAATCCGCTTGTACTGGCCGAACATGAAGCCGATCTCGCGCCCGCCCACGCCGATGTCGCCCGCCGGCACATCGACATCGGCGCCGATATGACGGTAGAGTTCCGTCATGAAGGACTGGCAAAAGCGCATGATTTCCCGCACGCTCTTGCCCTTGGGGTTGAAGTTCGACCCGCCCTTGCCGCCGCCCATCGGCAGTCCGGTCAGCGCGTTTTTGAACGTCTGCTCGAAGGCCAGGAACTTGAGCACGCTTTCGGTTACGGACGGGTGGAAGCGAATGCCGCCCTTGTAGGGACCGATCGCATTGTTGTTCTGCACGCGCCAGCCGCGCTGCACGCGAATGTTGCCGTTGTCATCCTCCCAGCAGACGCGGAAGCTGACGACACGGTCCGGCTCGGCAATGCGGCGCAGGATCTGCTGCTCGTGATATTCTTCCTTGTCCGTGATGAAATCGAAAATGTCTTCAGCGACTTCCTGCACGGCCTGCACGAATTCGGGCTGATAGGGATTGCGGCGTTTGACGCCTTCCATAAAGCCATTGAAATCAACATGGTCTGAAACCGCCATGATACTCCCCTCTTTATTACGGAACCTTGCCCGCGCTATATTTTCGAGAGGTAGAGTAGTCATATAAATCAACGTAGTACAGCCAAGGGCGTAAAAATTCTGCGCCCCGCAGGAAATACTTACGGGAAGCTGGTTAATTTCTGTTGGTAAAGGCGGAGAAGGCCAAGAAAAACACACGGGCCTTCCCATGCCTGTCACCGGCAAGCCGCAGACGGTCGGGCCGCTATTTTCCTGTATGCTCGCTCCGGAGTCCGGATGTCCCTTCTCACCCTTTCCCTCGGTCTTGCCGCGGGTGCAGCCACTGCCCGCCGGGGGCGCTGACACCGTCCTGCAGAAGCCCGGCGTCAAGATGCGGACAGGGTCGCCCGTGACGTCAAGGCCGGTTTCATCGTGCGCACGCGCGCCAATGCCGACACATGGGAAGCCCGCGCGGGCAAGCCACCCGGCTCGGCGCCGCGCTTGCCAGTGGCGCGCAGTGCATCTCCACCGACTATCTCCGGGAAGACCCGCGCCTGCCCGGCTACCGCTGAGGGACGGCAAGCCACGCGAATAGAGCCTTACCCGACGTGGAGGAGGTGCAAGACGGTGAGGCTGATGCCGCCCAGCGCCAGCAGCGAGGCGATGACGGTGGCGGTAACCGGCCCACCTGCCCGCGCCACGGTGCGCACGTCCACGCCCAGACCGAGCGCTGCCATGGATATGATCGTGAGCAACGTCGCCATTGTCCCGGCAGGCGCCAGCAGGACGTGCGGCACCCAGTCCAGCGACCGCGCCGCGACCAGCGCCAGAAAGCCGATGATGAACCATGGGATAAGATGGTGAACCGGAGGACGCCCACGCATCGGCCTTTCCCCCGCCGCGACATGCGATGTCCCCTCATCCGTCTCCTCCCGCAGGCGGCCGGTCAACATGGCGAGGATCAGACAGACGGGCCCCAGCATCAGCACCCGCACCAGCTTGACCAGCGTGCCCATCTGAACAGCCGTGCTGCCGAACGGAGTCGCGGCGGCCAGAACTTGCGGCACGGCATAAACGGTGAGCCCGGCCAGCGCGCCGTACCCCAGCGCCTCCATGCCCAGTACATGCCCGATCGCCGGCAGACCGATCACGACCGCGACGCCCAAAACGGCGGTAAAGGCAATCGAGGCGGCAACATCATCGCCGTCCGCACCGATCACCGGCGCGACTGCCGCTATGGCCGAATTGCCGCAGATCGAATTGCCGCAAGCCACCAGAACAGCCATGCGCTTCGACAGGCCCAGCAGCCTGCCGATACTGAAACTGAAGCCGATGGCGACGAACACGATGGCCGCGATACCGGCCAGCAAGGCAGGCCCCGCCGCCATGATGGTCGCTGCGCTGACCGACACGCCCAGCAGCACCACGGCCACTTCCAGCAAGAACTTCGCGCTGAAATCAATGCCGGGAAACCACCGCACGGAGGGTGTCCATGCGGTCCGGATCACCGTGCCGATCAGGATCGCAAGCACCAGCGGCTCGATCCAGGCCTGCCCGAAAAGTGCCGCTTCCGCACGCGCAGCAGCCTCTGCCGCCAGCGTCACCGCAAGGCACAAACCAAGGCCGGGCAGCAGACGGCTTATGCCGGCGGTCACTCTGTCGGACAACGGCACGCGCCTTCGCGGCCCCGCCATCGCAAGGGTTCGGGTCGCCATCGCGGCCTCCTTTTCGATCAGAAAACTGGCAGGAATGCTGCCGTTGACGGAACTTTGAGCCTTTCCGGCAAAGACATCCAACACGTTGTCGCGGTGATTTCGACAAGAAGAATTGATGAATGCCCCGGCAGGCGGATCGGCCCCGTCCCGCCTGCAAGATGGCTTTACCGGCCGGACCTTTGCCCTCATGAAAGCGCCCATGAACAAACCGATGAACGCCCGCCATTCCAGGTGCCGGCCATGACGCTTGAGCAATTGCGCATCTTCGTATGCGTGGCCGAACGCGAGCACATGACGCGGGCCGCCGAAGCGCTCAATCTCACTCAGTCCGCCGTCAGTGCCGCCATTGCCGCGCTCGAAGCGCGGCACGGCGTTCACCTGTTCCACCGCGTCGGGCGCGGCATCGAGCTGACCGCTACCGGTCGGGCCTTTCTTGAAGAAGCGCGCGCCGTTCTGGGCCGGGCCCACTCCGCCGAACAGGCACTTGCCGATCTGGCCGGACTGGACCGCGGCACGCTCTCGCTAGTCGCCAGCCAGACCATCGCCAGCTATTGGCTTCCCGCCATCCTTGCGCGGTTTTCCGAGCTCTATCCCCGCATCACTGTCGAACTCGGCATTGCCAATAGCGAGAGCGCGGCAGCGCAAGTCCGCAGCGGCAGCGTGGAACTGGGCTTTATCGAGGGCCTGATCGACGATCCCGCCCTTGCCCGCTGGCAGGTGGGCGAAGATGAACTCGTACCCGTCGGCAGCGCGCCCGGGCAGGAAAGCGCGGATGCGGAATGGATCCGCACAGTTCCATGGGTTCTGCGCGAACCGGGATCGGGCACGCGTTCAACGTTCGAGACCGCCCTCCTCGGGATGGGCATAGATCCGGGAACATTGCACGTTGCCATGACACTGCCTTCCAACGAAGCCGTGCGTAGCGCTGTCGAGGCGGGCGTGGGCAATAGCGTGCTGTCCACATTTGTTGTGGGCCCGGCCCTGCTTGCCGGAACGCTTCACCGCCTGCCGATCGAACTGGAACCGCGTCCCTTCTACGGCCTGAGGCATAAGGAGCGCTACCGCAGCAAGGCTGCGGATACGCTGCTCGGCCTGATTTCCGGCATAGCCTAGCGAACGACCATGCGAAGCCGTGACAGGACAACGACATAGTTCGTTGTAAAATGTCGCAAGCGGGAGAAGAGTGCTTGCGGAGGGCACGGCATGCCTCGATAGCTCCTGCAAGTCGTCAGAAAGCGGAAACAATTGATACCCTTCCCCGTCTCCACACGCTCGTTCGCAAAGCGAAGCCGGATTACGCTGGCTACCCTGTCAGCCGTGATCACCCTTGCCGCCTGTTCGGGTGAACAGCAGGGCGGGCAGAAGCGCCCCCCTGCCCAGGTCGGCTATATCGTTGCGAAGCAGGCCGATGTTCCGGTCGGCGTGTCGCTGAGCGGCCGCACGGTTGCTTACGAAACCTCCGAAGTGCGGCCGCAGGTATCGGGCGTGATCAGTAAGCGCTACTTCACCGAGGGCGGCTATGTGCGGGCCGGACAGCCTCTGTT